>JAHDGY010000001.1 GCA_020631555.1 Flavobacteriales bacterium | reverse complement strand
TTGTCTTGAGTTTACGCTCAGCTTTCTTTGCCTTTTTCCTTCGTTTGGGATGCTTAGGATTGTAAGTATCTCGAAGCAACTGCTTGGTCATTGCACCGATCAATGCTCTTTTTAGCCAATTTTGCATCGGTGGGAAAAGTTGTATTATTCTCTTGAACCGTTGTGTCCGATAAAACCTGGTCTTGCTGTGCTGCTTTACCGTGGAGCGACACCGAATAAGCAAATATTTTCTGAACCCCTTCTTGGCCGATTCGTTTACGGAAATGAATAAAATCGCTCGGGTCGAACGGAAAATGATGCTCAAAATGAGTGTAACCACAGAAGTACTGCATGTACGGGTTCATTTGTCATGATATAGCCAATGTCTCATCGCCTAAATTGTAAATGCGTTTCAACAATAACCAACCATTAACCGAACAGGGATAAAGACGATTAGAAAACTAATTTATTTTCTATCCTCGTTAGCAGAATCTTAATTTTCAGCCAAATTATAGGTCGTTGTTAGTTAATGCAGAAATTGGTCGGAGAAGATATTCTAAGCGAGTGAAATATTGCAGAGAATTTGGACTTGGTATTGGATATACCTTTCGTTTTAACGCAGGAGATACATGGGAATTAAAGGATAATCGAAAAATAACCAAGAGAGCAGGTATAAGGGGTTATTTAACTCCTTCATTATTTTTTGGAGGAGGCTTAGCAATGCAGACCGTCCAACCAGCTTGGATTTTCTGGAAACTATCTGGGACACTGTTGACAGGATTTAATGGACAATTTGTTCCCGATATGTTTTTTGAAATCGGTACGCGTATTTCGCCATCGTGGGGGATCAAAAATAATTACACCAAAAGGGTGAACAAAAAGATTAGTAGGTTATGAAAACATCGCTATTTGTGTGGATAATTCTATTCCTGTTGTTGATAGGAGTGGGGTGCAAAAAAGAACAGTTGGTAACTGATATTAATAGGACCATTCATGTTCGAAACAACGGCGCGGACATGCCGGTTCATTTGCATGGTAATTTCGAAACTAAGGTAATTGTTCTAGTTGTCCACGGTGGGCCTGGTGGAGATGATTTAGGGTACAGGCTTGCAAATGGAATCAGAACCTTGGAAAGCAGATATCTTATGGCATATTGGGATCAGCGTGGGCAAGGCATGAGCCATGGTAAGTATGAAAAGGAAAATCTGACTGTTCAAATGATGGCAGAAGATATGAATGCAGTGGTTAAGGTACTTAAGTCAATTTATGGTGCCGATACGAAAGTTTATGCTCTAGGACATTCTTGGGGTGGAATGGTTGTGTCTAAATATGTGACGACGCAAGATTTTCAACACAACCTGCAGGGGTGGATCAACGTTAATGGAGCAGTGAATTTTATTCAGGAAGAAAAGGATCTGGTTGAGTTATTTCAAAAAGTTGCCAAGGAACAAATCAGTGAAGGCCGAAAAGTTGGTGAATGGACAGAAGTTCTGAATTATGTAAAGGGGATTGATACCTCTAATATTAGCGAAGATGATGGGTTACAGTTGAATCGGTATGGGCATAAGGCGGAAGAATGGTTGTATGAGGGGGGGATTTGGGGCGGACCGGATACTGTTTCCGCAAAAAACAAGTTTGCTGATTTTAGTTACCTAGTTAGTGTTAACCATTTACAGGTCTTTAGTTCTGTGATTATCAGCAATCTAAGGTTGGGTAAAGATGCTCGTAAGTTGTACGTGGATAAGGATTTATGGAAAGTTGAGATTCCTAGTTTGTTTATTGGAGGAAAATACGATTTGATAGTGCCTCCAACATCTGCTCAGAATGCATATGACAAGGTAAGTTCTCAAAAAAAGGAGCTTTTCATTTTCGAAACTTCTGGACACAATACGATAAGCGATGACGCAGCACTATTTGTGAGAACGGTTGTTGATTTCGTAGAGCGTACAGATTAATTAGTTGCTGGCAACTTTACTGTTCAACTGAATTTAGATTTTTTCTGTAGTTGGTATTCTACATACTGGAATGGGAATCATTTTGTGTTTGTTGGCCGAATGAAGACTCTTGTAAATTCCAAGAACTTCTTTTTGACGCTCTGTGAGTGCTATGTTCTGAATAGTATTTTCTTCATAGTGCATTGCCCATTCTAATTCCGGGTAAGTAGCGCCTATTTGTTGTTCGTCCGTACGTTCATCTCCCCATAGTCCATCTGTAGGTGCAGCGCTCAAAATTTCATCATTGATACCCAGTTCTTCTCCCAGTTCAAAAACTTGCGTTTTGGTTAAATCAGCAATTGGAGAAAGGTCCACGCCGCCGTCACCATATTTGGTGAAAAAGCCTATTCCAAAATCCTCAATTTTATTTCCAGTGCCTACTACTAAGTAGCTCTTACTTCCAGCAATAGCGTAAAGCGTTGTCATCCGTATTCTTGCCCGTGTATTGGCCATTGCCAATACATTGGAAACAACTGGTTCTGGTAATGCTTTTTTGAGCTGTTCAAATGTTGAAGATAATTCAGCTTTCTGGCCGCGAACATTTGGAAAGTTGCGCTTTAACCACGATATGTGTGATTCTCCACGATTTACTTGGTCTTGATGCTGATGAATTGGCATGTCTACCACAATCGTAGGAAGGCCTGTTTTGGCGGCCAAAGTTGAGGTTACTGCGGAATCAATTCCGCCAGATACACCTATTACGAATCCTTTCGTTGTAGATTCAGATACGTAATTTTTTAACCAGTTAACTATTTGCTCTACAACTGCCTTCCTCTCCATGCGCGTGAATTCTAAAATAGAATCCCGACGGTAAGCATCACTCCCTGATTGGTTGCTTGCTGCTCTTCTCGGGCGTTCTTTTTTATGTCGTACAGATATCTTGATTTTTTAGAGGCAATCCCGTGGAAGTTGGTCAATCCCAAGTTATAGTCTAACTGAAATAAAACAGATGTTGTGCCTGTCAGATTGTATTCTGCTCCACCACCAATTGTTAGAGCCCATTGGAAAATAGAAAGGTCCTTGTAGTTGTTAGTTTTTTCTAAATTGGGGTTAGCAGAGCTTACACTCAATTTGTTTGGTTCCTTTTCTGTTACCCGACCGCTGAAAAGAATAGAAGTATTTAAACCTGCACGGCCGAAATATTTGAGGTATCCAATTTCTTCAGTGTACATCTTTAAAGCAAGTGGGATAGTTATATAATTGGCAATGTACCTACGCTCTTTAGCTCTATACAGGTCCCAGTCCTTTCCAGCCAGTTTTTCTTGTCCGTAGTAAATCCACAGCGAATTGTTATCGCCAAATTCTTGATCAGAAATGTCTACGAAAGCGTTGTCCGCATTATCGTATATAAATAAAGAAGTAGTGTCTAAAAACTGATTTCCAGCTCTAAAATAATTGGTTTGAATTCCTGTTGAGATGGACAAGACGTCAGTAAGCTTAATGGACACATCCAGCCCCCACCTGAGTCCCATTCCTGCCGAACTTTTAAAACTCTCTTTATCGCTATTGCTAAGCCAATTTCCGCCAACGCCTCCAATTAAGCCAGCGCGAATTTTTTTTAAGTCTTGTCCGTTTAAAGAGCTTGTTACTAACACTGCAGTTAGCATGACAACAATACAATTTCTCATAAATTTTGAATTTTATTCCGCGTGAACGGAAGGGTTGGTACATTTGCAAATGTAAATATTTTTTGTTCTGTTAAATTAAGTTAAACAATGCGATTGTTTTATGTTTTAGTGTCGATTATTTTGGTTGGCTTGGTGTTTTCCTGCAAGCCCAAAAATCCATTAGATTTTGATGTATCGGACGTAGATGTAAAATTGGATGTGCAGAGGATGGAGCGAGAATTATTTGAAGCTGATCGGGATTCTTTTTACACCGTTCACCAAAAAATGATACGCAAATATGGACGGTTATACAATGTCTTTCTTGAGGGTATGCTTGGAGGTTTTGATGTGGAGAGTCCAATGGCTAAAAATTACATATTAGATTATATGGCGCATCCAGATGTTGTGGACATCTATAAGAATGTTGATAGCTTATTTTATGAACTTGGTACTATGGAAGATCAGCTAACAACTGCTTTCAAGTATTTTCACCATTACTTTCCGGATAGTACGATTCCAACAATTGTTACTCTGTTGTCCAATTTTCATGATGTAGTGTACATTGATGATAGAATCGGTGTTGGTATGGAAATGTATTTGGGTTTGGATAATGAAATAGTTCAAGCTGTACAGGGGCAGATTCCTAATTTCAGGCGGATTAAAATGCAGCGCCCGTATTTTGTTGGAGATGTCATGCGTGCATTTTTGTTAGAGAAATTCTATCGTGATTTGGGTGATGATTTGGTAAGTCGAATGTTGGCCGCAGGAAAGATTATGTATTGCATGGATGCCGTGATGCCTGCTACCGGGGATTGGATTAAGATTAAGTATTCTCATGAGGAAATTGCGTGGGCTCGTGAAAACGAGGAGAAGGTCTGGAAAGTAATGGTGGATCAAGAGTATTTAAGGATGAAGGATAGGATGTTGGTGGATAAGTTTTTAGCGCCTGGACCATTTACGGCTATGTTGCCAAATGAATCTCCCGATAGAATGGGGGTTTGGATGGGCTGGCAGATGGTAAGGGATTTTATGCGAGCTAATCCGAAAGTTACGTTAAAAGAACTGATAGAATTAAAAGATGTTAATCGTTTGCTCAAGTTTTACGATCCGACGGATTAAGTTTTGGGGTGAGCATTGAGATAGTAAGTATTGTGATGAATTATGGTAAAGAAGTCGAAGATAGAAATAGAGGTAGATTTGGATGAAAATAATGTGCCGCAAAAGATGGAATGGTCTGCGTCAGATTATCACCAGAATATGCCGGGATCGAATGGCTCGGAAAGCTGCAAAGCGTTGCTGATGTCGGTTTGGGATGCTAAGGAACAAAATACATTGAAAGTCGACTTGTGGACCAAAGAAATGACTGTTGAAGAAATGCAGCAATTTTATCATCAGACTTTTGTTACAATGGCCGATACCTTTGAGCGATCTACAAGCGAACAAGAAATGGCTAACGCGATGCGAGATTTTGCTGCATTTTTTGGAGAAAAATTTGGGTTGATTCCCAAGTCTGGAAGATTTGATCCGAAATAGAAATTGGTTTTTTCTTTGAGTTTGGATCTATTTGAATTATTTCTCCAGAGTTTGAAGTAAGAAAAGTACAAGCCTTTAGCCCCATGCCGAATTGGCGCGTAATAAAATAGGTTAGTTCTCCGTTTAGTTGAGTTCCTAACAGCTTATTGGGCAAATAAAAATTGTGCCATGCAAAAGATGCATTTTGCTTGATTAGGCAAACTGGTGGCAAAATAGCTGCAGTGAATGTTTTAATGAAGTGATGCGAAGCTGGGCATTAGCACGGCTTCTTTGTGTTAAGTTATTTAAAGAGCTGTTTAATTCAGTTTTGTTGCTTTTTAACTGTTTGCAGAGCGAGTCTGTCTTAGGATTTCTAAAGACTAGAAATCAATTCGGGGAGTAGGGTTTGTCATTAGGTTTTAGGTAGTGATCAACATGTCAATTCGTATTTGCAGAATTATTCTTTTATCTCTCAAGTTCTGTTGTCCCGCTGGACGGCTGCGAAAGTATAGTGCCGCTGAATAATTGCCTAGGTAGATTTTTGTAAATACGTACTTCTCAAAAGTGCTAAAAATCTTTTTTCCGGTTGTTGGTCAGTTGTTTGAATTGTAAAATACGTACTTTTTATCAATGGAAAAAATACAGAGTGGAGCGCGTTACTTTAATTTAAGGTAAAGTACGGTTGCCATTTAATTTTGGTATTTATCCAGAATCTATTTCTGAAACAACCCGTTAGTTTCTTCGATAAAGTTTAGAAGCTCTTCTTGGCCGATTTTGGCCGTTGCGGAAGATGAAAAGATTTGTGGGAGATCTTCCCAAATTTCTAGCATTTGAGATCGATAGTTTGCTAGATTTATTTCCAGTTGTCTGGAAGTTAGTTTGTCGATTTTTGTGAAACACATTACAAACGGGATTCCGTTTTGACCGCAGAATTCCATAAAATCGAGATCGGACTTTTGAGGCTCAAGGCGCGAATCCAGTAATACGACTAAGCACATTAAGTTTTTGCGGTGCAAAACATAATCTGTAATTAGTTTGTGGAAGGTGCCGCGCAATTGTTTTGAGACTTTTGCATAACCGTATCCCGGAAGGTCAACTAGGTACCACTGTTTATTTATTTCGAAGTGGTTGATCAGCTGCGTTTTTCCTGGTGTGCTGGATGTTTTAGCAAGTTTTTTTCTGTTGGTTAAAAGGTTGATTAGTGAAGATTTTCCTACGTTTGACCGACCAATGAATGCATATTCAGGCCGGTCCGGTTTAGGGCACTGATTGTAATGGCTACTGCTCGAAATAAATTCTGCAGATTTTACCATTACGCATCTTTAAATTTCTGAAACCAATCTGCCAACAGGTTGTTGAATGTTTCAGGATGTTCCATCATTGGCGCATGACCACATTTGTCAATCCAGTACAAATAAGAATTAGGTATTTTTTCATGAAATTCTTCCGCGACTTCTGGTGGAGTGATCGTATCGTTTTTCCCCCAGATTAAACATACTGGCATAGGGTATTTTTCCAGTTGTTTAGCCATGTTGTGCCGAATCGCAGATTTTGCAATTGCCAGAATCCTGATTACCTTTTCCCTGTTATTGACTGCTTCATGGCATTCGTCCACCAGTTCGTCGGTCACCATTGCAGGATCATAAAAGGTCAACTCTATTTTCTGGCGCAAAAATTCCTTGTCTTCTCTTCTTGGAAAGGTTCCGCCAAATGCATTTTCATAGAGGCCTGAACTTCCAGTTAGAATCATTTTAGATACTTTTTCTGGATGTTTGTTGGCGTATACTAGGGCTACATGTCCGCCTAAAGAATTTCCAAGCAAATTAACCTTGTCGAATCCTTTGTGCTCGATGAATTTGGCTAGATACTTGGCTAAGTTCTTAACGTTAGTATTAATAATCGGTAAATCATAAATGGGTAGCATAGGGATGACTACGGAATATTCGCTGCTAAATCGATCGAATACATCCTTGAAATTGCTGAGTGCTCCAAATAAGCCGTGAAGAATCACAAGTAGCTCGCCTTCACCTTTTTGGATGTACTTGAATTTTCCCTCTTCAATCAGTTCCTGTTTCATTTATAATTATTGGGTTTCGAACGCAAAGGTAAATAAAATTCAAACCGACGATCTGGTCATTTTTTTTAGTTTGTAATGAAGATTATTATCAACAATTAAAAGTTAATTGTCCCACAATTTCCCACTACCGTTTAGTTGTGTGTTTTACCTTAAATAGGGTGTTTTAGGCGCAATACTAATTTTGGTTTTGATTCGGTCTCTTTAAAAGTTATTCACACTGAATCTAAAGTGGGATAATGTGGGAATATTTTGGATATTTTTACATCATATAAGTAATTCGATAACGAGAACAAGGTGTCAGGATTTATAGGAGAATATGTCTGCAAGTTAGATTCCAAGGGGAGGCTGAGTCTTCCTTCGGGGATGCGCAAGCAGTTAAATCCTGAGGATCAAGAGCAGTTTGTTGTCAATAGGGGGTTAGGAGGAAATCTTAATCTCTATCCGCTTAGCGAGTGGGATCGGGTTATGGCTAAGCTTCGAAAGTTGAATCGGTTCAAGGCTAAGAATTTGAAGTTTGTTCGGATGTTTCAAAACGGGGCGACAAAGTTGTCTGTAGATGGTAATGGTAGAATTCTTCTGCCGAAAGCATTGATGGAGTTTGCGGGTGTGACTAAGGAAATTGTTTTGGCTGCAAATATTGATCAGTTTGAGATTTGGGATAAGGCGAAGTATGACGATGAAATGAGTGATGATTGGTCAGATTTTGCTGATCTGGCGGAGGAGGTGATGGCGGATGTCGAAGATTTGAATTCCGATAAGTAAATGGAAAGTGTACCCTATCATATTCCTGTTTTGTTAAAAGAGGCAGTGGACGCGCTGGTGCTAAATCCAGATGGCGTTTATGTAGATGCGACTTTCGGTGGTGGCGGTCATTCTAAAGAGGTTTTAAGCCGTTTGACCGGAGGAAGGTTGTTTGCGTTTGATCAGGATCCTGCAGCTCGTGACAATGTTGTAGGTGATTCGAAGTTGCAGTTTGTTGCTGCAAATTTTCGTTATGTGAAGAAGTTTTTGCGCGTACATGGTGTTGATGGTGTTGATGGCGTTTTGGCAGATTTGGGTGTTTCTTCCCGGCAATTTGATGACCAGTCTAGAGGGTTTTCAATCCGTTTTGATGCTGACTTGGACATGCGAATGGATCAGGGTTGTGAGTTGACCGGCTCGAAAATTCTTAACGAATATGAAGAGTCTAGTCTTGCAGATGTTTTGTGGAAGTATGGGGAGCTGAAAGAGTCTCGCAAGGTGGCTCGAGCGATTGTGAAGGCTCGTGAATCTGTTGAGATAAAAACGAGTGGACAGTTGAAAGAAGTTTTGTCTAAGTTTTCTGGATTTGGAAAAGAGAATCAGTTTATGGCGAGGGTGTTTCAGGCGCTTCGCATTGAAGTGAATGATGAAATAACTGCGCTTTATGAGTTTTTGAATCAGTGTGTGGAGATTCTAAATCCCGGTGGTCGCTTGGTGGTAATTTCTTACCATTCTTTGGAGGATCGATTGGTGAAAAACCTTATGAAGCATGGAAATCTTGAAGGCAAGGTGGAAAAAGATTTTTACGGGAACAAGTTGAGCGTTTTCAAAGAGTTGGTTCGCAAGCCGATAGTGCCAAATCAACAGGAAATAGAAAGCAACGGCAGGGCTAGAAGTGCTAAGATGAGAATTGCTGAAAAATTGGCAGAGGTGTAATTGTTTAAGGAGTTAATGAGTAACAACAAAGAAATAAAGAAGCGAAAGTGGTTTTGGTCAGCCTTGCCAGTGTCTTCCGTTCGTTTTATTGTTACTGGTGGTTTTTTGTCGAAAGGCTTGGTGTTAAAACATCTCGATTTTTTGGGGTACATAACCTTTCTCATGGTTCTATACATCTCTTACAATAATTATGTTGATAGTACTATCAGAGCTACGGTGAAAGAAGAGAAAATCGGTGATGAACTGTACTCGGAGTTGCAGTCTCTTATCGAACAATATAATAAAGAAAGTTTGCAGTCGAAAGTTGCTGAAGAAGTAGCTGATTTAGGGTTGTTGGAGGGACAAGATCCTCCAGTAGTAATTGAAATTCATTGAGTAAGAATAAAGACATAGTGATTAGGGTGGCCGTAGTTTATGGGCTTGTGTTGTTGTTTGGTGTGGCTGTGGCTGGCAAGATTCTCAAACTTCAGTTTATTGATAAAGGAGAGATCCAATCCGAAGTTCAGCAGCAGATTTATGATAACAAGGTGATTCCGGCTCCCCTTGGAAATATTTACGCAGATTCACAAAACCAACGAATTGCGCTTATTCAATCCGTTCCCAGATATACATTGCATGCCGACGTGATGACAGTGGATTCAGAAGTGTTTTTCGCGAAAGTGGATTCTTTGGCTTATCATTTATCAAAAGTTTTTAGGGGCAGATCGAAGCAGCAGTGGAAGAGCGATTTGTTATTGCAAAGGGATAAAGGGAATCGATTTTATAGAATTGCCCGGAAAGTTAAATATGATGAATTGGAGAAGGTTCGTTCCTTCCCAATTTTTCGAAAGGGACGTTACAAGGGTGGTTTAATTGTTCAGGAGCAGAATGTTAGAGTACGTCCTTACGGGATGCTAGCCAAAAAGACAATTGGCAAGTATAAAGAGTTAGATAATCATACTGTTAGTTATGGTTTAGAGGCTGGTTATAAGGAGTATTTGAGAGGTGTTGAAGGGTACAAGCTTATGAAAAGAATCGGTGCTAATCAGTGGAAGCCTATCGATAGTGAAATAAATGTAGAACCTCGCAACGGTTACGATTTATATACCTCACTCGATGTTAATATCCAAGATGTGGCGGAAGCTGCTTTGCTTAAGCAGTTGGAGAACCAACGAGCGCAAAGCGGCTGCGCCATATTGATGGAGGTGAAAACTGGTTATGTAAAGGCGGTAGCTAATTTGAAGCGTGGAACAGATGGTAAATATTACGAGAACATCGATGTGGCGAATATGGCGACCGAACCCGGCTCAACTTTTAAACTGGCCTCGTTGATTACTTTGCTCGAGGACCAAAAACTGAGGGTGACCGACAGTGTTGAAATGCCTGGCGAGTACTTGTTTTACGATCAGCGTCTTCGGGATTCTAGACCCGAAGGATATGGAAAAAATACCGTTCAATACGCTTTCGAGGTTTCTTCTAACGTGTTTTCAAAATTGGTGTTTGACGCTTACCAAGGAGAAGAACAAATGTTTGTCGATGGATTACGGAAGTTGGGAATTGATCAGCCGATGGGTATCGATGCAGAGCTTGGTCAAGAAGGGAGTCCGATGATTAAAAACGCAGATCACAAGGAATTTTCAGGAATTAGCACAGCGTGGATGGCGATTGGTTATGAATCGAAAATGACTCCACTACAAACCCTTGCGCTGTATAATGCAGTGGCGAACAACGGTTGTGCCATGCGTCCTAAATTGGTTAAAGAAATAAGGAACGGCGTAGAAATAGTAGAGCGCTTTGATCCTGAGGTTATGAATCCGCAAATCTGTTCAAAGGAAACAATTGGGATCGTACGGGAATGCTTGGAAGGCGTGGTGCATCGTGGAACTGCAAGAAATATTAGGGCTAGGGGGTTTAAAATCGCTGGAAAAACAGGGACTGCTAAAATCGCTTCTTCAAAGGGGTATACCTCTAAGTATCAGGCTTCATTTTGCGGGTATTTCCCGGCTGATGAGCCAAAGTATTCGTGCATAGTAGTTGTCTCTGGTCCAACAAAGAATATTTACGGGGCAGTAGTGTCTGGAACCGTGTTTAAGGAGATAGCTGACAAGGTGTATTCAGCAGATTTGGAAGTAAGCAAAAAGCGAAAAATAGATAAACAATTGGCCGCGAAACAGCCAGCGTCAAAAAATGGTAGTGCAAAAGATTTGATCACGGTGTTGAATCATTTTGGGGTGCAAACCAACCAAAGCGGCAAATTAGACTGGGTGGCTACAACCGCTCAAAAGAATGCAGTTCAAATGCGGGAAAGAAGAATAGCGAAGCAAACTGTTCCGAATGTTCTGGGTATGGGATTGTCGGATGCTTTGTATTTGTTAGAAACCGCTGGGCTAACGGTTCGCGTAACTGGTAGCGGCACTGTTCGCAAACAATCCCTCGCCAAGGGTGTAAAGATAAATAGAGGAAGTCAAATTGATCTGGAGTTGATGTAATGAAGTTGTTAAAGGACATAGTTTACGGTGTAAGGATTGCGGATGTAGTCGGTTCTACCAATATTGCAATCGAACATGTTGCTTATGATTCAAGGAAAGTTGTGGCGTGTTCCATTTTTATCGCCATCAAAGGAACTCAAGTTGATGGTCATGAGTTTATCAATTCTGCAATTAAGAATGGGGCGATAGCCATAATTTGCGAAGATTTACCTGCTAGACAAGTTGAGGGAGTAACCTATGTGATGGTTCCAAATGCGGGTCATTCGCTAGGTGTTGTTGCTGCAAATTTCTACGATCATCCTTCCGAGTCTTTAAAGCTAATTGGAGTTACTGGAACTAATGGGAAAACGACTTCGGTTACCTTGCTTTACAATTTGTTCCGGATGCTTGGGTACAAGGTGGGGTTGCTGTCTACGGTTGTGAACAAAATTCATAATACAGAGATAGAAGCAACACATACTACGCCCAATTCTTTAGAACTAAATGAGATGTTGGCGCTCATGGTTGATAAGGGCTGTACGCACTGTTTTATGGAAGTAAGCTCTCATGCTGTTGACCAAAACAGGATTGCTGGATTAAAATTTACTGGTGCAGTTTTTACAAATATTACCCGTGATCACTTGGATTATCATGGAACGTTTGACGCCTATATCAAGGCTAAAAAGAACTTTTTTGATGGATTGTCAAGTGAAGCATTTGCGCTAACTAATATCGATCAGTTGCATGGAGAGACCATGGTTCAGGATTGCAAAGCGGAAGTTCGACGGTATGCAATTCAGGACGTGGCAGACTACCGTGCACGCATCATTGAAAGTCAATTTGATGGACTTCAACTTTTGATTGATGGGCATGATTTGTATACCAAGCTAATTGGTGGCTTCAATGCATATAATGCTCTTGTAGCGTACAGTGTAGCGATGGAGCTCGGTGAAGATAAGTTAGATGTTCTTGCAATGCTAAGTAACCTAAAACCACCTGAAGGTAGGTTTCAGTACTTGCGTTCTCAAAATGGAGTTACTGCGATTGTAGATTACGCACATACACCGGATGCGCTTCAAAATGTGTTAAATACGATAAAAGATATCCGAACAGGAAATGAGTCTGTCATTACGGTGGTAGGTTGTGGCGGAGATCGGGACAAGGGTAAACGACCGCAGATGGCAAAAATTGCTTGTAAGTATAGCGACCGAATAATTTTTACTTCCGATAATCCAAGGTCTGAAAATCCGGAGAAAATAATTGACGATATGATGCAGGGTGTGGATTCGGTTCATCTAAAGAAAACGATTTCGATCCCTAATAGGAAAGAAGCAATAAAAATGGCTTGTTCCATGGCTAATCAAGGAGATATACTTCTTGTGGCTGGAAAGGGGCACGAAAAGTGCCAGGAAGTCGATGGTGAAAAGTTGCCATTTGACGATTGTGAGGTGATTAGTGAAATGTTTAATCTGCTGGGCAAATAGGATGCTGTATCATTTGTTTACATATCTCGAAGAAGTGACCAACTTGCCTGGAGCAGGATTGTTCCAGTACATTTCGTTTCGGGCCGCAATTGCCTTGATTACTTCACTGATTATTTCCATGGTAATCGGGAAGAGATTGATTAGATATCTGCAAATAAAGCAGGTTGGTGAAACGATCAGGGACTTAGGTTTAGAAGGGCAAATGTCCAAATCTGGAACGCCAACTATGGGTGGGATTATTATTCTGGGTGCAATTTTGGTCCCGACACTCTTGTTTGCAAAATTGGATAATATCTATACCGTTACCATGTTGATTGCAACTATCTGGTTGGGGCTAATCGGATTTTTGGATGACTACATTAAGGTTGTTAAAAAGAATAAGAAAGGACTCGAAGGAAAGTTCAAAATAATCGGTCAAGTTGGAGTGGGGTTAATCGTAGGATCAATGCTATATTTTAACGATGATGTCGTTATTAAAGAGAGGGTTTCTGTCGATCCCATTCAAATTGGAAATGCAAGTGACAAGATGGCTAATTGGGAGACTGTAAAATCAACCAAAACGACTATTCCTTTTGTGAAGAACAATGAATTTGATTACGCTTGGCTTACGGATTGGGCGAGTGAAAATGTACAATCTTGGTTGACACCAACCGTATTCATTTTTATTGTAATTCTGATCGTAACCGCAATATCTAATGGCGCAAATTTAACCGACGGATTGGATGGGCTAGCGACCGGTACTTCAGCAATTATTGGCGTCACATTAGCTGTTCTTGCATATTTATCAGGCAATGCAATTTTTGCTGATTACTTAAATATTCTTTACATCCCAAATACAGGAGAACTGGTGGTTTTTATCTCCGCATTTATTGGAGCATGTGTTGGTTTTCTCTGGTATAATTCATTTCCCGCTCAAGTGTTTATGGGAGACACTGGAAGTCTGGCCTTGGGTGGTATTATTGCCACTTTTTCCATCGCGATTCGAAAAGAACTATTGGTGCCAATTTTCTGTGGAATTTTCATCATTGAAAATCTGTCTGTAGTGATGCAGGTGAGCTATTTCAAGTACACGAAGAAAAAATATGGCGAAGGTAGAAGAATTTTTCTGATGTCTCCGCTGCATCATCATTATCAGAAGAAAAATATTCCGGAAGCGAAAATTGTTGCTCGGTTCTGGATTGTAGGAATACTGCTGGCAGTCCTTTCTATTGTGACCTTAAAAGTTAGGTAAACAATGAAGCTGTTAGTGGTGTTGGGAGCAGGAGAAAGTGGAGTGGGAACAGCAATTCTCGCTCAGAAAAAGGGATTTGAAGTGTTTGTGTCCGATAGTGGCGTTGTTGCACAAGAATACCGAGACGTTCTTACAAATTATGACATAAACTGGGAAGAAGGCAAGCATAGTGAGCACAAGATTTTGCAAGCCGATGAGGTAGTTAAAAGTCCAGGAATTCCAGAATCAGTTCCGTTAGTTAAGAAGTTGCGCGATTTGAATATTTCTGTGATTTCGGAGATAGAGTTTGCCGGGAGGTATACAAAAGCAACAACTATTTGTGTTACCGGAAGTAACGGGAAAACCACAACGGCGATGTTGACTTTCCATGTTCTTAAAAAAGCTGGATTGAACGTTGGGTTGGCAGGGAATATTGGTGCCAGTTTCGCGAAACAGGTTGCGGAGGAGGATTTTGATTATTACGTTTTGGAGTTAAGCAGTTTTCAGCTCGATGGCATGTTTCAATTTAAAGCGGACATCGCAATGCTGTTAAATATCACGCCAGATCATTTGGATAGGTATGATAATAAAATGCAAAACTACATCGATGCTAAGTTTCGCATTATTCAAAATCAGACATCTGCAGATGTTCTGATTTACAATAGTGACGACCCAATTATTCAGGATGAAATGGGCAAACGAAAGGTCCAATCGACCTGCCTTCCTTTCAGTTTAGATAAAGAGTTGAATGCTGGAGCATTCATAAAAAATGAGGAAATAATAACAATCATAAATAACCAACAAACAAAAATGTCAGTACACGATTTAGCACTACAAGGAAAACACAATCAAAGCAATTCAATGGCTGCAGGAATTGCCGGACGTGTGTTAGAAATTAGAAAAGAAATTATTCGAGAAAGCCTTTCGGACTTTCAAAACATTGAACATCGGTTAGAGTTTGTGGCTCGAGTTCACGGGATTGAATTTATCAACGATTCCAAAGCCACTAACGTTAATTCTACTTGGTATGCGCTAGAAAGCATGCAGAATCCAACGATTTGGATTGTCGGAGGTGTGGATAAAGGCAATGACTACTCGGAATTAGAGGATCTGATTCGACAAAAGGTTGTTGGAATAGTATGTCTAGGAAAGGACAATAAAAAGATTCACAACGCTTTTGGAAATATTGTTGAGAATATGGTTGACGCTGGATCTGCAAACGAAGCGGTAGCATTAGCGTATCGAATGGCAGAAAAAGGACATTCAGTTTTAATGTCTCCAGCTTGTGCAAGTTTCGATTTATTTGAGAACTACGAGGATCGTGGCAACCAGTTTAAAAGAGCGGTAAGAGCGCTTTAAACGCTTAAAAGCACCAGCATGCATCGCACTAGAACTAGTAATTATAGAGAAAATCTACTGGAGGTCAGAAAGAAAAGCCTTCGGCAGTTTGCGGATGTTGCGCATCGCTTTGAATTGGTAGATACAATTAATGGTGTTGATTGGATTAATGATTCCAAAGCTACCGATCCACAAGCAACATGTCATTCGTTGGAGTTAGTTCAAAAGCCAGTTATTTGGATTGTGGGAACGTGCGATTATCCGGTTGACTATCATTTGGTTGAAAGGTTAACTCAATACAAGGTGAAATCCTTGATAAGTTTTGGAATTGCAAATGATGATCAAATTGTTGATCGTCTGAAGCCACTGGTGGATCATTATCATGAGGTTCATTCGTTGTCTTCAGCGGTGCATGAAGCAAAAATGCATTGTAAACAGGGAGATATTGTCCTTTTGTCTCCTGCTGTTCCAAGCTATGATATGTTTCAAGATTTTAGGGATAGGGGAGAGCAATTTAGGAAACTAGTTTATGATTTAAAGCAATAGATGAACGTATTAGATAAATACCTTAAAGGAGACAAGGTCATCTGGGCTGTAGTGCTGCTCATGGTTTTGTTTTCCGTGTTGGTTGGGTATAGTTCTAGTGCGAATTTGGCTATTCGTCTCAGTGATGGAGATGCTACTCCATATTTATTTAAACATGTCACCATGTTGGTGTTGGGGGTTGGTGGGATGTTTTATATGCAGCATTTTGATTTCAAATATTTATCCCGACTCTCGGTGTTAGGTATATGGGTTTCAGTAGTACTGCTGCTTGTTACAATGGTTGCCGGAAGAAATATCAACTCGGCTCAAAGATGGCTCTTGGGGTTTCAGCCATCTGATTTGGCTAAAATCGTGCTAATTATTTACGTCGCACGTTTTCTTGTTGTTAGGAAGGAGAAGTTAAAGAGTTTTAAGCAGGGGCTAGTACCAATTATGATTCCCATTGCAACAATTTGCATCCTGATAATGCCGTCTGACTTTTCCACTGCTTTCTTGGTCTTTGTCATTTGCTTTACCCTGTTGTTTGTTGGGGGAGCGGCAGTTAAACATTTAGCTGGAATTGTGGGTGTGGCTGTGTTGGTTTTCGGAATTCTCGCCGGAATAAACGCTGTTCGACCTGGAACGCTTCCAAGGTGGGAGACCTGGATGTCACGAATTTCAAGTTTTGAATCGGGGGAAGTGGTTGTAAATTATCAGGCTAATCAGGCTAAAATAGCCATCGTAAACGGTGGTTGGTTGGGCAACGGTCCCGGTAAAGGATCCATAAAGAATATGATGTATTCAGCTCAATCCGATTTTGTTTATGCTTCGATTCTAGAGGATTGGGGCGGAATGATTGGTGGGATTGGAACTCTGTTGCTTTATTTGATTTTGTTGTTTAGATCAATTAAGGTAGCTACAAAGACAGAAAGTTTATTTGGGTCTTATTTGGTTTTTGGACTAAGCTTTTCCATTGTAATCCAAGCATTGATAAATATGGGAGTCGGTGTAAACATTCTCCCGGTAACAGGGCAGCCTTTGCCACTAATTAGTATGGGCGGGACGTCAATATTGTTTACTTGTGTTTCCATCGGGGTAATATTAAACGTTAGCCGAACGGTTTACAAAGAACAGGAAGTGAAGAGGGGGAATCATGCAATCGCCTAGAATTATAATCAGTGGTGGTGGAACCGGAGGTCACGTATTTCCGGCAATTGCGATAGCCAATACGATCAGGGAGGCTTATCCAGATGCAAAGATATTGTTTGTTGGGGCTGAAGGTAAAATGGAAATGCATAAGGTGCCTTCGGCGGGATATGAAATTGTTGGATTAAATATAGCGGGGCTTCAAAGACGGTTGACGATTAAAAATTTAGCGCTACCATTCAAGGTGGTTGGGAGTCTAATTAAAGCGAAAAAAATTGTGCAACGATTTTCTCCTCACGTAGTCGTTGGGGTTGGAGGATATGCAAGTGGGCCTTTGCTGAAAGCAGCTTCAATTCTTGGTATACCAACAGTTCTGCAAGAGCAAAATTCGTTTCCTGGGGTGACCAATCGGTTGTTGGGCCGGAGGGCGAAAAAGATATGTGTTGCCTATGGAAACATGGATAAGTTCTTTGCTTCCGATAAATTAGTTCTTACGGGTAATCCTGTTAGAAAACAGGCGGTCGCTGTAAATAACGAAAAAAGAAAATTAGGGATACAGCAATTTGGTTTGAATGAAGGAAAGAAGACCTTGTTAGTTGTCGGTGGTAGTTTGGGGGCAAAAACGATTAATGATAGCATGCTAGCGATATTCGAAAAATTAATTGCATGTGAAATTCAAGTTGTTTGGCAAACAGGTAAGCGTTATATCGATCATGTAGCGAAAGCCGTTGAAGGGCATTCCGAAGTTTATGCTAGTGCGTTTCTCGACGATATGAGCTTGGCTTATTCGGTTGCGGATATTGTCGTTTCTAGAGCTGGAGCGATCAGCGTGTCGGAACTATGTTTGGTTAAAAAGCCAGTTATTCTGGTGCCATCTCCTAACGTAGCCGAAGATCATCAAACGAAAAATGCAATGGAGTTGGTGAATGCGGATGCGGCTGTTTTGGTTAAGGATTCCGAGGCTTTGGCTTGTCTAGGAGATCAGGTTATTTCTCTAGTTGGCAATGCCCAAAAATGTGAAGAATTAAGTGTAAATATTGGAAATTTTGGTCGGCCCGATGCGGCTGAAAATATAAAAGATGTTATTGTCGGCTTGATAGAAAGTTGAAATGACTTTTTTGAAGCAGGGGCAAGGTTGAAGATGGATTTAAGCAAGGTAAATAAAGTCTATTTTATTGGGGTAGGCGGGATTGGAATGAGTGCACTTGCACGATATTTCATTTCGCGTCAGGCACATGTGGCCGGCTACGATCGCGTACAAACGCCTTTGACGGATAAGTTAAGTCATGAAGGTGTGTCTGTCGTCTTCGATGATCAATTAGCGGCAATTCCTAACTCATTTGTTGGGCCCGAAACATTAGTTGTTTATACGCCTGCTGTTCCTGAAGAAAACGATCAATTGTTGTTTTTTCGCGAACAAGGGAATACCGTTTTTAAGCGATCAGAAGTTCTGGGATTGATTTCCAATCAGCATACTACAATTGGCGTAGCGGGTACCCATGGCAAAACTACAACCTCTTCTATACTAGCACATTTGTTGTACAACTCAAACGTTGGGTGCAACGCTTTTTTAGGAGGGGTTTTAGCCGGATATGATACAAATGTGCTACTAGATGACAAGTCTTCCATTTGTGTCATGGAGGCAGACGAGTATGATCGATCATTTTTGCGTTTGTCGCCAGATTTTGCAATCGTAACTTCTATCGATGTCGACCATTTAGATATCTATGATGACAAAGAGGATTTGGAGTCTAGTTTTCGTGAGTTTACTGGATTGTTGCCCAAATCCGGAAGGTTGGTAGCGAAGCATGGTGTAGATTTAGGCAATGTAGCTGCCACAACACTTACTTATGAAATTGAGAACACGCTAGCCGATTATTATTGTCAGCGGATAGAAATTCTTCATGGTAGATTTCAGTTCGATATTGCCACACCCGGTGGTCTAATTGTCGGATGCGAATTTTCTTTGGGAGGAAGGCATAATGTAGAGAATGCTCTGGCTGCTGTAGCCGTAGCAGATGTCTTAGGGGTTAGTAAGTTTGAGATTAAATCTAATTTAGCTTCTTTCAAGGGTATAAGTCGAAGGTTTGAGGTGAAGGTTAATCTAGAAGAGGTAACCTATATTGATGATTATGCTCATCATCCAACAGAGTTAGCGGCATGTATTGGTAGTGTTCGCGAATTGTATCCTGGTAAAAAAATTACAGGAATATTTCAGCCGCATTTATTTTCTCGAACCCGAGATTTTATGGATGACTTTGCCGTTGAATTGGCTAAGTTGGATCAGTTGATTCTGTTGGATATTTACCCAGCGCGCGAAGAGCCAATAGAAGGAGTTGATTCCAATGTGTTGTTAGACCGGGTTCCGATGGACAATAAACGTATCTGTCGTTACAATGAGGTTTTAAACTCTGTTGATAAATCAGCTCAGGATGTTTTATTGACCCTGGGGGCAGGCGATATTGCCCAACTTGTTGAGCCGATAACGAAAAAACTTTTGTTATGATGAAGTGGTTGGTGATTTCCTGTTGGAGCTTATTCGCAATTGCTATCGTTATGTTGTTAGCATTCACTTCTCAGGAAAATGTTAACAGAGCCTGTGAGTTGCCAACAATAAATATTGACAGTAGCAATGGACATGAATTTATTCGGGCTAAGGATATTCTGCAAATGATGAAGGATATAGGCTACAATTACGAATCAATATCTTTAGGTGCGGTCAATTGTAAGGACATTGAACATCGTATTCTGGGAATGACCGGTGTTGCAAATGCTGAGGTTTATAAATCTTTAAGTGGATCGATCAAAGTGGATATTATACAACGCAATCCAATCTGTAGAATTTGGAACAAAAACGGCGTTAATTTTTATCTGGATGATAAGGGTTGTGCAATGCCCATAACCCCACATTATACCGCGCGTGTGGTGGTTGTAAACGGACATATAAACGAACCAATGCTGAAAACTTCTGTGTTGGACCCAAATTTTGGTGACAGTTTGTTGCAATCTTTAAAACTTGATAACATATATCAACTCGTGAACCATATCGAGCAGGACGATTTTCTCAAGGCTCAAATTGTTCAAGTTTATGTGAATAAGGATGGCGAATATGAGTTGGTTCCGAGGGTTGGCAACCATCGGATCATGTTTGGAAAAGTAGAAGACATAGAGAATAAATTCAAGAAGTTGAAGGTTTTTTATGAGAAAGGAATTCAGCCCGAGGAATTTAATTTATATGACACGATAACATTGAAGTATAAGAATCAAATAATTTGTTCAAAGCGGTAGGCATGGATGCACCTGAAATAGTCGTTGGATTAGATATTGGAACCACAAAAATTGCGTGCTTGGTTGGTCGAAAGACGGAGCATGGAAAAATAGAAATCCTGGGGATGGGTCGATCTGACTCGTTGGGTGTTTCTAGAGGTGTAGTTTCCAATATAGAAAAGACTGTAAATTCCATTCGCACCGCTGTTGATGAGGCAGAGGCGAAATCGGGTGTAGAGGTGAACGTGGTAAATGTTGGTATTGCTGGTCAGCATATCAAAAGTTTGCAGCACCGAGGAATGATTACTCGTGATGATGCTGAGGAGGAAATTCGTCAGGTAGATATTGATGCCTTGATAGACGACATGTACAAATTGGTAATGTTGCCAGGCGAGGAGATTATTCATGTTCTGCCCCAGGAATATATCGTAGATCGGGAAACAGGGATTAAAGATCCTATTGGTATGGCCGGGGTTCAACTGGAAGCAAACTTCCATATTATTGCCGGTCAGATTAATGCGGCCAAGAACATATATAAATGTGTCCACAAATCTGGCCTAGAGGTGTCCGAATTGATTCTAGAACCATTGGCCTCGTCGTCCGCCGTGCTGAGCAAGGAGGAGATGGAAGCCGGTGTAGTATTGGTGGATATTGGAGGCGGAACGACGGATCTTGCGATTTTCTACGATGGTATTATCCGACATACTGCTGTAATTCCGTTTGGAGGTAACATCCTTACAGAGGATATCAAAGAAGGCTGCACGATAATGCATCGTCAGGCAGAGTTACTAAAAACTAAGTTTGGTACCGCGCTACCACACCAAAGCCAGGATAACGAAATTGTTTGCATTCCTGGACTTCGGGGAAGAGAACCGAAAGAAATTTCGGTAAAGAATCTTTCGAGCATCATCAATGCGCGGGTTTCTGAAATTATAGAACATGTTTACTACGAAATAAAGAATTCTGGATTTGAGAAAAAACTGATCGGCGGTATCGTTGTTACCGGGGGTGGTTCACAATTGAAACACATTACTCAGTTGTTTGAATTTATTACAGGAATGGACGCTCGAATTGGGTATCCTAATGAACACTTAAGTTCGAACACAAACATTAATGTTACTAGTCCATTGTTTGCTACTGGCGTCGGGTTAGTGGTTAAAGGCTTTGACCAATATGAAAAACAAAAAGCTCGACATGATCACGTTGCTCGATCTCATTCCAAAAAATTATCAGGTAGCTTCTTCGAAAAAATTAGAGGTTTTTTTGACGAAGGAGTAGAATAAAAAATTAAAGCAAAGCATTTAAATAGTCCGCATATATGTTTCAATTCGATTTGCCAAAAGATCAATCCTCAATCATCAAAGTGATCGGTGTTGGTGGCGGAGGTAGCAACGCAGTAAACCACATGTACGGTTTGGGAATTAAGGGGGTAGACTTTTTGGTCTGCAATACCGATTCCCAGGCATTGGATATTAGTCCTGTCCCTGTTAAAATTCAACTTGGAGCCAGTCTTACCGAGGGGCGTGGAGCAGGTTCTATTCCTGATGTTGGAAAGAATGCTGCAATCGAAAACCTTGACGACATCAAGCAAATTCTGGAGACCAATACAAAGATGGTGTTCGTAACAGCTGGCATGGGAGGAGGAACAGGTACTGGAGCTGCACCAGTTATTGCTAAGGCAGCTCGTGAAATGGGTATTTTGACCGTTGGGATTGTGACGGTACCTTTCATATTTGAAGGAAGAAAAAGAAGAATGCAAGCCGAAGAGGGTATTGAGAAGATGCGCGAAGCGGTTGATACGCTTTTGGTAATTAATAACGATAAGCTCAGAGAATTATACGGTAATCTTTCTCTTGGAAACGCTTTCATCAAAGCGGATGATGTTTTAGCTACTGCAGCAAAGGGAATCGCGGAAGTAATTTCGGTTACTGGGCAAATTAATGTTGATTTCAATGACGTTAACACTGTTATGAAGGATAGCGGCGTGGCTATAATGGGATCTGCTGTTGCTGAAGGTGAAAATCGAGCAACAAAAGCGGTGGAAGAAGCTCTAGCTTCGCCACTTCTAAATGACAATAATATTATTGGTGCTCAATACGTCTTGCTGAATATAACTTACGGCGAGCAAGAGGTGTTGATGGATGAAATTGCAGATATTACTGACTACATTCAAGAAGAGGCTGGAAGTAGTGCTGATGTTATTTGGGGGCATGGTCACGATGAAGAAATTGGCAATGGATTGTGCGTTACGATAATTGCAACCGGGTTTAAAGCGAGTCCTGAAACAGGTCTAACTCCAAAGGAGCCAGAAAAGAAGAAAATGAACTTGGAGACAGAGAATCGATCAACGGTGGTTACTCAACCAGTATCGAATCCTGTTCACCAAAGAGCTGAATTGCTGCATGAAAATCATGTAAGCGAAGATGTGCCTGAGCCATTCGTTGTAAAACTGGAGGAACCGGAAGAAGTAGCGGATTCTAACAATACTTCAGCCCACCTTGATGTAGTGGACTCAAAGCAAAGTGCCGAAGGATTAAATAACTCTACTGCAAACGATGATTCGGAGGTGTTGGGTAGCGAGAATAAAAATTCTCATTTCGAAGAACAGACTAGAATTGAGTTTGACAAGCCCATAAATGATGTAGAACAACATGTGTCTTCTTCAGCGGGAGAGCAGGCTATTAAAGATTCGTTTTCCGAGAGTGATCGTCAAAGTAATTTGGCTGGAGATGGAAAAATTAGATATCAATTAGAGGACGATATTATTCAGTCTGATTCGATGACGCTTAAAGATTCTGAGGCGTTGCATCAACCGTATACGAATCAAACTAGTCAAGCAGTACCGAATTCTGTGGAAGGTCAGTATGGAGGCACTATGGGGGCGAATAATTTTTCTCAGCCTACACATTCCCAGAAGCCTAGTCTCTGGGGGGGGCAGGAAACTAATGCTGCTCCAACCAATCAAACAAGCACGCAGCCATCACCTGAGGAGCTGCAACATCGGGCTTCTGAGCGTATTGCTAGAATTAAAGAATTAAGTGCAAAGCTAAAAACGCCTGCTGGAATTGCGGAACTTGAGAACGAACCAGCATATAAGCGCAGGAATGTGAATTTGGAGGAACCAAAACATTCATCGGAATCTAGCTTGTCAAGATACTCGATTGGTGAAGTTGAAGGCCTTAGCGGAGAAAAAAGGACAGGTTTGAGTGGAAATTCATTTCTGCACGACAACGTGGATTAATTTATCGCTATTGGATGCCGAAATTCAATTGGTTAGGTGAATGTTGCCGCAATTTATATTTAACGTTTTCGGACAGGCAGGTTTGAGAAGTCGTCGGCAATCAATATTTAAAATTTATGAGTTGGATAGAACGCATTAATGCGGATATTAAAAGTGCAATGCTGGCAAAGCAAAAGGAAAGATTGCCTGCGTTAAGAGCTATTAAATCAGCTCTTTTGATAGAAAGTACTAAAGAGGGCGGGGATGGAACAGTGGCTGATTCTGCCGGCAATCAGATAGTTCAGAAGTTGTTTAAGCAAAGAAATGATTCTGCCAAAATCTACAATGATCAAGGTCGAACAGATTTGGCGGAAGCTGAAATCCAAGAGGCCAATGTAATCAAAGAATATTTGCCTGAAATGATGAGTGAGACGGACGTCTGCAAAATTGTTAAGGAAACAATTGCCGCTGTTGGGGCAATGGGGCCATCCGATATGGGCAAAGTCATGGGGCCTGTTATGGGGAAGCTAAAAGGTAAAGCCGATGGGTCCTTAATTTCCAAAGTTGTTAAGGAAGAGTTGAGTAAATAAGGCTTTTGCCGATGTGTTTATTCTTTAATTACTAATCTTCTGGTTCTTTCGTTTACAGTTAAGAAGTAAATTCCAGGGCTTAAATTATAGTTGCTCAAAGGAATATTTAGTTTAGGGAAGCCTGTATTTAGTTTCGCACGCTGGCGGCCAAGTAGATCTGAAATTGTTATGGTCGATTTTTTCTTTACAGATGATTCAACTATCAAGTATTTCGTGGCAGGGTTTGGGTAAAATTTGAATCCGTCTACAGTTGATTCAAAAATGGAAATTGGATTTTCTTTTTCGACCTTAATGTTGTCCAAAGCCAAAATGAACTTGTCGTAAGAATTGTTTCTAAATGCAAAATGCAAGGTTGTGTCTGCAAATATGGAATCAGGAAGTTCAATTTTATGATTCTGCCAAAATGAAAGTTCTTGCTTAACCCAAAATAGCGTATCGGTAAATGATGTAGGTTCTGGTGAACTTGAATAAAGGAGTTGGTACCCATCGGCATTGGATGCGTCTATTGATCGTGCATCCCAGTAAATATAGTTGCCAAAACTTCCAAATGTAACCGCCGGTAAAATTAGATAGTCATTTGCCGCGTCTGCTGATTCGAACCAGCTTGTACTTACCGCAATCGAATCCGCTGAAGTAGAGTCGTAATCCATCCTCAAAACCCAGCCATCCGATATAAAATTAACTTTTTCGTCACTGTTTGGAGCATTTCCATCCGCATCCACAATATTAAAATTGCCAGGCATTCCAGTATTAAAGTCTTCTGATAGTAGTATAGTTTGCCCGTAAACCATAAACGTGCTTAGTAAAAACAAAGTACAAGATAACTTGCAAAAATTCATTAGAATCAAATTTGGTGCAAAGTTAAGAACCATTGGGACTTTTTCTAAGTGCATCTACTTTAACTCTTGCATTGGTGGTTTTCAGATTGGTTTGATCGGAATTTTTCGTGTTTTATCGCATTTATTTGACTCGTTAAGGTGTGTGGGTTAAATTGCAGATATGGAATGTGTTAAGGTAGGGGTAAAAGAGCACTGGGAAAATGTGTATGAGACGAAGTCTGATCAAGAAGTAAGTTGGTATCAGGACAGTCCTATTACGTCTCTCTCTGTGATAAAAAGTTTACAAATTTCTCGGCATAGTGAATTAATTGACGTAGGGGGTGGAAATTCCAACCTGACTATGGACTTGTTAGTTCAGGGGTTTACAAATCTCTGTGTTCTGGATATCTCGGCTAATGCTTTAGCTAGATCAAGCGAAAAAATTGGTAAGGATTCTAAGCATGTGGAGTGGGTTGTTTCAGACGTGCTTAGCTATAAGCCGCTCAGGAAATTCGATTTATGGCACGATAGGGCAACATTTCATTTCTTAACGGAAGAAGAAGATATAAAGACATACGCGAATCTCGTAAAGAGCTCTGTAGTGAGTGGAGGCTATTTTGTAATTGCAACGTTTTCCAGTTCCGGACCTATGAAGTGCAGTGGACTGGACATTGTGAGGTACTCGAAGGATTCTCTGGTAGAAAGATTTCAGGAAGGTTTCGAGTTGGTTGATTCATTTGAAGAAGTTCATGCTACGCCTTTCAATACCAAGCAGGATTTCATTTATGCTATTTTTCGCAGGCACTAAATTCATACTTCATTCGGAAGGAAACAGAACTTGTAAAACCTAAGGATCGTTTTTGAATTCCCTCCTTGAATTGTAAAACTCTCCAAAACCAAGCCCTGTTTCAGTTTTTGTTTCTTGTTGTTCAGAGAGAT
The DNA here is from genome assembly GCA_020631555.1 of Flavobacteriales bacterium. Lineage (GTDB taxonomy): Bacteria > Bacteroidota > Bacteroidia > Flavobacteriales_D > Parvicellaceae > JAHDGY01. Next base: position 94,340 of record JAHDGY010000001.1, on the reverse strand, counting down.
GTTGTAGATTGTGCGGTCAAAAGTCTAAGCAGGTCCTAGGCTCGACAAGGTAGTTTTTCGCATAAACTAATGTTTGAATTGCTGTGTCGAGTAATATAAGTAGTTGTAACAATGTTCTTAATGTTGCGAAATACGTACTTTAGGAGTGCTCCAAATTTGATTATTCGAAGTTAGACAAACAGTTCAGCTTTGCATATCAATAACTGTTTAACTCCTTCTAACGGAGCGTTGGAGCATAAGGCCATGCTATAGTTCTTTGGAGCCTGCAAAGATTTTATAGACCAACGGTTTTCGTTGAACTGAATTTCGTTTTGTAAACAGTCATCAAGATTTAATCCACGGGTAATTCCTGTCCCCAAGGCCTTCAGGAAAGCTTCTTTTCTAGTCCATATCTTAAAAAAGGCATGTTCGTCTAATTTTTTAAGAAAGTAAGCTTGTTCGTTAGGGTGAAATCGTTGGATCAGGTCTTCAAAACCGATCATCTTATGTTCTTCAATATCCAAACCGATCTCTGTTTTTGAGAACGCAACGGCCACCATCTTTCCGGAATGGGAAATATTGAATTTTGGTCCGGTTTGTAAATATGGTTTGCCAGATTCGGAAATTAGGATCTTATCCGAGGAAATTCCAAGCTTTTTAGTAACCAATTTGCGGCCGATTAACCTTCCTAAACGATCTTTTAAAAATCTGAATTTCTGGATTTCCTTTTTTTCCGAGCTGGAGCACTGCTGGAGAGTGTTTTGCAAATCTTCATCGGATAAGTTTGATATGTCATAAGTCCATACTTCCGTCATTCAATCTTTGCTTTCTGCAGAATGGCGTCTGTTAGTGTGGTGGCTATTTTCCGAGCATGATGATGAATGAAAAAGTGATTCCCTGACCACAGTTGACCAGTGAAAGACAACTCTGTATGATTCTGCCAATTGTCAATCCTGTCGGCACGTTCTTCGTTAGTCCCCATAATAGCTTCTATTGGAACCTTTTTTAGCTTTCTGCTTTGTGCTAGATATGTTTTTTCTACAACCTCAAAATCTGCTCTAAGAATAGGAACGTACATCGAAAGTAGCTCTTCATTTTCCAGGACTTCAGGAGGTGTTCCGCCAATTTTCTTAAGTGCCTGCATAAAGTCTTCGTGTTCCATATCGAATCTTTTGTAAGCTCTATGGATATTTGGGCCTGCATTTCCGGTTACCACCAATTTGTTTGGCGCGTCTTCAATATCTTCCAACATCAACGCTACTTCGAAGCCCAAAAATCCGCCCATGCTATGGCCTGCTACAACGAATGGCTGTCCATTCCTTCGTTTGCGAATTTGCTTGACGTAATCAAGCACTGCAGCTTTCTTGTCTCGAAGTAGATCTTCACCAAATCTTCTTCCTCTGCCGGGTAATTCCAAAGGGATAAATTCTATATCTGAAGGTAAGAACGGGTTTAAAAATCCATAGGAATACACATTTCCTCCGGCAAAATGGAGTAAGAATAGTTGAGGTTTGTTACTGCTCATTAGGGTTAAAATAATGTTAGCTAAACTATTTTACTTAGGTTGGTGCAAATGTCGTTGTTTTGAAGGAAAAATGGAGTTCTGATCAGGTCTTTTAATTAGATGAGACCTTTGAATAATTCAGATTGAGATTTTGGAAACTGTTTAGTGTGACTTTTTAACTGCTTTCTGGTTTCTTTTTCGAGAACTAGCAGATTGTTAAGTTTAATTAAATCAATAATTTATTTTGTCATGAAAAAGATATACTATTGCGCTATTGTTTTGTTATGTCTGTTGTCTAACTCAAACTCAATGTTTGCACAAACTGCACCCAATTTTACCCTTAAAGATTTAGACGGAAAAACGCATAATTTATATGAATATTTAGATCAGGGTAAAACCGTGTTTTTGGATATTTCGGCTACTTGGTGCCAGCCATGTTGGGATTTTCATAAGCGTGGAGATTTAAAAGATGTATACAATCAACTGGGGCCAGATGGAACAGATGAGGTGGTTGTATTATTTCTGGAAGGGGATGATCAGACCAATAAAGCTTGTCTGGAAGGAAATACCTCCAGCTGTACTGGAAATGGAACCAAGGGAGATTGGGTTACAGGAGTTCCTTATCCAATAATTGATGATGCTGGATCCGTGAAGTCAGAATATGAGAGTGCACTTGGTTTTCATGGCTATCCACAGTATTACGTTATTTGTCCGGATAAAGATGCAAAGCAAATGGTTTGGAATGATATGGCGAGCTTTGACTTGGATATGTTCAAAAAATATCAACAGCAGAATTGTAAGGCTTTGTCTGATGCGGAAATTTCTGTAGATAAAAATTTGTTGACTAATGTGTACCCTAATCCTAGTTCAGGAGATTTCATAGTTTCCATTTCTTCCAAGTATTCAATTCAAGCGGAGATGAAAATAATTGGGGTAACCGGACAAGCTGTTTGGTCTTCTAATTTTAAGTTGACAAAAGGAATTAATGAAATTCCAGTTGAGGCTTCTAGCCTGGAATTTGGAAGTTATGTTTTACAAATCAAATCAGCGGATCAGGTTATATCTAAGAATATTACAATTGTCGGATAGACTATTCCATAGAAGGTAGTTTAAAGCGGGCCAGTTCCCGCTTTTTTTGTGCGGCTAAATTTTGGTCAGATTGCTATCTTTTTCTATTTCTTCCTTAAGTAGATTCGAATTGGCACGCCATTAAAATCAAAGTGTTGTCTTAGCTTGTTTTCTAGAAATCGTTTATAGGATTCTCGAACGTACTGGGGTAGGTTGCAGAAAAAAGCAAAGCTAGGCGCGTGTGTTGGGAGTTGGGTAACAAATTTGATTCGAATGTACTTCCCCTTCACTGATGGAGGAGGAGTTTTTGAAATTTCTTCCAGCATTATTTCATTGAGCTTGGAAGTTGGAATTTTCTTGGTCCGGTTTTGATAAACTTCTATGGCTTTTTCAATGGCCTTGTGAATTCGTTGTTTGGTGTTAGCGGAAGTAAATATTATGGGCACGTCAGTAAATGGAGCAATCGTTTCACGAATTTTATCCTCAATTTCTTTTATGGTGTTCGATTCTTTTTCTTCAATGAGGTCCCATTTGTTTACAAGAAACACTACGCCTTTTTTATTCTTTTCAATTACGTAGAAAATATTCAGGTCTTGCTTTTGTAAGCCTTCGGTCGCGTCTATCATGAACAGACAGACATCTGAATTTTCGATGGCCCTCACCGATCTAATAACGGAGTAGTATTCAATATCTTCCTGAACTTTGGCTCTCTTTCTAATTCCGGCAGTATCAAGGAGGTTAAAGTCAAAGCCAAAGGCCTTATATCTTGTATTCACCGTGTCTCTGGTAGTTCCCGAAATGTCTGTTACTATATTTCGGTCTTCACCCACAAGAGCGTTTAATAATGAGGATTTACCGACATTGGGTTTTCCTACGATCGCAATTTTCGGCAATCCCGAATCGTCCTCCAATTTCGATTCAGGTTCAAATAGTGTTACCAATTGGTCCAATAATTCGCCAGTTCCTCCTCCATTAATAGCGGAGACAGGATAAACGTATTCAAGTCCAAAATTGTAAAACTCTGCTGCCTGCACTTTTCGTTCTGCGTTATCCGTTTTGTTAGCAACAATCAAAATTGGTTTAGACGATTTTCTCAGCACCCTTACTACCGATTCATCTAAATCGGTTATTCCGGTAGTTACGTCGCAGACAAACAAAATTACATTTGCCTCTTCGATAGCAATCAGAACTTGCTTGCGAATTTCTTGCTCGAAAATATCGTCGGAACCTTGAATGTAACCACCCGTGTCCACAATGGAAAAAGGAACACCATTCCATTCGCTTTTGCCATAATGTCTATCTCGGGTAACACCACTTGTTTCTTGAACAATTGCCCTTCTTGATTCTGTTAATCGATTAAAAAGGGTTGATTTTCCTACATTGGGCCTGCCAACAATTGCCACTAAATTTCCCATAATTAACTATTGCAGATATCCGTATTTTTTCAATTTCGACTCGTTTTCTCGCCAGTCTTTATCAACCTTTACAAAGAGGTCCAGAAACACTTTATTTCCTGTAAATTCCTCTATGTCCTTTCTAGCGAGCTCTCCAACTTGTTTGATTTTTTTTCCTTCGTGGCCAATGATGATGCCTTTCTGGGAGTTTCGGGCAACCATAATAATTGCTCTGATTCTTGTAATGTCTTTGGACTCTTTAAATTCTTCTACCACTACTTCGCATGAATACGGAATTTCTTTCTGATAGAGTGCTAAGATTTTTTCTCGAATTATTTCGGATATGAAAAAACGCATTGGCTTATCCGTTAGTTGATCTTTCGGGAAGTAAGGAGGAGCCTTTGGTAGAAGCTTTAAGACTTTGTCGAACACGAAATCAACATTGAATTTATGTAATGCTGAAATCGGAAGAATTTCTGCTTGCGGTAAGATTTTATTCCAGTAGTCAACCCTCTGTTCAACCTTCTTTTGGTCGGCTAAGTCAATTTTATTTAAAAGTAACAGAATTGGCGTACTAGTTTTCTGAACTCTTTCCAATGTTTCTCGATGATTTACTTCATCTTCAAACATGTCAGTCACGAATAAAATTACGTCAGCATCCTTCAATGCAGTATTCACAAATTGCATCATTCCTTCATGCAGTTTGTAACCGGGGTTTAAAACTCCTGGAGTGTCCGAATAGACGATTTGAAAGTCATCTCCATTCACTATTCCCATTATTCTGTGTCGAGTGGTTTGTTGCTTCGAAGTAATTATCGAAATTTTTTCTCGAACCAACTCGTTCATTAACGTGCTTTTACCAACATTGGGACTTCCAATAATATTGACAAATCCAGATCTGTGCGACATTTCGGCCCTTTTTACTTTGCCAGCAAAGAAACAAAATATATATTTGCAGCCAACATCGCGGGGTGGAGCAGTTGGTAGCTCGTCGGGCTCATAACCCGAAGGTCACAGGTTCGAGTCCTGTTCCCGCAACCAAGTAAAATTTAAAGGCCTCGATACAGGGGCCTTTTTTATAATTCAAATTTTTTCTTCGTTGGTTAGGTTCCGTTTCCTAATGTATAACGCTCAAAACGTCTTGTTTTAGCCCGTTTCGTAAGTGTTGTTGGCAAAACAAATTCAAAATGATTATTTTGAAGGTTGCCTTAATTGCAGTCTAGAGAATTATATGAGCACTAAATTACGAGAGATAAAAGGTTTACTATTCGGATATTTTCTTCTTGTGTTATGTTTTCCAACTGCAGTTGTAGCGCAGTTTGATAAATTTCTTGACATACCTAACCATTATAGTTCGTCTAATTCTGCTAGAAATGCCAACTTGCCAATTTTTGACTGGTTAGATTATAGGCAGCATTATTTTGGAGTTGATTCTTTGCAGTTCAGTTTTTCATCTGTTGTTGCCTCCTTTTTTCCGGACTCTACGGTTTTTGTGAAGACAAAATCTGGAACTTTAATACGACCGGAATTCACTCAAGTTGGTCAAACTTTTGATTTGACTTCTCCTCACATGGAAAGCTCCATTTTATGGAAGGGGTTGAATGACTATTTTGATTTATCTACCGAAGTAGGCCGTAAAACGCCCATCAAAATCCCATTTATTCTTGTAGAGGGCGAATACCTAAGAAATTCAGATTACGAGATTGTTGATACGTTGGTTGTTAGATTGGTTGTTCCAGATGCCTATAATCTGATTAATATTTACGAACTACCAACCGATTTCACTGATACGATTTATGGAAGCCCTGTGAAGTTTTATGATGTAATCTATGACTCACAAAATCAACGGCCTAAAGGAAGTGTTCGCGAATTGAAATATGCGATGCCCAAGTTGCATGGCGGGCAAATGCTGCCTTTTCTGGTGGTCCCAACTGACTGGACAATTGATCCAAATGACCTTCCGAATTTATATGATGTGGGAAGGTTTAATATAATGTTAAGTTGGATTCCGGGCCACAAGGATTGGAAACATGGAGAAGCGGTTGCTGGGGAAGATGTAAACATTTTTAAAATTAGGGGTTACGAGTATAAGGGTGAGAATACTTACATGTATTATGAGCAGGGAAATTATAACGTTTCAATGTTTTGCCCTATGGATACTAGGTATGGTGGGGCTGATAGTTGGAACGGTTATTATGCCCCGAGTTATGTGTTTGGGGATAAGAGCTTCAAAATGGAATCATTGGGAATCCATCCGTTTTTGTGGCAGGGAGAAGGTAATCCGGTGAGTGTTAACGAAGACCAAAGTGCCCTTATGTTGAATTATGTAAATGCTAGTGAGTCTGCTGGTCTTGTTAAAGTGAATTTCATGCTCCTTCAGTCGGTAGAAAAAGTTTCGGTGACGATTTTGAGTGCTACAGGTCAAGAGATTTTTAAACGTAAGCTTCAGTCAACGGTTCTGGGAGAAAATCAAATTCAATTCAGCTCTGGTGGCATGTCTTCAGGAGTTTATGTTGTTCGCATCCAGACCGACATTGGAACCCCAGTAGCAAGCAAGTTTGTGTTCGATTAATTTTCCTCATTTTCCTGGAATATGTTCTATCTATTGAGATGAAATTTTTCTTTTTCGCGTCATTAGTTTTTTAATAAGTATTTTGACCAACCTAAGTTATGCAAGTGTGTTTGGAGCACGTGAATAATGTTTCGACTTTTATTTTTGAAGGAATATACTTAGGTGTGCACAGGCACGTTTAAAATGACATTATGAAGATAGCTTTACGAGCTGACTCCGTGGTGAAGCGGTATAAAAACCATCAGGCATTAACGAACGTTTCTTTGGAAATTCCTGAACAGTCGATCTACGGTTTGCTAGGCCCTAATGGGGCGGGTAAAACATCCTTAATTCGAATAATAAATCAGATTACAGGTCCAGATTCGGGTGCCATCTATATTAATGGCGAAAGTCTAAAACCATCCCACATCGGCACTATTGGATATTTGCCTGAAGAGCGAGGGCTTTACAAAAAAATGAAGGTTGGTGAGCAAATCGTATACCTTGCTCAGTTGAAGGGCTTGTCAAAAGCAGATGCGAAAGCAAAAGGGAAGAAGTGGTGCGAAAAACTTGAGATTTCTCACCTTTGGAATAGAAAAGTTGAAGAACTTTCGAAAGGAATGGCACAAAAGATTCAGTTTATTTCTACTGTAGTGCACAACCCAAAACTTTTAATATTAGATGAGCCCTTTAGTGGTTTTGACCCGATAAATACCAATCTGATTAAAGAACAGATTTTGGAATTAAAAAATGAAGGGGCCACGATAATGTTGGCTACCCATAATATGGGCACTGTGGAAGACATTTGTGAAAGTATTGCTTTGATCAACAATTCTAAAAAAGTACTTGATGGCTCTGTCAAACAAATTCAAAAGGATTTTAGCGAATCGAAGTACGAGGTGTCCTTTAAAGGAAACGTAATGGGATTTGCAAATGTAATGTGGGGAGGATTTGAAGTGTTGGACAAATTTTCAGAGGATCGTGAAAACCATACATTCAATATTAAGTTGTTGAACGGGATTACACTAAATAGTTTTTTGAAGGAAATTCTTCCAGTGTGCGAAATTAAAAGTGTTAGGGAAGTAGTGCCGACTATGAGTGAAGTTTTTATTGCCACTGTGAATAAGGAGAAGGAGGCCGAAAATGAATAAGATTGGTCTTATAATCGGAAGAGAGTATTTGTCTCGAGTTCGCAAAAAGTCATTTTTGATCTTAACCATTGTTGTACCGATTTTAATGGTGGGATTATTAGTGGGCGCAGCTTGGATCGGTCAGGCAGATGTTGGCGAGAAAAAGGTTCATATTGTGGATTCGAATTATTTCGTTCAACCCAACGATTTTAAAGATACAAAGCAGTGTAAATTTAGTTTTTCGCACGGTACACAAGCTGAGGCTAAGGCTAGTGTTGAATCCGGGGAATTTGATTTGGCACTTTGGTTGCCGGAGAGACTGTACCATCACGAATCCGCATTTCTGTATTTTGATAAAGAACCAGGTGAGGTTGTAAAACGGATGTTGAGTGGACAGCTCAATAGGTTTGGAGAATTGATAAAAGTGAATTACCTGAGAGATTCTTCAGGTCTTCAATTGTCTTTGGAACAATTTGATGAAATAAAAAAGGATGTCCGGTTAATTTTTGAGCATTACGCTGATGATTCAAAAACTGGATTAGCAAAGGTTCGATGGGGCGTTGGGTTTGCGTTTTCAGTGCTAATTTACATGTTCATTTTTCTGTACGGAGTGCAGGTGATGCGTGGAGTTATTGAAGAGAAAACCAATCGTATTGTCGAAGTCATTGTTTCTTCTGTAAAGCCATTTGAACTTATGATGGGTAAGATTGTAGGGATTATGTGTGTTGGCTTAACCCAGCTTACTATTTGGGTTATTATCGGAACAACATTGTTTTCAATTGCATTGGTTACAATTTTTCCTGAGTTTACCTATGATCCGGAAGTTATTGCTCAAGAAATGGCCCAAATTTCCACCAATGTAGATCCTTCAGTGGCTAATGAAATACAGGTCTCAATTCCGGAAAACGAGGTGATTGAAACTATTTTGTATAAAATAAATTGGCCATTTATGATAGGCCTGTTTGTTTTCTATTTCATTGGTGGATATCTGTTGTACGGAGCTTTATTTGCGGCAATTGGGGCAGCTGTAGATAATGAAGCGGATACTCAACAATTTATGCTCCCTATTACACTTCCTTTAGTATTTGGTTTTGTAATTGCTCAATCAATGGCATTAAACCCAGATGGACCTGCGGGATTTTGGTTTGCGCAGATTCCGTTTACTTCCCCCGTAGTTATGATGGTGAAGGCTCCTTTTGGTTTTGATAACTCAGGTTGGCCTTATGTATTGTCCATGGTATTACTGGTGATTACGTTTATTTGCGCCACATGGATTGCTGGCAAAATATATCGAATCGGAATCCTTATGTATGGTAAAAAGCCGTCTTGGAAAGAAATGTACAAGTGGTTATTTTATAAAGCATAACTTGTGCATTAAATCGCGAAAAACATCGGAGAAATTATGGCTAAGATATTGGTTATTGACGACGAACGACCTATTAGAAGCACGCTTAAAGAGATCTTGGAATTTGAAAAGTACGAGGTTGAAGACGCTGAGGATGGTCCAACTGGTCTTCACCTACTGGGCAAGTCAAAATTTGAGATTGTTCTGTGCGATATCAAGATGCCCAAGATGGATGGAATGGACGTTTTGGACAAGATTATGGAAATGGGAATAGATGTTCCCGTGGTGATGATATCTGGTCACGGTAATGTGGATACGGCTGTTGAAGCTATTAAGAAAGGTGCTTTCGACTTTATTCAGAAGCCATTAGATCTAAATCGAATTTTGGTTACTATTCGCAATGCTCTTGACCGGTCTGATTTGGTTAAGGAAACGAAAGTCTTAAAACGAAAAATCACCAAAAGCAAGGCTTCTGACATTGTTGGAGAGTCGGCACCTATAAAGGCCATTAAAGAAATGATTGCTAGGGTGGCTCCAACCGATGCTCGTGTAATGATTACTGGAGGAAATGGTGCTGGAAAAGAACTTGTTGCTCGTCAATTGCATGAGCAAAGTGAAAGAGCTTCGCAAGCGTTTGTTGAAGTTAATTGCGCAGCAATTCCGAGTGAGTTAATTGAGAGTGAGTTGTTTGGTCATGAAAAAGGCGCGTTTACCAGCGCGAATAAACAACGTAAGGGAAAGTTTGAGCAGGCCGATGGTGGAACAATTTTCTTGGACGAGATTGGCGATATGAGTTTAGCGGCTCAAGCTAAAGTTCTTCGGGCGTTACAAGAGCACAAAATATCCAGAGTGGGTGGCGACAAAGATATTAAGGTGGATGTGCGAGTGCTTGCCGCTACAAACAAGAATTTAATTGAAGAAATTGCGGAAGGGAACTTCCGGGAAGATTTGTATCACAGACTTAGCGTTATTCCGATTCACGTACCGTCGTTAAATGATCGTCAGGATGATATTCCATTGTTAGCGGAACATTTCTTAAAAGCTATCTGCAAGGAATATGGAATGCCTGAGAAATCATTTGATAGTAAAGGAATGAAGGCACTTCAGACGGTTAACTGGACTGGGAATATCAGAGAGCTACGCAACGTTGTGGAGCGTTTGATCATTTTATGTGACAAGACTATCAGTGCTGAAGATGTTAAGTTGTATGCAAATCCTAAGGCGTAAATTCTTGTGGTGGATCGATACGAGGAAGTGAATCGGGAGTTGTGGAATGCGCGGACTAAGGTGCACGTGAAATCTAAATTTTATGATGTTCCTCGCTTCCTAAATGGTAAAAGTTCACTCAACCGAATTGAACTAGATTTGTTGCGGAATTTTTGCTCAGATCAGGGTCATTCGAATAATTCCATTTTGGATTTGTCCGGAAAAAGAATCTTACATCTTCAATGTCATTTTGGTCAAGATACTTTGTCTATGGCTCGGATGGGTGCTAAAGTCGTTGGAGTTGATTTGTCCGATGAAGCTATTGATACAGCAAGACGTTTGGCAGGTGATTTGGATATTGACGCAGAATTTGTTTGCAGTGATGTGCTAAAGCTTGGGAAATTTAGAGGTGAAGAGTTCGATATAGTTTTTAGTTCCTATGGTACGGTAGGGTGGCTGCCGGATTTAGAATTGTGGGGACAAACTATTGCACAAAACCTTGCACCTGGTGGCCAATTTATTCTGGTTGAGTTTCATCCAATGATGCATATGTTTGATGATGATTTGCAGGAGTTGAAATATCCCTATTTTAACAGGGGAGTTATTATAGAGAACGAAGGAACCTATGCTGAAGGTGAGTCAACGTCATTAGGAGAATCGCATTGGTGGAATTATAGTCTCTCAGAAACAATCAATGCACTGTATAATAATGGCTTGCTTTTGAAATCATTTAAGGAGTATGATTATTCTCCATACAATTGTTTCGCTAACTTGGGAAAAGTTGCGAACGGATTTCAGGTAGCTGGAATGGAAGGAAGAATCCCTATGGTTTACTCGTTGGTTGCGAGCAAACCATAGGAAATGATTAATAGCTGTTTCCTTTTATCAAAGATTAAGCAAAATTTCTTCGGGTTTCTTGGCGCCAAATATCATTGTAGAAGGATTTTCTAGCATTTCTTTGACCGTTTTCAAGAAGCCAACAGATTCTTTTCCATCAATAATTCTATGGTCGTAACTGAGTGCTACATACATGATTGGTCGAATTACAACCTTTCCATTTATTGCAACTGGTCGTTCTACAATATTGTGCATTCCAAGAATCGCAGATTGTGGAGGATTTATGATGGGCGTTGATAGCATTGAACCAAATACACCACCATTGGTAATTGTGAAAGTTCCACCAGTCATTTCATCGATGGAAATTTTACCATCCCTAGCCTTGATTGCAAGCCGTTTTATTTCAGCTTCAATTTCATGTAGCGTCAATTGTTCTGCGTTCCGTACAATAGGGACCATCAATCCTTTCGGAGAGCTTACGGCGATTCCAATGTCCGCGTAATTGTGCGAAATCATATGATCACCATCAATCATGGAATTGACCTGAGGAAATAAGTTTAAAGCCTCTGTACAAGCTTTAGTAAAGAAAGACATGAATCCAAGACCCACGCCGTGTGTTTCCTTAAACTTGTCTTTGTATTGCTTTCTTATATCCATAATCGGCTTCATGTCAACTTCGTTGAACGTTGTCAACATTGCAGTCTCATTCTTCACCGAAACCAGCCTGGAAGCGACCTTACGACGCAGCATAGACATTTTCTTCGATTCTGTGTCTCTAGTTCCTCCCCATCCAAGAGTTTGAGCTATGTCGAATCCAGCTGACATGGAGGCAATTACATCTTGCTTAGTGATTCTACCATCTTTTCCAGACCCTTGAATCATAGTCGGAGCGATACCATTTTCGTGCATGATTTTCTTTGCAGCGACCGATGGATGACCTGTAGCGTAATTAGTCTTTTCAGTTTGCTTTGTTGGTGTAGGTTCAGCAACAGGAGCAGGATCTGGACTGGCTTCTTCCTGCGCTTGAGACTTTGGAGCAGCCTTTCTCTCTTGGGCAGGAGCCGAGGTATCGATATGACATACTACTGCTCCTACGGCAACTACATCACCAACCTCCGCTTTAAGGGTTATGGTCCCTGCTTGTTCCGCTGGTAATTCTAGCGTAGCCTTGTCAGAGTCAACTTCTGCAATTGCTTGATCTTTTTCCACATAATCTCCATCCTCAACCAACCATTCAGCGATTTCCACTTCTGAAATGGATTCACCTGGACTTGGGACTTTCATCTCTAAGACTGACATCTTATTCTAATTCTTTTATTTTTTAATTGAAGCCAAAGGCTCTTTAAGATTTGACATTAGCTGATCCAAAATAGCTTGATGTCTGATTTGATGAACTTTAGGCGAGCCCGACGCAGGGCTCCCAGATTCTGATCTAGAAACACAATCTAAATGGACAGTTCTGTATCTGCGCAACATGAAGGACCAAGCACCCATGTTTTCTGGTTCTTCCTGAGCCCAAATAAACTTGCACTCAGATCCATACTTTTCAACTATTGCGTCAAGTTGATATTTAGGCAGCGGGTATAATTGTTCAACTCGAACAACAGCAATGTTGCTGTCATCTTCACCGTTCCCAAAACGTTCTCTTTCTTCGACTATGTCGTAGTAAAGTTTTCCAGAACAAAGCACAACGGTATCTACATTTTTAGCCTTAACCGATGTGTCGTCAATAACTTCCTGAAAAGAGCCGTTTGCCAATTCATCAATTTTAGAGACCGCTCTAGGATAACGAAGAAGCTTTTTTGGAGTAAAGACAACGAGTGGTTTTCTAAATTCTCGCTTGAGTTGTCGTCTTAAAAGGTGAAAGAAATTAGCAGGCGTAGTACAATTGGCTATTTGCATATTGTTTTCTGCGCACAGAGTCAAAAATCTTTCTAAACGGCCACTTGAATGTTCAGACCCCATTCCCTCGTATCCGTGTGGAAGCAGAATTACCAAGCCATTCATTGTACCCCACTTATCTTCTGCAGCACTTAGAAACTGGTCAAATATGATCTGAGCGCCATTATTGAAGTCTCCAAATTGAGCTTCCCAGATAATTAGTCCATCAGGTGTATTGAAGGCATAGCCATAATCAAAACCCAGAACCCCATATTCTGAGAGAGGAGAATTATAAATATCAAGCTTTGCTTGTTTATTGCTTAAAAGATTCAATGGGATTATTTCTTCCTCGGTATCTTCCGTTTTGATAACCGCATGGCGATGAGAAAATGTTCCTCGTTCAACATCCTGTCCAGAAATTCGAATTGGGTGCCCTTCTTCAAGAAGTGTGGCGTAAGCAAGGAGTTCACCCATTGCCCAATCAAGTTTATCTGACTCAAGCATCGAAATGCGATCTTTTAGTAGCTTCACAATTTTTCGGAAGTACTTTCTACCTTCAGGAAGAGTGTTTAATTTAATCGCAAGTTCCTTTAAAGCTTTTAAATTGTAACTAGTTTTGGATGGAGTTTCGAAATCTGCATCTGTAGCTCTTCGCAAATGAGCCCATTTTTTTTCCATGAAATGCGTTACATATGCTTTTTCTATTTGTTTGGAATCAGCTAAACGATCTTGCAACATATCATCAAAAGCTTTTTCCAATGCTATTCCTTCATTTGCACCTACAACCTTTTGATATATAAGTTGTTTCAAATATATTTCTCGTGGAGAGGGATGTTTAGCAATTGCCTTATATAATTGTGGTTGTGTGAATTTTGGTTCATCTCCTTCATTATGCCCATATTTTCTGTAGCAAAGTAGATCAATGAAGACGTCTCGAGAAAACTCCTGACGATATGCAAGCGCTATATCCATTGCCTGTACAACAGCTTCTATATCGTCGCCGTTTACGTGTAACACAGGACAAAGTGTGGTTTTTGCAACATCAGTACAATAGGTGCTAGATCGCGAATCTTTGTAATTGGTGGTAAAACCAACCTGATTGTTAATTACAACATGAATCGTTCCTCCAGTTTTATATCCTTCAAGTTGAGCCATTTGTACAACTTCGTAGACGACTCCTTGTCCTGCAACAGCTGCGTCACCGTGGATTAAGATTGGTACAAGTTTGGAGAAATCTCCATTTAATTCGTGGTCAATTTTCGATCTTGAAATTCCCTCAACAACCGGATCTACAGCCTCGAGATGCGATGGATTGGGGGCTAAGGTCAATTGCAACAGATTTCCTTCCCCTGATTCTATTTCACAAGAATATCCGAGGTGGTATTTAACATCCCCATCGAATAGACTGTCCTCATATTCTTTCCCCTCGAATTCACTGAAAATTGCGTCGTATGTTTTATTAAAGATATTTGCAAGAACATTTAGTCGACCCCGATGGGCCATACCCATAACAAACTCTTTTACGCCTAAAGTAGCCCCTTTTTCAATTAGAGCGTCTAAAGCGGGAATTAGTGCCTCACCCCCCTCTAATGAAAAACGCTTTTGACCGACAAATTTTTTCTGTAAGAATTGTTCAAAAACCGTTGCTTGGTTGAGCTTGTGAAGAATGTGAGTTTTTCTATTCTTGTCAAGTTGAGGCCTGTTGTGCAGCTCTACATTGTTTCGAATCCATTCCACCCTGTTGGGGTGCCTAATATATTGGTACTCGATGCCAATAGATTGACAATAAGTATCTTCTAAGTGTTGGATGATTTCGTTGAGTGGTTTGGGGCCAATTCCGATCTCTGCTCCCGCTTGAAAAACTGAATTCAGGTCAGATTTCTCTAAACCAAATTCTTCTATTTCAAGGGTTGGCTTATAAGTTCTTCGCTCCCTAACAGGATTGGTTTTGGTAAACAAATGCCCACGAGAGCGATAACCATTAATAAGGTTGATTACCTTAAATTCTTTGTGCATGTTATGGAGAACTGCTCCCGATTCTTCAAAGTTACTTCTGGCAAATTCGAATCCCTCAAAAAACCTTCTCCAACCATCTTCTACAGAGTTCGCATCTTGTAGATATTGGTTGTACAACTCTTCAACGGTAGAGCTATCTGCATTGCTCAAATAAGAGTATTTATCCATCACTTGTCTATTCTGTCCAAAGGTAAGCGTAAAATTACAATTTTATGCCACCTTAGATATCGGTGAAATAATAGAAATTAAGTTTAACCTTACGATTTTTTCTTCAGGTTGTTTCTGAAAATCACTTTGGTAAAAGTTTTCTTAACAATCTCTTTTGCTAGCTCTTCAATGAAATTTATCTCGTTATGTTGTTTTTGCAGAAGAAGAACTTGCTTTTCAGGTAAATCAAGACGATATAAAAAGTTGAACAGTGACTGTGCGTTAGTATGATGTAGTTGTTTGACCAAATCACGAATGGCTTGAATCAGATCTGGCAAGGAGGTGACCGAAAATTCGAATTGCACTCCCGCTAAAACTAGATCTTTAACTAATTGTTCTGTACCCTGTTTAAGGATTACGTCAAAGTTGTCGGATTGCTCAAAATTTATGAGTGAGTGCATCCTATTTGATTCGATCAAGAAACACTATAATTCGGTAAATGGACTAAGCTTCAACTAGGGTTCCTTCCTCGGTTCCATGGATAACTTTCATTAGATTTCCGGGGGTATTCATATCAAATACAATAATAGGCAGATTATTCTCCTTACACAAGGTAAAGGCGGTCATGTCCATTATACTAAGTCCTTTACTGTACGCCTCGTCAAAGGTTAGCTTATCATATTTTTGTGCTGATGGGTCCTTTTCAGGATCGGCAGTATAAATCCCGTCTACTCTAGTTCCTTTTAAGATAACATCTGCGTCTACTTCTATTGCTCTTAAAGACGCAGCTGAGTCAGTAGTAAAGTATGGATTTCCGGATCCAGCGCCAAAGATTACGATTCGATTTTTTTCCAGATGTCGTACCGCCTTTCTTCGAATAAATGGTTCCGCAATTTCTTTCATTTCTATGGCGGATTGTAACCTTGTTTCCATTCCAACTGATTCTAGCGAAGCCTGCAATGCCATACTGTTAACCATGGTGGCTAACATTCCCATGTAGTCACCTTGAGTTCTTTCCATTCCACCCTGTTCTGCTTGTACGCCTCGGAATATGTTGCCTCCACCCACTACAATGGCAATTTGGACTCCTAGTTCAGAAATACTTTTTATCTCATTTGCATATTGCAGCAGTCTAGAATTGTCAATACCAAAGTTCTTATCGCCCATTAAGGCCTCTCCACTGAGTTTAAGTAGTATTCGTTTATATTTCATGTGAGTTTAATTGTACAGAACAGTTCAAATATAAAAAGCAATAGGTTTCTGAGAAGTTTGGACATAAAAAAAGGGACTAAAAAGCCCCTTTTTTTACAATTAGTAAGTTCAGTTAAACTGACAACGATACTCGTTTAAAATCAGTAACGGTCAAGTCATCAGCAGATTCCTTAAGGAATTGCGAAACAGACTTTTTGTTGTCTCTAATGAATTGTTGGTTTAAAAGAGTATTTTCTTTGAAGAATTTATTCAACCGTCCCAAAGCGATTTTCTCCGCCATATCAGCTGGCTTGCCCTCCTGAATCGCCAATTCTTTCCCAATTTCAACTTCTTTGTCAATTACTTCTTGAGAAACTGAATCTTTGTCCACAGCGATAGGAGCCATTGCAGCAACCTGCATTGCAACTTGCCTTCCAGTATCTTCGAAATCACCGTCTTTACTCAAACCTACAATCGAAGCGATTTGATTACCAGGATGATTGTACGCAACTACTTTAGGAGCTTCTATAAACTGGAATTCAGAGATTTCAATTTTCTCACCAATTACCCCCGTTTGTTCCACTATTTTGTCTGCAACAGTATTTCCTTCGAATGTTGCGCCTAGTAACTCTTCTTTTGAAGAAGAATTAGTTTCAATAGCCAAGTCAATAAATGCATTGGCTAATTTCCCAAAGTCTTCATTTTTAGCAACGAAATCAGTTTCGCAATTTAAGCAAAGCAAAAAGCCTTTTCCAGATTCTGTGCTTTTTGCAATAACCAATCCTTCACTTGCCTCCCTATCTCCTCTTTTAGCGGCAACTTTTTGCCCCTTTTTTCTCAACAAATCAATCGCTGCATCCATGTCGCCGTTAGCCTCTGTTAAGGCTTTCTTGCAATCCATCATTCCAGCGCCAGTCTTTTTTCTTAGCTCGTTTACTTCCTTAGCGGTAATAGCCATGATTTATGCTTTATTTAATTGTATCGAATTATTTATTCAGCGGTTTCAGCAGGAGTTGCTTTTTCTTCCTTCTTTGGATCCGATTTGTCCGCCGCAGCCTTCACTTTAGCCGCTTTTCTTTCCGTTAATCCTTCTTTAATCGAGTTGCACATAATTGAAACCACCATTTCAATAGATTTTGTAGCGTCGTCATTACTCGGAATAACAAAGTCAACCATTCTAGGGTCCGAGTTGGTATCAATCATCGCAAACGTAGGAATACCCAGTTTCTTAGCTTCAGCAAGAGCAATATGTTCTTTCATAATGTCAACGATGAAAATTGCGGCAGGTAATCTTGTCATGTCCGCAATACTTCCTAAAGTTTTGTCAAGTTTTTCCCTTTGACGCGTCAACTGAAGTCGTTCTCTCTTAGACATATTGCTAAAAGTTCCGTCCGTTGCCATCTTGTCAATGTTGTTCATCTTTCTAATTGACTTTCTGGTCGTAGAAAAGTTGGTCAACATTCCACCGGTCCAACGTTCGGTAACATAAGGCATATTAATGCCTTTAACTTGATTGGCAACTATTTCTTTTGCCTGCTTTTTAGTTGCAACAAATAATATTTTTCTACCTGATTTAGCAATTGATCTCATCGCTGCTGCGGCCTCTTCAATTTTTACAACCGTCTTATTGAGGTCAATTACATGAATTCCTTTTTTCTCATCGAAAATGTAAGGAGCCATGTTTGGGTTCCACTTTCTTTTTAAGTGTCCAAAGTGAACACCAGCATTCAAAAGATCTTTGAAGTTTGCTTTCGCCATTTTTGTTTTTGTTTACGTTCTTTATATAACCAAGCCATTGCGGATGGCAGCCTATTTTTAGGCTTAGATGCTAAACAAGCGGTTACAATCTCTCGCAATCGCCCTCTTTTAAGATTTCAATATTAACGCTTGCTAAACTGGAATTTCTTACGAGCCTTAGGTTGACCTGGCTTTTTACGCTCAACCATTCTTGGATCACGTGTCATAAGCGAATCAGCTTTAAGAGCCGGTTTGTTCTCAGCATCTGCTTCAACAAGTGCTCTTGCAATTGCAAGACGAACAGCCTCGGCTTGTCCATTAAATCCACCACCTTTTACGTTTACTTTAACGTCAAATTGACCAGTAGTTTCAGTTAAAGCAAAAGGTTGCTCAATTTTGTACTGTAATGTTCCAACTGGGAAATACTCTTTATAGTCCCTGTTGTTGATCGTTACTGCGCCTTTTCCTTCCTGCATATAAATTCTGGCAACAGCACTTTTTCTTCTTCCAATCGTATTAATTACAGACATATTATTACTTAATACTATTAATATCTAGTTTTTTTGGCTTTTGAGCCTCATGTTTATGTTCAGCTCCTATCACTACATGTAGATTTTTATAGATCGCCGAGCCCAGCTTGTTTTTTGGCAACATTCCTCGAACCGCCTTTTCCACAATTCTTTCTGGACGTTTGTTCAATAATTCGGCAGCAGTAAGACTTCTTTGTCCACCTGGATAACCAGTGTGTCGCAAATAAACCTTATCCTCCCATTTATTTCCAGACAATTCTACTTTTTCTGCGTTTATTACAATCACGTTATCACCGCAGTCCACGTGTGGGGTAAAATTTGTCTTGTGCTTTCCTCTAATTAGTTTTGCAACAGTGCTAGCCAGGCGTCCCAAAGTTTGCCCGTCTGCATCAATCAAAACCCAATCTTTATTGACAGTCTCTTTATTAGCTGAAATTGTTCTATAACTTAGTGTGTCCACGTTCTTTAAGCTTTAATTAAGTGAGTACCGCGAATGTAAACGGCTGCAAATGTAAAACTAATTTCGCAGACAACAAAGCCTGTCAACAATTTGTTGTGTAAAACGGTCAAACTTAATCATGACAAGACTTGTGGAGCGTTAGAATGGGATAGTATTGTAGAATTTGAGTCTTTATTTTCAAAGCGTTACATTTAAGCCAATAAAGTTCATTCAGTATGGTAAAAAAGAAGAAGAAAGGTTTGTTTAGTAGGTTGATAAAGTGGTGTTTAATTGTTTTATTACTGTTGGTTATTGGTGCAGTTGCGGTCCCATACGTTTTCCGCGACCAAATTATAGACATGGCCAGGACTGAGGCGAATGCCAACTTAAACGCACGAGTTGATTGGGATAGTTTTGACGTATCTTTAATTAGTACTTTTCCTGATTTTGGTTTGGAAATCAATGGTTTTCAGATTGACGGAATTGATAATTTCGCAGGGGTCCAATTGGTTGCTATTGAAAAGCTTTCGTTAAGCCTAGATTTGTGGAAGACAATCTCTGGAGAGGAGTTTGAAATTCATTCTGTAGGATTATTGCGACCAAAGATTAATGTTTTGGTCCTTCATGATGGCACTGCAAACTATGATATAGCAAAAGCGTCGGGGGATAGTATACATAATGAGGAAGTTGATTCAACACAGGCAGCACCGCTAAAACTCGTGGTTTCGGAATATTTTATTCGAGAGGCTGACATAATTTACGATGATCATCCAGGTGGTATTTACGCTGAATTAAAGAACTTTTCACATGAAGGTGCTGGGGATTTTGCCGAAGAAATTTTTGATTTGAAGACAAAGACTACTGCTGACGGGATCACATATAGAATGGATGGTGTAACCTATGCCCGTAAGGTAAAGACTGATATCACTTGTAACGTCAATATGAATATGTTGGAGAATCGTTACACGTTTGATGACGATAACGATTTTAACTTCAATGCACTTGGATTGCAATTTTACGGCTGGTTGCAGTTGCTTGAAGATGGTATGGACATGGATGTTAATTTTAATACAAAGAAGACAACATTTAGCTCTATTCTTTCTATGGTACCAGGTGCATACGTTCCTGATTTCGGTGATGTTAAAACGGATGGTAAGTTCGATTTGAAAGGTGCGGCTAAGGGTAAATTAAAGGGTGATATTCTCCCTCAGTTCGATTTAGCTTTGGCTATTGAAAATGCTTATTTCCAATATCCAGATCTGCCAGCCAAGGTTGAGCATATTAATGTGTTGGCTAAGGTAAGTCATCCTGAAGGAAGTGATATGGATAGAATGCTGGTTGATGTACCAAAGTTGCAGTTAGATTTTCTCGAAAACAAGATTGATGTTAATACTCGTGTAGAACAGCCTTTATCAGACCCGAATATAGCTAGTCATTTGAATGCGTATTTGGATTTGGCTGAATTGAGCAAGGCATTTCCGCTTGGAGAAGGTGTAGATTATAATGGAATTATTACCACTAACATAACCTTGGAAGGAAGAATGTCTTCCATCGAACAGGAGCGCTATGACGAGTTTAAGGCCTTAGGTTCTTTGATTGTTGACAGCATGAAGTACCATTCTGGGGATCTCGCTTACGATGTAATGTTGGATAGAATGGAATTTAATTTTACGCCATCTAATTTGGAGTTGGCCAGCTTGGATGCCATGATAGGAACTAGTGATCTGCAGGCCAATGGGACAATTGATAATTATATGGGGTATGTGCTTAAGGACGAGCTACTGCACGGTACATTTAATTTGACATCAAATAAATTTGATCTTAATGAGTTAATGGCTTCTCCAGAAGGAGCTTCTCCAGAAGTTACTGGGGATACGGAAAAATCTTCAGAGTCCGAGCAACCAGCAATGGATTCGGCTTCAGGGGTAGTGAGGGTTCCTGAAAACGTTGATTTTACCCTGAACACTACATTCAAACGATTAGTGTATGACAGCATATTAATTGATAATCTTTCTGGAAAAATTTTAGCCAAAGAAGGAGTTGCTAGTTTAAAGAATTTGCGCATGGATGTATTTGATGGTTCAGTTACTTTGAATGGAATGTATGCGACTCATCACAAGGAAGCTCCAGAAATGAATTTGACCTACGATGTTAGCAATTTGGATATTGGTAAAACTGCGCATTATGTGAATAGTGTGGAGAAGTTGGCCCCGATCGCTAAATCTTGTAGAGGAGCGTTTTCAACTACTTTAAGTATGAAAGGTCAATTGGACCAAAACATGGAACCGGTTTACAATTCACTGACTGGTAAGGGCGACTTGTTTGTTCAGAATGTTTATGTTGAAAAATTTGAACCACTTAACAAGCTGGCGCAAACCCTGAAAATTGACCGATTGTCGAAACAGAATTTTAAAGACGTTAAACTTTTTTATGAGTTTAAAGATGGAAATGTTCACGTAAAACCTTTCGATATAAAGATGGGGAAAATGGATGTGAATATTGGAGGTAAAACGGCTTTTACACAGGAAATAGATTATGATTTGAAAATGCAGGTTCCAAGTTCAGAACTTGGTGGCTTGCTGGAAAAAGGAGCGGCTGCATTGGATAAATTAGCTTCAGCTAATGGATTAAACTTGTCGGCTGGAGATAAAATTCCGGAAGTTATCAAAGTAAATGCCAAGCTAGGGGGTACTGTAACCGAGCCTAAGATAGTTACTGACTTTGTAAGAAGTGAAGGTAAGTCAGTGGTCGGAAGTGTAGTGGAGGCTGGAATTGACAAAGCTAAAGAAGAACTTTCTAAGCAGGCAGATGACCTTTTGGCAAAGGCGAGAGAAGAAGCTGATAGGATTTTGGCGACTGGCAAAAAGGAGGCAGAGAGGATTCGGTCAGAGGGTAAAAAGCAGGCAGATGCGCTCCGGGCTAAGCAGCGTGAAGAAGCTGAAAAAATAAGAAAGAAAGCCTACGATGCGGCTGATGCTGAGGTAGAAAAGATCTCTAACCCGTTAAAGAAAATCGCGGCTCGAGAGGCGGCCAAGTTAGCCAAGAAAGCAGCCGATAAGAAGTTTACGCAAGCTGAGGATGCTACAGATAAACAGGCGAATAAGTTAGAGGACGTAGCTAATCGTACTGCTAACGAAACGGAGGAATTGGCTAAGAAGCAGGCAGATAAGGTTTTGGCAGCCGCTCAGAAAGAATCTGACCAGCGACTGAAAAACTAAACCATGGCCGTTAGCTGGAATTGGAAGCTTTTTTCAGATTTGAGCGTAGATGAGCTTCATGATTTATTGGCTCTGAGAAATCAAGTATTCGTTGTAGAGCAGGGTTGTATTTATCAAGATTTAGATCTTAAGGATAAGCCCAGTTTTCATGTTATTGGTACAGGTTCGAACAATTCTATAATTGCTACAGCTCGTGTACTGCCTCCGGGAGTATCGTATTCTGAAGTTTCTATCGGTCGTGTTTGCCTTGAGTCAACTCAGCGTGGAAAAGGAATCGGTAAAACTCTAATGGAGAAATGTCTTGAATGCGTGCACGAAGAGTTTGGAAAAGTTTCAGTAAGAATTTCAGCCCAGTTGTATTTACAAAGATATTATGAATATTTCGGCTTTGAGCGTGTTGGGGAGGTGTACTTGGAAGAAGATTTAGACCATATTCAAATGGTCCTAATGTGAGTAAACTATAGAAGGTGTTCCAAAATCAACTTTTTGAGAATTATATTTGAGAGTGTTTTTTTAACCTTGGACAGACTTGAACGAACACTCTCGAAAGAATCAATACTGATCCTCATACTCCAAAAAAATATCGTGTAAACGGAACGTTGTCCAACACCCCTCCTTTTTTCAAAGCTTTCGGAGTGCAAGAAGGAAAGCCAATGCGTAGATCAGATGAAATGCTAGTGAAAATTTGGTAGACGATTTTAGTAGTCAATGTGCAACCACCCACTTAAGGAGGCGTTTTCTTGGGGGATCTCTATCGTGTAGAAGTAGGTTCCTGGCATTACCTTTTGCCCATTTGAATAATCACCCGCCCAATAATTGTTTTGATTGTTGTAGCTCGAAAATTTCTTAATAATGTCTCCCCAGCGATTGAAAATCACCACAGTATTTTCGCTGAACTCATTTATCCCGGGAATTTGCCACGAATCATTTACTTGATCACCATCTGGTGTAAACGCATTGGGGACCGACAGCTCTACGTTTGGTTCTTTACTTCCTTGATTGAAACCTTGTGTGAGGATGAGTGATTGATTTGACTTCGTACTAATTATTCCTTCGCCTGCAGTATACATTACTCGAAGGGTAGAACCGATTTTACTCGATCCGCCAAGACAACCAATTACACTTCGTTCAGCACTAATTTGCCCCAGAGCTTGTGCTCCAAAAAAACAAATAGGTAGTATGGAAATCAACTTTCGCATTAAGGCTTGTAAACTAGCACTGAAAATGAACAGTCTTCTGCATTTCCTAAAGGCATTTTGTACGTATAAATTGTAATTTCGTTGGGAGCAGTAAGTTCATAACTGGCCATAATTTTTCCAGAGCCATTCGGAGTTACCTGCACCATTGCAGGGTTAATAGGTGAAAATGTGCGACTTCCATTGTATTCAATAACATACGTCCCTTCTGAAACTTTTGAAATATTGCAATCACCCGTGCTGGATGACGCGTTTTTATTTCCATTCTCGTCGGATACCGCATAAATCAGCGGCAGCAAATCTGCTTGCGAAGAATGCCTTGACAATCGATTTTCATCTCCTACCAAATGAACATTTCCTTCCACCTCCAGTTCATGAGTTGGGGTTTCTGTTCCAATTCCTACAAATGTGTTTTGGCCTTTTACGAACAACAGGTCATTATTCATGTTCCAGCCACTGCTACTACCACTGCTAGCAGTTAGGTTTTTCCATCGAAGCTGATTTAACGAGTCCAAAACCATGACTTGACCATAGTTTCCTGCGATAGAAGGGAAGTCATATTGATTGTTAATATTTAATGAATCCAGCACTGCCTTCCCCCGCACATCCAATTTGGATTGTGGGGCAGGGGTTCCAATTCCTACGTTTGCGTTGTTTCCAAGAATAACCGAATTACTTTGAGCTACACTTGCATTCGCTCCAATAACTGTTACATTGTTGTAAGGGACGGCGCTAATAACATTTGAATTTGCCCCTATGAATGTGTTGTTCGATCCAGACAATAAAGCCTCGCCAGCACTAAAGCCGATACTAGTATTTGCGTTTCCATTTAGGCTCCGCAGGGCATAACTACCGACTGCCGAATTTTGATTGCCCGTGCCTAAAGATTCTAGCGCTGACATTCCGATCGCACTGTTGTTATTTCCCACTGAAAGTGCTCTCATTGCTCTTGAACCTAGTGTTGAATTATTGGAGCCTGTAGTGGTGAGAAGCATGGTTCGATTACCTATACTAGTATTTTCCGAACCGTTGACATTACTTCTCAGCGTTTCTACACCAACAGCAATATTTCCGGTTCCTGAATTATTAGCTTGCAAAGTTCGAACACCTATACTTATGTTGTCGTTGCCTAAATTTGAACGGAGTGCAGAGTTGCCCAACGCAATATTATTTGATCCGCTGACACACGCGGCCAGAGAAAGCTCTCCAATTCCTATATTGGTTTGGCCGTCAACGTTGTTTGTTCCAGCTGAGCGACCAACAAAAATGTTTCGGTTGTTTTGCAAATTATCCGCAACACCTGCCAATTCACCTAAAAAAATCGAACCTCCAGTATTTTGAACTGACAACCTTCCGTCGTTCATGGTGAAGAATTCTTTGGTTCCCGAAACACTTTTATCAAAAAAGTGAATTTTATCATCGTCCGAATTGTCAGCGTCGATGTAAGTGTCTCCATCCGCATCTTTTACTAAGCTTCCATTCAACCCTTTTGCAGTGTCTAATCGGATGCCATTCCAGTACAGTTTATTGCCACTATTGTATAGGCGATTGGTAGTGATGGAAGGGTGACTCGTTGGTTCTAAACAAAGTCGGCCATTTACATGAAGTTTTTCTTTTGCTGATTTGGTTCCTATTCCTACTGTGTTGATAATAGGGTTAGTGCAAATCAGATTGTCATCAATAGAACCTCTAACTATAAAACGTGAAGAGGAGTGATTGTAAGCGTTCAGTAGAATATCTCCCGCTTTGGTGAAAATGGAGTAATTTTCTCCCAATCCATCTTCGATGTCTTCAACGTAAAGGCCGTAGCTATTTTGAATAGTTCCAGATTCGCTGTCTGTTACACTAATAAGTTGACCAATACCTTTTTGAATATTCCCGTTTCCGAAATTTGCAAGTTGGGAGTTTGTTGCAATTGCAATTGCAATGCTCCCATTCGATTTGTGGCGCACGAAATTTAGAGACCCCATTGCTATAGAAATTGTGTTTGCAGATAAAGATGTGCTGAGTCCTTGAATACCTCCTGATGCTTCCGAAATTGGTCCTGTTGTGCTAATGTCAATGTGGTCCAGGCTTCCAGCAAGTTCTGTATTTGTTAATGCACTGCCACTGTGTCCTGCATTGCCAGTAAAAGTTAATAGGTTTTTTCTCGCTACAAAACCTTTCGAACTAGCTCCGCTGTTGAAAATTGTAATTAGGTTTTGGCTTGTTAGCAGTCCCGAATTTCCGTTAGTCTGATGAGCCTGTGCAAAGTTTCCGCCAATTGCTAGCTTTTCATTGGGCATTACGTTGTTTATTCCAATGTTACCTGAAGGCGTAATTATCATCGCAGTTTGGTTATTTGTGCGGAATTCCAAATTAGCAGAATCTAAAGATCCAATAAATGGTTGCGAATTGCCTAGTAAAGAGTCTCCAGACAATGACCAGCCTTTGTATCCTGTCCCTCTCCAGTTTTTCCATTGGCCGTTTTCATGCATTCTAAAGGATTTAAAAGCCTGGTTGTAATAAATCATTCCGTCTAATCCTGCAGGGTCTCCGGCGGCAGATTTCCTTGGTATTCGAATGGTTCCTCCATCTCGGTTTACGTCTAAAATGGCCGTCGGTTTTTGAACACCAATTCCCACTCTACCGTCACTACCGACCCTCATTTTTTCGGTTTGCAGGAAGTTGCTGCCAGTCGTAAGAAATTCCAAATGGCCTTTAGCGCCTTCTTGAGACACAGTGGTGTCGGTTACACCTCTTATTGCTCCCAATGAGTGATATTGGGAGAACCCTGCCTGTCCGCGAAAGTTAATCGTCCCAACAATTTGGTTTGAGGCAGTTGGATTAAAAGATGGTAGGCTGTTAGTTAATGATAATTCGGATTCCTTTCCTGCTATTTTAAGAGAGGTGTTAAAATCACCATTAAGATCAGTAAAAGAGTAATCTGAACCGGTAGAGGTGATTCCGGAACCAAATCGCAATCCTTTAAATAGACTATAATTAACAACGTTCTTACTGTCAGCGTTAATCTGGAATGAATTATCATTAAGTGCTTGAATTGTTGTAAAGCCATCCTGACTTACAATTTTACTCGGGGCGGGGATTTCGTCTGCTGTCCATTCGGTCCCGTCCCATTGTAATACGTTTCCTGCCAGTGGAATAATCGGTGAGAGCTGAACTCCTTTACCGCCGCTGATAAGCAAACTGTCGCCGTTTTCACTAAAGGAGATATTTGAACCTGTAGAAATGTTGGAAAGATCTACTTGAAGTGTGGTGCTGTCTGATTTTACTAATGATAGCACATTGTCGTTGGTCAAATTGATACTGACAATTTCGCTAAGATTTATCTTTCCCGATAGACTGTCGGCAACCGCAGCATGCAAAGCGTAGGGCACCGAAACGAATTGATCTTCCCCAATTTTTTGATAACCATTTCCGTCATCAACGTCTACTTCTACAGATAAGTAGAAATTGGATTTGGCCCAATCCAACTTGTTCAAAGTCGAGTTGTTTCCTGAGTTAGTTGAAGTCCCTGAACCAATACGTGCACTAAATAAACCAAACTCGTTTGTGCTTAAGCCCAAATGTTCTTCTTGGTATTCCAACGGTCCATTGGCTGAAAACGAATGAACGCTGAATTGAACATTTATTACTTGAGAAGAAAGGGTGCTTCTGTCCGCGGTGCGAACAACTGCTTGGTAGTTGATGGTAAACGGAGCCTGTCCAAGGCAACAACTAGCAACCAGCAAGAAAACAAAAGTGATCAACTTTTCTTTCATAGAGTCATGAATAGTATGTATACGAAACATAATAAATACTGCTGGTTATGAGCTGTTTTAGGTCAATATTTTGATGAATGATTTATGCCGCACCGAATTCCAAAGTGCCTTTGAGGGTGAATTCATGATAACATGGTTTTTTATGCAGGTAAAGGTATCAATTGTTTAAAATTGCTAAGGATAGAGACGCTATTAAAACATTTCGCAACTTGTTTTAACTTTGTTTTCTATGAAGGCGAACAGTCATTTTGAGCAGGGAGTGCAGCGGCAGAAGGACAAATTATATCCTCTAGCTGAGGTGTCCTATTCCAAGGCTATTGAAGAAGATCCAAATAATGCGGAAATTTATTCTTTGCGAGGGGTTGTTCGTTTTCATTTGAATAGAACTATTGAAGCTCTTGCTGACATGAACCAATCCGTAATGTTAGACCCGGAGTATAGCTATCGTTATTCCAGTAGAGCGTACATAAAAGAAGCTCTTGGGGATACGCTCGGAGCAATTGCTGACTATGAGAAATGTGTAGAGTTAGATCCGGAAGACGCAATTGCCTTCAATAACCTTGGGCTTTTACAGGAGAAATTGGGCCGTCAAAAACAGGCAAATGTCAGTTTTACTAAGGCGGAAGATTTAAGTTCTGTTCTTAAAGAAAGAGGAATTGTTTTACAAGCACCAGAGAGTGGAACACCTGAGAAACGCAAAAATGCGACGATCGAAAAGTCAACTCCAAATTCAGAAAGTGGCTCGAATCGTATGAAGAAGGATTCGCCTAGTTTGGTTTCTATTATTTTAAGTACAGTTACCTCGCGTCAAGGTTTTCAAGAGTTTGTAGCTTTCATTAGCAATGGTTTTCGGATAAAAGAATAAATGCGAACATTCATTCACGAAGTTGTCGACGAATTAACCCATCACGTCAAAAATGAAAATTTTGGGTCTGCTTGGGTGATTTTGCCCTCCAAACGTGCCGGTATTCAGTTACGTACGGTTTTGGAAAACGAAATTGGTGGTACATTTTTTTGTCCCCGAATATCAACGGTAGATGAACTCATAAAGTGGGTGGTAGACGCAGAAACTATCGATCCTATTCAGTTATTGTTCGAGTTTTATGAGGTGTACAAAAGTTCTGCTGATGAGCCTGAGGATTTCGAACAATTCATGGCTTGGGCTCCGCAACTTCTTGCTGATTTCAATGAGATTGACCGCCAATTAGTTGATCCGGCAGATATTTTTAGAAACCTATCTAGCATAAAAGACATTGAAGCCTGGAGTTTCAATAGCACGGAACTTTCGGAGGGGCAAAAGAGGTTTTTACAGTTTTGGGAACAAATTCCAGATTTATATTTTGGATTGCGCGCAAAGTTAGATGAACAGGAAATAATGTCCAGTGGAATGGCTTATCGCAGAGCGGCATTGGAGATGGAGAACAAGGTTAAGGCATTTCCTTTTGATTTTGTCTTGGTGGCAGGTTTAAATGCTCTTTCTAAATCGGAGCAAAAGGTTATCAAGTCGTTATGCAGAACTGTTCATTGTTCGGTGCTTTGGGATGTGGATTGTTCGTACACAGAAAATCAAAATCAAGAAGCAGGTCTGTTTTACAGAAAATTTGCGAAGGAATGGAATTGGATGAAATTTGCTCAGCCTCAGAATCATTGGTCTGAAGAAAAGTCGGTTGAGGTTATTTCGTGTTCTAGTTCAATTGGACAGGCAAAAATTGCCCGGGAACTTTTGGCGACCGAACATGCAAACAATGGGAGCAACAACACCGGTTTGATTCTAGCAGATGAATCATTATTACATTCTGTTTTAGAGAATATTCCGGAATGTGTGGATGCAGTAAACGTTACAATGGGTTACCCGTTGCGACATTCTTCGATACATAGTTTGATCAATACCATTCTTCAAATTCAGAAAAGGTATCAAGATTACAATTCTTCTGCCATCGGTTACAAGGAGCTACTGGAAATCCTTGATCATCCGCTATTGAAAGGATTGGAATCGAAATGGGGTTTGGCTTCGTCTATTCGAGATTGGGTAGAAGGTCATAATCTTGGTTTTGTTGGTGTCAAACAATTGCTAGAGTCCAACATTGAGTCTGTTAGTGAGGTGTTGTTTTTATTTGAACGGTGGACTGATCCGGCTGATTGCCTGGAAAGAACTTTTGGCCGTGTTAAAGACATTGTGGTTGCGGCATCGGATAATAGGGTTGTTTTAGAAGAACTGTATCAATATGAGCGTTTGATTACCCAAGTGAGCTTGCTGGCCAAAGGGCATGAATTTGCGAATAATGCCGGTGTACTTCTTACTCTCACAAGACAACTCATAGGGCAACAAAGTTTGTCCTATTTTGGAGACCCGGTAGTCGGCTTACAGGTTATGGGAATGCTTGAGACAAGAGCTTTGGACTTTGAAACCGTTATTTTACTTTCAGCGAATGAGGATATACTTCCTAAGGGCCGAAAAGAAAATTCATTTATCCCATACGATCTGAAGCTTTACCATGATTTGCCAACATTTAAAGAAAAGGATGCCATTTACGCCTACTATTTTTATCGCTTGATCCAACGATGTAAAAAGGTCTATATCTTATATAGCAACCAAAATGAAGGGTTTAGTAGTGGCGAGCAGAGCAGGTATATTACACAATTGGAATACGAATTTCCATCGACTACCCGTCGAAAATTTGGCAATCAATTGAGTCGCAGAGCAGCTCAGCCAACGTCCGTTTTTAAATCGGAAAACGTTCAATCGTCGCTGCAGGATCTATTTGCTTCCGGATTGTCACCTTCCGCGATTAACACATTCATAAATTGTCCTTTGGATTTTTATTATCTCTACATACTTGGGATTAACGAACCAACACAGGTAGAAGAGAGTGTTGAGTCTTCGACTTTTGGAACAATGATTCATAATGTGTTAGAAAGGCTTTATACGCCTTGGATTGGCGTTCCATTAACGGTTGCTGGAGTTCAGAACATGTTGCCTCGAATTAAACAAGAGTTGGAATCGGAGTTTAAGTCTGAATATTCACGACTTGCAAAACCCAGAGGTAAAAATTTGTTGACAATTGATGTTGCGGCCCAGTATATTCAGAGATTTTTAGCTCAAGAAATGGAGATGATTAAGGAATGTTCAGCACCAATAATTATTCAATCTTTGGAGCAAGACTTGAATAAAATGCTTGAAATTAAGGTTAACGATCAGATTATTCCGGTGAAGTTAAGAGGAAAGGCAGATAGAATTGATAGAATTGGGCCAACGCTAAGGGTGATTGATTACAAAACGGGACAAACAGTTTCTAAAGACGTCAATTTTAAGGAAGTAGACGAATTATTTTCGAACGAAGGAAAACCAAAGGCTCTGCAATTATTACTGTATGCTCTGATGGCCAAGGATCAGTACTCAGATTGTACTTACATGGTTTCGGGTATCTACTCCTTAAAGAGTTACAAATCTGGATTATTGGTGGCTCAACAGGGTAACGATTTTGGGATAAGTGATCAGCTTCTTGATAGTTTTGAGGAGGAATTGAAGCACCAAATAGGGATTATTCTGGACAATAGTCAGCCGTTTGTTCATCGAGAAGAAGCACGTTTTTGTACACTTTGCAACTGATCCGGTTAGGGAGTGAATTTGTAGCCAACTCCTCTTACAGAATGAAAATACCTGCTTTTTTTCGGCTCATGTTCAAAGTACTTTCGAAAAGCAAGAATGTAATTGTCAATCGTTCTTGTCGATGGATAAACGTCGTAGCCCCATACGGTTTCCAAGATGTCTTGTCGAGAAACAACCTGATTAGACCGATCGATTAGAAATTTTAAGAGTTTAATTTCCTTTTGGGAAAGTTGACGTGTGGTTCCGTCTACTCCCTTAATTTCGAAGTTTCTAAAATGCACCCAGTTGTCACCGAAACTGTATTTGTCATTTTCGACTTTTTCTTCAATTGTCTCAATTCTGCGAAGTAAATTTTTAATTCTAAGCAGGAGTTCTTCGAGATTAAATGGTTTGGTAAGGTAGTCGTCTGCGCCAAGTTTTAGTCCGTGAATACGATCAACACTGGCATTTTTTGCCGTTAGAAATAAGATTGGGATATCCTGATTTTGTAATCGAATACTCTGACAGATTGTGAAGCCATCCACTTCCGGTAGCATAACGTCTAGAATGACTAAATCGAAGCGTTCAGATTCAAAGCATTTTAGCGCTTCATTTCCACTAGAAACGGCCACTACCTCGTACCCTTCGATCTCCAGATTAAGCGTTATAGCTTCCTGAAGGTGGGTTTCATCTTCAGCTAGTAGAATTCTGATCATAGTCAAATGTAAGGAAGGATTATCAATTATCGAGTGGGAGGATTGATTCGTTAAAATATCCTGAAATTTTATCGAGAGTTGTTTTATAAGTCGCCCAGTAGACTACTTTTGCAGCCAAATAATCTGAACTTGGTTCAGACGCATTTATCCGAAATCTTAAACGTAATAATAGCTTATTTGTTGATTTGTTCCGCGTACAACGGTACGGGAATAAATACGTTTGGATTGGTTTATATGATTGACATAGATCTTTGCAAGCGGAATTTTATTTGCCCAACCCGAAAGGGTTAAAGAATTTTGATGATCAGGAAAAAGATTTTGATGGTGGCTGCGGCCGCCACTTTGGTGCTTAGATGGTGTCGTCACGAAAATATATTCCCTTTCGAAGAAAATTGTCTTCTCAACATCTACACGATATTTCCGATAGAACATGGAGTCTTCTCGAACCTCATTTGCTTGGCCGAAAAGGTAGTTGGGGAGGAATAGCGACTAAGTATGCAAAAAATACAACCTCATTTTTGGCTGCTGTTCAAATAAGGTGTATCAGCATTTGGGTAAATATCTTATGACGACACTACCTAGGGATACGTGAATTACTGCTAGACTTCCGAATTTACAGTAATAATCTGAAAACAATCGGTTTAGTTGTTCATGTTTGCAATGAGTGATTCAAACAATTTAACACCGTCTGTATTGGCCAAGTTCTCGTCAGCCGCCCGCTCGGGATGAGGCATCATTCCAAAAACATTCTTACGCGCGTTACAAACACCCGCGATATTGTCCAAAGAACCATTCGGATTGGCGTTGAGTTCTCCTTCCTTATTGCAATAGCGAAACAAAATCTGGTCATTGCTCACCAATTCTTTCAGAGTTTTTTGATCCGCGTAGTACCTTCCTTCTGCATGCGCGATTGGAATTTTATAAACTTGTTCTTCGTCCAATTCTCTTGTAATCGCTGCGGATGATGAAACTGGCCTTAAGAAAATATTCTTGCAAATGAACTTTTGGCTGTTGTTGTGCAAAAGCGCTCCCGGCAAAAGTCCGGATTCCGTTAGAATTTGAAATCCGTTACATATTCCAATAACATATCCGCCATTAGCAGCATGCTCTTGTACACTTTTCATAATTGGTGAATATTGTGCAATTGCCCCTGATCTGAGATAATCTCCGTAGGAAAACCCTCCGGGCAGAACAACACAATCTACACCTTGAAGGTCACTGTCTTTGTGCCACAAATTAACTGTTTCTTGTTTAAGAATAGTCTGAAGTACGTAAATCATGTCTTGGTCACAGTTAGACCCCGGAAATGTAATAACACCAAATTTCATAATAGAACGTTTATGCGCCGGCAAAATTAACCAATATGGGCTGGTTGCGAAAGGACTTCAAAGAAAAGAATGTTGGATCAACGGATTCGAGAAACAGGGCTTACGCCAATAGGAAACATTCAAGAGTTTTAGAAGTTAGTCTGCGAATGAGTTATAAGGGAAATTTGGGTTAAATTCGCAAACCATTAAAAATACGATGAGTCAGTATCCAGAATACAAGAATTTAGATTTGCCGCATGTGGCAAAAACCGTTATGGAAGAATGGAAAGCCAATCAAATTTTTGAAAAGAGCATTGCCGAGCGAGAAGGTTGCGATCCATTTGTGTTTTTTGAGGGGCCTCCATCTGCTAATGGCAAGCCCGGAATTCATCACGCGATGGGAAGGACTATCAAGGATATTTTTTGTCGTTTCAAAACCTTGAAAGGGTTTCAAGTACATCGAAAAGCTGGATGGGATACGCACGGTTTGCCGGTAGAATTGAGTGTAGAAAAGGAGCTGGGAATCACCAAGGAAGATATAGGAAAGAAGATAAACGTTGAGGATTACAACAAAGCTTGTAAAGAAACTGTAATGCGATATACTGACGTTTGGTCGGAGCTTACGGAACAGATTGGCTATTGGGTGGATATGGATGATCCATACGTTACCTATGAGAACAAGTATATTGAATCCGTTTGGTGGCTGTTGAAGAGAACTTATGACAATAATTTGCTTTACAAAGGGTACACGATACAGCCCTATTCTCCGGCTGCAGGAACAGGTTTAAGTTCGCATGAATTGAATCAGCCGGGGTGTTACAAAGATGTTAAGGATACGACTGTTGTTGCACAATTTGAACTGGAAGATTCAAGCATTGAAAAGTTTAAAGCTCATTTTTCAGATGTTTCTTGGGATACTGAGAAAGTACATTTGTTGGCTTGGACTACAACTCCGTGGACATTACCGTCAAATACGGCATTGTGCGTCGGGAAAAAAATCGATTATGTTGTTGTTCGAACATTTAATCAATATACCGGAGAGCCAATTACGGTAGTGGTTGCAGAAGCATTGCTTAACAAACATTTTCCAGAAAAAAATGCTTCTCTAACATTTGAAGAGTTTAAAATTGGGTCCAACAAATTACCTTTTAAAGTTTTAGGTAATTTAAAAGGTGTTGATCTAGTTGGGTTAAGGTATAAACAGCTATTGCCGTTTGTGCAGCCATTTGAAGATGCTGATGCAGCGTTTCAGGTTATTTCTGGAGATTTTGTTACGACGGAGGACGGTACTGGAATTGTCCACATTGCACCTACGTTTGGGGCGGATGATGCTGCTGTTGCGCGGGATGCTGGGGTGCCACCAATGTTGATTATTGATGATGCTGGGAATCCCGTACCGTTAGTTGACATGCAAGGAAAGTTCCGACCTGAAATGGGAGAGTTTGCTGGAATGTTTGTAAAGAACGAATATTATGCTGAAGGAGAAAGACCTGATAAATCAGTAGACGTTCAGATTGCCATTAAACTAAAAGAAGAAAACAAGGCTTTTCGTGTCGAAAAATATGAGCACAGTTATCCTCATTGTTGGAGAACGGATAAACCTGTTTTATACTATCCATTGGATTCTTGGTTTGTAAAAATTACCGAGGTTAAAAACAGGATGGTTGAATTGAACAAAACAATTAATTGGAAACCAAAATCAACTGGTGAAGGTCGATTTGGAAATTGGTTGGAAAATGCAAGTGATTGGAATTTGTCGCGATCGCGATTTTGGGGTATTCCTTTGCCAATCTGGAGAACTGAAGATGGTGATGAGGAGTTGTGCATAGGATCTGTCGAACAGTTGAAGGCGGAATGTGAAAAGGCCATAGCGGCTGGCTTACTCGAGGGTAACCCATTCGAAGCGTACGTTTCTGGAAATAATCAAAAGCAAAATTATGAGAGCTTTGATTTACACAAAAACTTCGTTGATAAGATTGTTTTGGTTTCAGATAGCGGAAAACCGATGTTTCGCGAATCAGACTTAATTGATGTCTGGTTTGATTCAGGTGCTATGCCTTATGCTCAATGGCATTATCCATTCGAGAATAAAGATTTTATTGATCAGAACAAGAAGTTTCCAGCAGACTTCATAGCAGAAGGAGTTGACCAAACTCGAGGCTGGTTTTATACGCTACACGCCATTGGTACAATGTGTTTCGATTCGGTGGCATACAAAAATGTCTTGTCAAACGGTTTAGTACTTGACAAAAATGGACTAAAAATGTCCAAGCGTCTTGGGAATGGTGTGGATCCATTTGAGGTGTTAAACACCTATGGTGCAGATGCAACAAGATGGTACATGATCACCAATGCTCAGCCTTGGGACAATTTGAAATTTGATCAGGAAGGAATTGTGGAAGTACAAAGAAAGTTTTTCGGAACAATCTTCAATACGTACGGATTCTTTAGTTTATATGCGAACATTGATAAGTTTAACTTTAATACTGTAGCGCTTAATGACAAAGCTAAGCCGGAGATTGACCGTTGGATTCTTTCTAAACTAAACTCTCTTATTAAGGAAGTTGAGCGATTTTACGGAAGTTATGAACCGACTAGCGCGGGTCGGTTGATTCAAGAATTTGTGATAGATCACTTAAGTAATTGGTATGTTAGGCTTTGTAGACGAAGATTTTGGAAAGGAGAATTTACTCAGGACAAAATTTCAGCATACCATACACTCTACACGTGCCTGAAGAATATTGCCATAATTGCTTCTCCAATAGCGCCATTTTATATGGATAAATTGTACAAAGATCTGTGCGGCAAATCTGGAGTTGAGTCTGTGCATTTGGCAAACTTTCCTACTGTTAATCAAACTCAAATTGATATCGATTTAGAGCAACGTATGGAAATTGCGCAGAAGGTCTGCTCGTTGGTATTAGGTATACGTAAGAAAGAACAAATAAAGGTTCGTCAACCATTACAAAAGTTGATGGTGCCTGCATTAGACGAAAAATTTGCACAACATGTAGAGTCGGTTAAGGACTTGGTTTTGGCTGAGGTCAATATAAAAGAACTTGAGATTTTGAGAGACACTACAGGGGTCTTTACCAAGAAGATCAAGCCTAATTTCAAGACCATTGGGAAGAAGTATGGTAAGCATATGAAGGCTATTGTTGCACTTACTAGTGGATGGGGACAGGAAGAAATTATTCAAGTCGAGAGCAATAAAGGTTGGAATGGTGTTGTTAATGACGTCGAAATTAATTTGGAATTGGAGGATTTTGAAATAAGCACAGAAGATGTTCCAGGATGGTTAGTTTCTTCTGAGGGACCAATCACCGTTGCTTTAGATATGAGTCTGTCGCAAGAGCTTAAAGATGAAGGTATTGCTAGGGAGTTTGTGAATCGCATCCAGAACATGCGTAAACAGCAAGGGTTATCTGTAACGGACCACATCGATTTGAAAATTGAATCGCATAATTTAATCGACAATGCGATCAATGAGAATTTAAACTATATTTGCGCCGAAACATTGGCAAACTCGTTGGAGCTGGTGAATGTGGCAGTAGGAGAGACCGTTGAGTTGAATGAAGAAATACGCACGGTTATCGCGTTGACAAAGTCGAGTTGAGCGCAAGGATTATACACAATTATTATGGCCGAAAACGCAAAATCTAGATATAGCGATGACGAGCTTAAAGAGTTCAAAGAAATTATACAATCAAAATTGGTTGAGGCAAATGAAGATCTTAATTTGCTAAAAGGATCGCTCTCACATTCAGATGATAATGGAACTGATGATACTGGAGCTGCTTTCAAAATGATGGAAGATGGTTCGGAAACATTATCTCGTGAAGAAACAGCTCAGTTGGCTGCAAGGCAAGAAAAGTTCATTAAGAATTTGGAAAACGCATTAGTGCGGATAGAAAATAAAACTTACGGAATTTGCCGGGTAACAGGAAAATTAATTCGAAAGGAAAGATTACGTCTTGTTCCTCATGCAACCTTAAGTATTGAAGCCAAGAAGGCTCAGTAACTAAGGAACAACCTAGGATTTTAGCTTATATCTTAAAACTGTGCTAAAACATATATTGCTTGTCATTCTGCCAGTGTTAGTTCTGGACCAAGTTTCTAAATTTTGGATTAAATTATCCTATCCTATTTCCTATCATGGCCAGGCTATTGCTAATTGGGGTCCAATTAAAATTCAATTTATTGAGAATCCGGGTATGGCATTTGGTTGGGAGTTTGGCGGAGAAACGGGCAAATTACTGTTAACCTGTTTTCGAGTTGTGGCTGTGGTTGCAATCGGGATTTACTTGTTTCGCCTATGTAAAAACACATCCACTCATAAAGGTTATTTAGTGGCTATGTCTTTAATCTTTTGTGGAGCTCTTGGTAATATCATCGATAGTGCTTTTTATGGGGTGCTGTTTGATAAGGGAATGGTGTTTTCTGATGGGCAATGGCGGCTTTATTCAGGGGTGGCTGATCTTTCGTCATTCGGACAAGGTTATTCGGGTTTTATGAAAGGAGTAGTTGTTGACATGATTAAGTTCGAGGCTTATTGGCCTGAATGGATGCCATTTATTGGTAGTAATGAGGTGTTCCCTCCAATATTCAATATTGCAGATATAGCCATTACATGTGGTGTAATTTTAATGATTCTTAGACAGAAGTCTTTTTTTCAGAGGACTTAGCTTTTTGGAATGAGTTAGCTGGTTCTGGTGGCTTTAAGCTTTTGCATGTCCTTGTTTACCATATTCATGATTGTTTATTTGTTGTCAAAGCATAATGTTTGACCCTGAGGGGTCGATTTGGAAATTTTCAGATTCGAATGAACTGGACATGGTGCTGGACTAACCAGCTCTTTACCTAGACAATTTGACCGTTTAATAAATATACACCCGGACAATAGCTTGCTAAATCTCCTATTAATGTGTTATTTCAAGTAATATTGAATTTTGTATTGTATATGAGCGAATTGAGAAAGTTTCGAGGGGCGTTTGCATTTGCGTTGTTATGGTGTTCGTTATCGATCACTTTTTTAAACGCTAGTGAGGTCAACTATGATGATCGCCTTGATAGTTTGCAACTCGAAATTCAAATAGCAAATGTCCTGCTAAAGAAGGGACGTCATGTTGATTGTGTTGAGGGATTGCTAATGGCTAGGAGTCGATCGAGTAAATTGGGGATTCCAAGTTTGGAAGCGAAAGCTTGTTGGAGTTTAGGGGAGGTGTATCAATCTATGGCACAGTACGGCAGGGCGAGTGAGTACTATATGGAGGGGGCTGCACTTTATGATTCGTTAGGACTGCCGGAAACGGTGGCTCAGTTAATGATTGAAGTAGGTCTTTGTTATAAGCATCAAGGGAATTTCGTGAAGGCGGTGGCAGTTTTGAAAAAAGCTAGGTTAAATTTCCGGCTTATTGCGAAAAATAGGTCTAAGGTTTTAGCCAGGATTTATCTTGAACAAGCAGCTCTGCAGTTGGAAATGGGTAATAACACTTTGGCCAGTATTCTTGCAGACAGTGCAATTGATCTTGCAGCTAATGATTTGGAAAGCGTGGTTTATGGAAACGCCTTACTTGTAGCGGCAGAAACTCAATTCAAGTTAGAGAAACTTGAGAAAGCCGGTTTATACATCGAGCAGGCAATGCTTTTGGCACGGGAAAACAGACACCGCATCGAATTTCGCGCCGATGTGCATACGTTGAACGCTTCTTTGTTAATTGCTCAGGGAAAATTGGACGATGCAGAGGAGGAGCTCCAATTGGCGGATACTCTGTGCGATGCTGGAGATCTCATACGAAAAAAATCACGATTGTGCTTGGTTTGGGTTGAATTCTACGTAAAGCAAGGGCAGTATGAAAAAGGGGCTGAATATTATCGCAAGCGAGATGGATTGGTCGAGGCAATTCGTTCACGTCAAGATTCGGTTCAGTTGGTGAATTCTAAAATTGCAAATGAACTTATTCAGTTAGAGGCCAAAGTGCAATTGCAAGATTTAACAGACCAAGCTAAAGAACAAAAGGATTCGGAACTGTTGAAGTATCGTTTAACCATGGGTGGAGCGGCCATTGCCTTGATAATCTTGATTGGTTTTGTGGCAACCTTTAGGTTTAGAGTTAAAAAATTGCGGGTAGAGAATCAAATTAAACGTAATCAGCTTGAGCAAGAGCGACTGGAAAATATGATAAAGTTCAAGAATACCGAGCTTAGTAATTTTGGAATGTACATTGTTCGGAAAAATGAATATATCCAATCTTTGAAAACGACCATAGATGAATTGAGATCCAATGGTTTTGTGCTGGAAGATCTTAAAAATTTGTCTAGTTCTATCGATGAGCACATTGAATCTGATACGGATGCGGAAGAGTTTAATAAATTGGCCGAGGAAATCAATCAGAATTTTTACGATAAACTGGACGCGCGCCATCCTGATCTAACGGTAAAAGAAAGAAAACTGTGTTCATTGCTTTTTATAGGTTTGTCTTCTAAAGAAATTTCAGAAATCCAAAAGATCACTGTTGGAAGTGTTGAGAAGGGTCGTTACAGGCTTCGTAAGAAATTGAGTCTCGACTCCTCCATTTCGTTTGATAGCTACTTTAAAACGCTTTAGTTTTGCAAGGGGATCGTTCGGGGAATTTGGGAGTGTTTTTTAAAGTCTGTCTGAGGCTCGTGATTTTTGAAAAAATCACGATTCTAAATCAAGTTTAATTCTATCTCCAAATTTAATTTTTAATTGTTGAATGGTCAACGCCCAGTTTTGCAATGGAGAAGACCATTTTCTTCGAAAGATAATATATTTTCGTGACGACACTGCCTAAGCACTGATGGCGATATTTGCATATCATACATATCCTCGATATGTGCAGAAATATCGCGGTAACTCATACCTAAAGAGTACATGCCTATAATCTTGTCTTCCAGATTATCGGCCAATATCCGTTTACGTTTTTTGATGATTTGAGGGGCAAAACTGCTGTTGCGATCCTGAGGAGTAGAAATCTCTACTTCTCCCTCTGAAGTTTTAACTCGTTTGCTCTTATGACCATTACGTTTATTACCTGATAAACCATCTGAAGTAGCTAAATGTTCCTGTAGTTAAGC
Organism: Flavobacteriales bacterium; assembly: GCA_020631555.1. Lineage (GTDB taxonomy): Bacteria > Bacteroidota > Bacteroidia > Flavobacteriales_D > Parvicellaceae > JAHDGY01. The sequence continues at coordinate 54,500 of JAHDGY010000001.1, read as the reverse complement.
TTCTAAAGCCGTCTCCAAAAACTGCTTAAATAATGGCCCTAGCGCTCCTCCTTTTCCAAATACTGACTGACCTGTGCGAAATTGCTTGGTAAACGCAGATTGCATCTCTGCTAATTCTTCTTTTGTAAATTCTGACATCGTTCCAAAGTTATTTTTTAAACCTCAGAAAGACTTGAACGAACACTCTCCGCTTGTTCGAATCAATAACATTATTTTGATTGTACTGCAATTTTTCAATAATTTAACAAAAGTTCATAGCTTTAGACAACGGCATTTCTTAATTTTTCGCACTTCAGAATTGAACAATTTTATACTATGAGTGAACAGGTACAGACAAAATTTCCGTCGGATATTGAAATTGCACAAGCAAATGTAATGGAGCCAATTGGTGACATTGCGAGTAAAATAGGTGTAGATGAGGAGAGTATAGAATGGTATGGTAAGTATAAAGCTAAACTGCCTCTTAACTTGGTAAATGAAAGCAAAATACAGCAAAACAACCTTATCTTGGTTACTGCACTTACCCCAACTCCTGCCGGTGAGGGTAAAACCACCACTTCAATTGGACTCACGGAAGGATTGAACAAAATTGGAAAGCAGGCTGTTGCTGTATTAAGAGAGCCGTCCTTAGGTCCGGTATTCGGAATCAAGGGAGGCGCTGCCGGAGGTGGATATTCTCAGGTTGTACCTATGGAGGATATTAACCTGCATTTTACAGGAGATTTTTCGGCTGTTGAGAAAGCAAACAATTTGTTATCTGCCCTTATAGACAATAACATTCAGAGCAAAACTCGCAACTTGAAAATTGATCCAAGAACCATTGTTTGGAAACGAGTAATGGATATGAATGACCGCGCATTGCGAGACATTACCATTGGTTTGGGCGGGACAGCAAACGGAATACCGCGCCAGGATGGATTTAACATCACTCCAGCTTCCGAGGTCATGGCAATTCTTTGTATGGCTTCTTCCATGGAAGATTTAAAGAGAAGATTAGGTAATATATTTATCGGTTTTACATTTGATAAACGTCCCGTTTACGCGCGTGACTTGAAGGCAGAAAATGCAATGGCAATTTTACTAAAAGACGCTATAAATCCTAATCTTGTTCAAACGCTAGAAGGAAATCCTGCTATAATTCACGGAGGCCCTTTTGCCAACATTGCTCAAGGAACTAACACTATTTTGGCCACAAAAATGGGGCTGTCGCTATCAGATTACGTTGTTACTGAAGCAGGTTTTGGAGCTGATCTTGGGGCCGAGAAATTTCTCAATATAAAATGTGTTTCGGCTGGTCTTTCGCCAAAGGCATTGGTCCTTGTAGCAACGATTCGAGCGCTTCGTCATCATGGAGGGGCAAGTAAGGAAGAGTTGAATTCAGTGAGCGTATCCAACGTCGAGACTGGGTTTGCGAATCTGGCCAAGCATATCGAAAATTGTCAAAAGTTTGGATTGAATCCGGTTGTGGCTATTAATGCTTTTCCAACTGATTCGGAGCAGGAAGTTGATTTTGTTATTGCCAAATGTGAGGAAATGGGAGTTAATGCGGTTGTGGCAAGAGGGTTTGCTCATGGTGGTGAAGGAATGCAGCTTCTAGCACAAAAAGTTGTTGAAGAAGTTGAAGGTGGTAATAATGAATTTAAACCTTTGTACGACTGGGCTCTTCCAGTTAGAGATAAAATTGAGATTATAGCGAAGGAAGTGTACGGGGCCAATGGCGTTGAGTACAGTAAAAAGGCACTTAGCGATCTTTCGAAAATAGAACAGTTGGGTCTATCTAAGCTGCCAATTTGTATGGCTAAAACGCAGAAATCGTTATCGGATAATGATAAATTAAGAGCTCGTCCAACCAATTTTACCGTCAACGTCCGAGAATTTGAATATGCAGCAGGTGCGGGGTTCATAATTCCTATTCTAGGGAAGATGATGAGAATGCCAGGATTACCATCGATTCCAGCTTCTGAGGGAATGAGTATCGATGACAATGGAGTTGTTTCAGGGTTATCCTAGTCCGATTGTGGATTCAAGTAGTGCTTACGAAGCCATTTATTGTGAAGGAGAAGATTGTCGATTGCAAAAGGATGTTCTTCTTGCTGAGGAAGCACTTCAAATCAAAATAAATGGTGAGCCGTATACCATCATTATGCGTACGCCTGGAGATGAGCTGGAGCTCGTGGCAGGTTTACTTTATTCAGAAGATGTGTACAGGTCGAATGTGCCCTTCCAGCTTGGGGATTTGGAACAAACCGAACAAGGGTTTCTGAAATCGGTCAATGTTTTGGTAGATCCAGAACATTTAGGCGATGGTTTTCTGAGTGGTCGATCTCTACTTTCGGTTTCATCTTGTGGTATTTGTGGAAAAAAGGAATTGAAAGATATTCAGGTGGCTGGGGACAAATTAGACAATTTGAATCAGATTAATGTTGGCCGCTTGACAAATCTTTTCCTTAAAATGCGACAAGGTCAAAAGTCGTTTGATCGCACCGGAGGATGTCATGCAGCGGCAGTTTTTTCAAAAAATGAAGAGCTAATTGCTATTTCAGAGGACATTGGAAGGCACAATGCGGTTGACAAAGTTGTAGGTAAATTGTTGTTGTCGAAAAAGATCCGTGCTGCTAACATTCTGCTTGTTAGTGGTAGAATTTCTTATGAGATTGTAACGAAATGTTTCGCTGCAAAAATTCCGATTCTGGCGGCAGTTTCTGCCCCAAGCACCTTAGCGATTGATTATGCAAAAGAATTTGGGATTACGATTTTTGGATTTTGCAGGAATGGAAGGGCTACTTGCTATTCAAATCCTGCTCGGTTGAAGAATTATAAGTAGTACATTGTAAATATGAATGGCAAAAAAACTAATGCTCAACCGCCTGAGGAATTTACTGGGATTAGAAAGACCAAACCAGCCAATTACGCAGCTGGTGGTAAGGCGATAAAGTCATCGATTGATCATATTCGTGATGAAATGACCTTAGGTCAGGGTATAGGTCTACTTAAACAGATGAATCAGAAGAAGGGGTTTGATTGCCCAGGTTGTGCTTGGCCTGATCCGGACGAAAAGAGAGCCTTTTTAGCCGAATATTGTGAAAATGGGGTAAAAGCCATCGCCGAGGAAGCAACGATGAAGAGGGTTGGTCCAGAATTTTTCAAACAACATTCTGTGGCTGATTTAGCGTCTAAATCCGATTATTGGATAGGCAAGTCGGGGCGCCTAACACACCCTTTGATTCTGCGCGAAGATTCAAGCCATTATGAAGAAATAAAATGGTCTGATGCTTTTCAGCTAATTGCAGAACAGTTGAATTCTCTTGAATCTCCAAATGAGGCCGTTTTTTACACTTCAGGACGAACTAGCAATGAGGCCGCGTTTCTTTATCAATTATTTGTTCGGCAGTTTGGAACTAACAATTTGCCAGATTGTTCCAATATGTGCCATGAATCTAGTGGAGCAGCACTTTCTGAGACTCTAGGAATAGGAAAAGGGTCGGTCACACTTCAGGATTTTGATAAGGCGGATTTGGTTATCGTTATTGGGCAAAATCCCGGTACAAATCACCCTAGAATGCTGTCGGCCCTTAAGGAAACAAAAAAGAATGGAGGTAAAATCATTTCAATTAATCCTCTTCCTGAAGCTGGATTAATGCGGTTTAAGGATCCTCAATCTCCCTTAGAGTTAATTGGTTCTGGAACTGAATTGGCTGATTTGCATTTGCCAGTAACAATTAATGGAGATGTAGCGCTCTTGAAGGCTACCCTCTTGATTATGTTGGCTGAAGAGGAGAAGAATGGTGGAGTGTTCGATCATCGGTTCATTCAAGAAAAAACTGCAGGTTACGAGGGGTTTGTCACCGATTTAAAAACAAACGATTTCGACCAATGTGTATTGGAATCAGGGGTGGAAGAGTCATTAGTTAGACAGGCAGCGCAAATAATAATGAATAACGACAAAATTATTATTTGTTGGGCTATGGGATTGACGCAACATCGCAATGGGGTCCAGAATATAAGAGAAGTTGTTAATCTGCTTTTACTCAAAGGTAGTATAGGTAAGCCCGGAGCAGGAACCTGTCCGGTTCGGGGTCATTCAAATGTGCAGGGCGATCGGACAATGGGCATTTGGGAGAAGCCCAAGGAGTCGTTTTTGCAGAAACTTGATGAAGTGTTTTCATTTAGTGCTCCAAGGGATCACGGGTATGATGTGGTGGATGCAATTAAGGCAATGCATGGGGGTAAAGCTAAGGTGTTCTTTGCGTTGGGAGGAAATTTTTTGAGTGCTTCACCAGACACCGAATTTTGTGGAGAGGCTTTACGAAATTGTGATCTTACGGTTCATGTATCTACAAAACCCAATCGAAGTCATTTGATTCATGGGAAAACCGCATTGATTTTACCTTGTTTGGGGCGTTCCGAAAAGGACGTTCAAAAAACAGGTGAACAGTTTTTAAGCGTTGAAAATTCCATGGGAGTTGTGCACAGTACCCAAGGCAATCTAAAGCCTGCATCTACTTTGTTGTTGAGCGAACCAGATATTGTAGCAAGTCTTGCTAAAGCGACGTTAGGAGCCAAAAGCTCTGTCGATTGGGATAAAATGATTGAGAATTACGATAACATTCGCGATGTTATTGAGAAAGTAGTTCCGGGATTTGAATTTTACAATCAAAAAGTTCGGGAGCCGCAAGGATTTTATTTGCCAAACAATGCACGAGCCGCTAATTTTGAACCAACCAAAACTGGTAAAGCCAATTTCACTATCAATCCTGTTCCATTCCACAACTTGAATGCTGGACAGTATAAAATGATGACCATTAGGACTCATGATCAGTATAATACCACGGTATATGGGCTTCACGACCGTTACAGAGGGATCTACAATGAACGTAGGGTAGTGCTAATGAATTCTGAGGATATGAAATCTGAAAATTTGGTTGAAAATCAAAAGGTTAATTTAATAGGTCGTTTTGAAGGAGAAATACGACGTGCAGACAACTTTCTTGTGGTTTCTTACCCAATACCAAGACGGTGCACAGCAACTTATTTTCCAGAAACTAATGTACTAGTTCCGATCAATAGTGTTGCCGAAATTAGCAATACTCCTACGAGTAAGCTGGTAGTGATTTCGATAGAAAAACGTTAATTTTTGATTGATTACCGGATTCCAACTTCCTTAATTGCTCGTGAAAAATCGTGGTAAATTTCTTCGCGTTTGCAGTGCACACCATCTTTAACTTGCCAGCGCCCATTGGTTATTGTGCCCAGCTGAATCGCTGTATCGGTTGAATATAAGAATGTGGAGAGTAAACTTGAATGTGACGACATACTTACCATGGGATGTTTTGCATCCATCACAATCGCATCAAAGGGCATGCCTTTGGCGAAGTATTCCTCGGTTGAATTACCCATGGCTTTCCTTCCAGATTTTAGCCACATGTCAATAGCGAAATCTCCACCGTCTTGCCTTTCGTTCGAGTAAAAAGTGTCTCTTTTGTGTGAAATTAAACGTTGGCCATAATCTAAAATTCGCAACTCTTCGAAGGGATTTAAGCCTACATGACTGTCAGTTCCAATACTCCATTTTCCTCCTAAGGTTTGAAACGTTCGGAGTGGAAAAATTCCATCGCCTAAATTTCCTTCAGTGCTTGGACAAATGGATACGTAAGCTCGCGATTTTGCTATTGCGGATACTTCTTCGTCTGTTAAATGAGTGGCATGAACTAAATGAAAGTCATTGTTTACTTCCACAGAATTGGTGAGCCATTCAACGGGACGTTGCCCTGTGAAAGCAACACAATCTTCAATTTCTTTTAGCTGCTCAGCTATGTGGATATGAATTGGAATATCTGTTTTCCTATCGTTGCAAACTTTTTTGACATCGTTCAAGTCCACCCCTCTCAAGGAATGGAAACCATAGGCAACATTTGCGCCTGGATAGTCTTTGCAAACTTCTTCCGATGCTTCAAATAAGCGATAGTAATCTTCAGTCGTTTCACTAATGAATCGACGCTGGTGTTCGTTTGGATCTTTTCCGAATCCGCCTTTCTGATAGAAGATTGGTACTAAGGTTATTTTGAGTCCTACTTTTTGAGCAGCAGCAACAAGCCGCGATCCCATTTCTCCCAAGTTGGAATAAGCCGAACCATTGGTGTCGTGATGTAGGTAATGGAATTCTGCAACCTGGGTATAACCATGTCGAATCATTTCACTGTACAGCATGGCAGCAACAGCCTCAAGTTGGTCGGGGTTTAGGGATAAGGCGAGCTGATACATAGTTTCTCGCCAACCCCAAAAATCATCTTGATTCGGACCGTCGTGTTTTTCGGCAAGTCCAGCCATGGCATATTGGAAAGCATGTGAGTGTGTGTTTTGAAATCCGGGAATTGCATATCCATCAACTTGTTCTAGATCTTGAGTGTTTTTTACATTGGCGTTGGATATTTCGGTTACCAATCCATTTTCATCAACACTAATGAATGCTGGCGCAAGCCAACCTGAATTGGTTAAAATACCCTTAAACTGATACGTCTTCATTTTCCGAATTTAATTGGAAATCCAATGTATCAAACTTTCGAATGTTGGCTTTAAAATACTTCTCACTTTTTCGGCTCTTTCCTCATTAAATTCAACTTCCAGATCGTCCATGTAAAGTGATTTTACCATTTCCAACTGAATGGCATGCACTCCATTTTCGGGGTCACCAAAGAGCCGAGTTATGTATCCACCTTTAAAAGGAAAATTGTAAGTCAGTTCAAAATCACCTTGTTTTAGTCCTGTACTTGCAAGCCGCACTACTTCATGATCGGCGGTATTTCCATCATTGTCTCCTAATATCAGGTCAGGAAACCGGTCTTTATGAATTGCAGGGACTTTTGATCGAATAGAGTGTGCTTCCCATAAAATGACTTTGCCAAATTCTGCTCTCAGTTCATGAATTGTGTCATTCAACTTGTCATGGTATGGAATATAGTATTGCGATTTTCTGCGTTCAATTTCTTCCTCATTGGGCTCCAATTCTTGATTTTTATAAATCGGATCGTTGAAAAAGTTTGTTGTTGGTGTAAGGGCCGTAATTATTCGTCCGTCTGAGTAGAGCGACTTTCCGTTGGGTGTTCGGTTCAAATCTATGACCCAACGACAATAATGCGAGTGAATCATTGTGATTCCCATTTCCGCTGCAAACCCGTACAGTCGGTCTACTTCAAAATCAGTATCATCAGGATTTTGCGCTAAGTCCTCTCTAAAATGACCTGCCAACTCATCTGGAAATTGCGACCCGCAATGTGGTACGCTTATAATAATCGGAACCCTTTTAGAGGTTGGCTGGATAATATGATAAGGCTTAGCCATAGAGTAGAATGTGTTACGAATGTAAAAACCTTATCCGCCAATTGCAATCATACTCCGTGCTTTCGGATCATAATCTGCGAAGGATTCAATCCCAGCCCATCGTTGTTTTTTGTTTGAAACACAGGATGCAATTAGCGGGAGCAGATCATTTCCTTCGCGAAGCGCTCCTAGTAAATCGGCTTCTTGGGAGGAGAATAAACAGTTTTTAAGTTTCCCGTCTGCGGTTATTCGAAGTCGGTTACAACCGCCACAAAACGGATTGCTTATGGTACTTATAAAGCCAATTGTTCCTCGAAATCCAGGTAGTCGATATTTCGTTGCAGTGTCACTGGAATGACTAGAAATTCGAGACCAGGTGTCAATCGGATATTCTTGGCTGATTAAACGCATTAGCATATGCTGACTCAATAGCTTGTCCAGATGCCATTTGTTGCCATCAAATGGCATAAACTCAATAAATCGAACGTCAATAGGATTTTTTTTGGTCCAAAGAATAAGGTCCATTGCCAATTCCTCAGTAAAGTCTTTTAGGGACACTGCGTTGATTTTTACTTGAAAGCCTTCGGACAAAAGAAGTCTTATGTTGCCAATTATTTTCGGAAGCAGATTCTTGGTCATTGTAATCTTATCGAACTGACGAGGGTTTAAGCTGTCAATGCTCACATTTATTTGCTGAATTCCAGCCTTGATCAGAGTATCGATATGGTTGTCTACCAAAACCCCATTCGTTGTAAGATGCATTTTGACATTCATTTCTTTAAGCCCAAGTGCAATTGCAGCGAAGTCTTTTTTAACCAATGGCTCCCCTCCGGTTAGTCTAATTTTGTTGACGCCTAGGTCAACAAACGTTTGAGCAATCGTAAACAACTCATCACGGCTCATGTATTCACTCGATGGGCGGTGTGCGATGCCGTTGACTGGCGCGCAGTATGTACATTTTAAATTGCAGTGCTCCAGCAATGAGATGCGCAAATAATCATGTTTTCTTCCCCAATTATCTACCAATATTTGATGCTGTGTCATACTTAATTATTCGCCCTCAAAGCGAAATTTAACCAATTCCAATAGCTTGTCACGATCTTCGTAACCTGATAGTAAAGTGTGAATTAACGATCGCCCGGTGTCCGGATAGATATTTCCCGGTGATTAGCGAGAGATGAGAATTGCTATCAGATTAAGATCAAGCCTTTCCCTGACGGGATAGTAAGTTAGGGACTTTAGATTTTATTCGCGTTGTTTTCAGCTGGAATTTTAGCTAGAAAAAAATGAGTTTTTTCTTAAATGCTGACCATCTGATCTTTAATGATTCTTCCAATACTCCATTCGGGATCCAGCGATGCTTGCTGCTTTTTATAGAACCGGATTGCAGGTTCATTCCACTCAAGAACGTGCCAGTCCAACCGGTGCGCCCCAATTTGTTTTGCCTTTTCTACAACAGAATCAAATAATAGTTGACCAATACCCCTCCTGCGTGCTGATTCAGTAATCAATAAAATCTTCGAGAAAAAGCGAATTGCCTTTCCAGGTGCTGTAGCATTCGAAGAATAAAACAAATCCAACAACAGAGGAATTTTCTTCTGCTACTTTGCAACCAAATTTAGGTTTGTTGCCAAACCCATCTTCAATTAGCTGTTGAACGGTGATCGAAACCTCTTGAGGAGCTTTTTCATAAATAGCAAGTTCCATTATTAATTCGCGAACCGCATACATGTCTTGACTTGTTGCCGGGCGAATTACAATTTTACTTCCATTCGCAGTTTTAATAGGCTCGAACATTTTTGCCTTCCATATAATTGATAAAGGCTTGGTTAACGACTTTGTTGCCACCAACAGTCGGATAGTTTCCTGTAAAGTACCAATCCCCAGTGTGTTCTGGACAAGCTCGATGTAGATCTTCCACAGATTGGTAAATGATCTGCACATCAGCATTAACGCTTGTGGGTTTTAGAAGGTGAGCTATTTTGGTTGAAATTTGTTCCACTGTGAATGGCTCATAAATTTCTTGAACGTAATTTTTAGTTTGTTCCTTTGGTGCGTTTTCTTGGTCTTTACATTTTTTGTAAATATCCTGCACCAGTTGGTCGTTTCCGTTTTCATTGTGCAGCGCGATTGCTGCTTGAAAAGCCACAAAATCTCCCATTTTTGCCATGTCAATACCATAGCAATCTGGGTATCTAATTTGAGGTGCTGAAGACACGATAATTATTTTTTTTGGTCCAAGTCGATCCAATATTTTTAGGATACTTTGCTTAAGTGTTGTTCCGCGCACAATGGAGTCGTCAATCACCACTAAATTATCCTGATCCCGCACAATTGTACCATAGGTTATGTCATAGACGTGTGCAACCATGTCATCTCTGGAGTCATCTTGTGTGATGAAAGTTCGGAGTTTTGCATCCTTTATTGCAACTTTCTCTATTCTGGCCCGAACATCAATAATTTCCGAAAGTTTTTCTGGAGTCAGATCATTGCCAAGTGCTAAAATTTGCTTCTTCTTGTCTTCGTTGATGTAATCTTCAACTGCCTTGATCATCCCGTAAAATGCTGTTTCAGCAGTGTTCGGAATGAAACTAAACACTGTATTATTCAGGTCTCCGTCTACAGCGTCTATTATTTTTTTGGTAACTAAATTCCCAAGTAATTGTCTTTCCTTGTAAATGTCTTTGTCGGAACCACGAGAAAAGTAGATCCTTTCAAAAGAGCATCGGCTTGTTGGCAGTTGCTCGCTAATAGGTTGTTCAGTTGTTTGGCCATTTTGTTTAATGATAATCGCATGGCCAGGAGTAACTTCTTTAACATCTCCCGGTTTAAGATTGAAAGCTGTTTGAATCACTGGTCGTTCGGAAGCAGCCACAACCACTTCATCATCTTCATACCAGAATGCAGGTCTAATTCCTGCAGGATCTCTTAAAACGAAGGCATCACCGTGTCCCAAAAGTCCAGCCATAACATATCCGCCATCCCACTTTTCGCTTGCTCTTGTTAAAATATTGCCGATGTCCAGTTTTTTGGCGATTAGCTTAGAAATTTGCTGATTTTGATAGCCTTGCTCCTTGTATTTGAGAAATAGTAGCTCATTTTCTTGGTCAAGGAAATGTCCAATTTTTTCAAGGACAGTTACCGTATCTGATTTCTGTTTTGGATGTTGGCCAATATTGACGAGGATATCAAATAGTTCGTCAACGTTGGTAAGGTTAAAGTTTCCAGCTACTACCAGATTTCTTGTCATCCAGTTGTTTTGACGCAAAAAAGGATGGCAGTTTTCAATACTATTCTTACCAAAAGTTCCGTAGCGTAAATGCCCAAGAAACAATTCGCCGGTAAAGCCATGATTTGCTTTGAGCCACTCCGGATCGTTGAGCAGCTCAGGATTGTTTTCTGAAAGTTCTTTGAACCGTGAATTAATATGTGCAAACACATCTTGAATGGGCTTATTGGAATTTGACCGTTTTCTGCTAATGTACCGCTGTCCTGGTTCAACATCCAACTTAATATTGGCTACTCCGGCTCCGTCTTGCCCCCGGTTGTGTTGCTTTTCCATTAACAAATACAGCTTGTTGAGACCGTAAAAGGAAGTCTTGTATTTGTCGAAGTAGTAGGTAAGGGGCTTTTTTAATCTTAGAAGTGCAATTCCACACTCGTGCTTGATGTTGTCACTCATATTTTACAACTGGCTTTAACCGTTGTGCAAAAGTAGTTTTTTTATAGCGGAGTACCGTATCCAAATGAATTTTGTCCGATAACTAATTCATAATTAGTTGAACATTATTAATCGGTACTATTGCATGCAGTAACAGTTTTTCGATTCTTATTTGTGTGGTTGAGTAGTAGATTGGCGAAATTATCGCTAATTGTCTCTGTTTTTTTTCAATTGGTTGTTTGCTATAGTTTTTCTAATGAGTCGAATAACCCAATTTGGTTGATTCCTAATAAAGGGCAGTGGAATGAGCACGTTCAGTTTAAATCAAATATTGGTGGTGGGAATTTGTACGTAGAGAATAACAGGTTGTTGTTTCAGTGGGTTGATTCCGATCGCATTAGTAAAATGCATATTGGTGATTCGACTTGGAAGAAGAACACTTCAAGTCTTATTACGCGGAATGTATACGCGGTGAATTTTGTTGGGGTCAACGCCAACGCCAAATACACTGCAGGTAAACCTTCGACACATACTTATAATTACTTTTTTGGGAATGATCCTGAGGGTTGGGTTAGTCAAGTTCGAGGCTATAATTTTATTGAAAAACGCGATGTATACTAGGGAATTGATTTCAAATCTCTCGAAGGTCAGGTGTTAGTGCTCAGATAAAAAAAATTGCCGCTTAGCTCAAAAAAAACAACGTCGATTCCGAATTGAATTTGCTGAAAATCAACTGATTGTTTTTGAGGTATTGATCCTTATAAACATTTAATTCGTCGTAAAAGCAACCTTATACGTCGATCTTCGTCATTAATTCAGTATTTTAGACAGCCTTCAATCCGTCATGAAAATTTACCTAAATAAACGTTTTACCGCGTAAATAAAGAATTGAGCAGTTGCTTAGATTTTGTACCTAATTGCAAATTATTATCTGTATGAGGAGTTATAAACAGGTTTTATTACTGACTTTTTTGAATTTGGTTATGTGTGGGTGGTGTGATGCCATCGAGCACAAATCGTCAATTTTATATATCCCTAATCTGGGGCAATGGCATCCAAATGTGAAGTATCAAACGGCTATAAAGGGAGGGAAATTATATGTGGAAAAGAACCGCTTGATATTTCAGCATGTCGATATGGATCCGATTGTGAAAATGCACACCGGCGATACCAGCGCATTTAATAATCCGCCGAAGTGGATTTACAGTCATTCCTATGAAGTAGAGCTAGTCGACGCAAATGTCAATGCTCCATTTATATGTTCGAATAAATCGGAACAGTACTACAACTATTTTTTGGGGAACGAAAAAAGTCAATGGGCTATGGGAGTTTATGGGTATGGAAATTTGCTGCGTCCAAATGTATACAAAGGAATAGATTTCAAGCTGTTTAGCGTTCATGGGCAAATAAAATATGATTTTATTGTTGCTCCAGGCGCAAACCCGGATCATGTTAAACTTAAGTTTCAGGGTCAAGAAGGTTTATTTATCAACGAAGCGGGCGAGTTGGTGGTGCAAACTTCAATAGGAAATATGTTTGAGGCTCCGCCGATAGCGTACCAAAGACAAGACGGATTGATGGTTAAAGTACCGTGTGAATATACTCTAAGAAATGGAGTTTTGGGTTTTAAGTTTCCTAAAGGATATGATGAGTCGAAGGAGCTGGTAATTGATCCGATTATGTCTTGGTCAAGTTTTTCAGGGGCAACGGCAATGAATTTTGGTTGTACCGCTACTTATGATCAGAATGGTAATTTGTATGGCGGAGGAATATGTTATGGTGTTGGTTATCCTGTAACTACAGGTGCTTATCAAACTGCGTTCGGTCAAGGAGAAACAGACATAGCTATTTCCAAATTCTCTGCGGACGGAACGTCACTTATTTACTCGACTTATTTGGGCGGAACAAAAGCAGAAATGATCCAAAGTATGGTTGTAAATAGTTCTGGGGAACTGTACATTCTTGGAACAACGAGTTCTAATAATTTCCCGACAACTGCAAGTGCTTATGATACCAGTTTTAACGGTGGGCCTTCGTACTTTCCGAGTTGGGGTAGTGGTATGGGGCCTGATTTCCTTGGCGGAGTAGATTTGGTGGTCTGTAAATTTAGCGTCGATGGAACGGCGTTATCGGCCAGCACCTATTTAGGTGGAAAAGAAAATGATGGAGTAAATATAGATTCCGATTTAAACTACAATTATGGCGATACATTTCGTGGCGAAATAGTGTTGGATGCAAATGAAGACGTAGCGTTCACATCTTGTACTTTTTCTTCGGATTTTCCAACAACTGCTGGGGCTTTTCAAAATAATTTTGGAGGTAAAATAGATGGATGTGTAGTAAAACTAACTTCTGATTTATCAAGCATCATTTGGTCGACATTCGTTGGGGGAGACAAGCCCGATGTTGGGTTTGGAATGCAATTCGATTCAAATGGAGATGCATTAGTTTCTGGGGCTTCAATGTCCACCACATGGAAATTAAACAATGGTCAACAAACCAATTTTGCTGGAGGGCAAATTTCTGGTTATGTGGTAAAATTGAGTGGTGGCAATGGCTCCTATTCAACTGGAACGTTTGTTGGAACTCCGGGTGATGATTTGTGTTTTTTCGTGCAGGTAAACAAGAAGGACGAGGTTTTTGTTTTGGGTCAAACTTCAGGAAATTATCCAATGACCGCGAATGTCTACGGAACTCCAAATAGTGGTCTTTTCCTTCATAAGTTTTCTAATGATTTGGGTACCTCCCTAATGTCAACATGTGTTGGTAAAGGCGCTGGTTCGCCTCAAATTGTTCCATCTGCATTTTTGGTTAGCGATTGTGATTATATCTATATATCTGGCTGGGGGGGTAACACAAATTCGCTCGGTTTTCCTGGGGGAGGAGGTGATACATATAACATGCCTACAACTGCGGATGCATTTCAATCGACTACGGATGGAAGTGATATTTATTTAATGTTATTGGATAAGGATGCCACTTCTCTGATGTATGGTTCATTTATTGGTGGTTCCAATTCTGCTGATCATGTAGACGGTGGAACAAGTCGATTTGATAAAAATGGTTACATGTATCAGTCCGTTTGCGCAGCCTGCGGAGTACAGGATGATTTTCCAACAACTTCAGGATCATGGTCAACTACTAGTGGTTACCTGCAGTGCAACATGGCTGTTTTCAAATTTAATTTAGCATCAACGAATGCCGTGTTTGCTGTGACAGATGTTGAGGTATGTATCAACGATTCGATTAAGTTTTCAAATAGCAGCAGTGGAGGTAATACATATCATTGGGATTTTGGAGATGGAAATACATCCAGTGAATTTCAGCCGGTTCACGCTTACACCGATTCTGCACTTTATGTTGTTACGCTTATTGTTTCTGATTCTACTGGTTGCCTTCAACCAGATACGTCAAGCAGTGTGGTAAAAATCAAGGAAGGTGATTTTTTAGTCCTTAACCCGGATACTATCTTTTGTCAGGGTGATACAGTTCAGTTATTAGCACAAGGCGGTGATAAATATCATTGGTCTCCAGGTGTTTGGCTCAACAGTGATTCAATCGCAGATCCGATAAGTTTTCCAGATTCGAGTATCGTTTATACCGTTTATGCCCAAGGTTACTGTGGTAGGGATACGGGGAGTGTTAAACTCAGTTTTGCCTCCGACGAGGCTGAAGCGTATGGAGATACAGTAATTTGTCCCGGAGATCAGGCGGTGTTGACTGCAGAGGGGGGCGCGACTTATCAATGGTCTGGTGCGGCAATTGTTGGAGGTAGTGCGGGTCAATCTATAGTTGTTAATCCCACCGCTGATGCAGACTATGGTGTTAAGATAACGACTATTAATGGGTGCGAAATTCTGGATACAATTTCCATTACAATGTATCATGACTCGGTAATAACCATTTGTGCGGGTGATACTATTTGTCCTGGAGGAACATTTAAACTTTGGGCGCGTGGGGGAACAGATTATCTGTGGTCTCCTTCTCATGGTTTGTCCAGTATAACCGGGTCTCAGTTGCTGGCTAAGCCAGATTCTAATACCACTTATATTGTTGCTGTAGACCAGGTTTGTGGAACGGCTTTTGATTCGGTAACAGTAATAATTGAAAGGTACAAAGGAATTGTTTTTAACGATACTGTTTGTCCCGGAGATTCTGCCGTTCTTCGCGCTGAAGGGGGGCAAAGTATCTTGTGGATATTGGACCAATATAGTCGTCAAGTTGATGATTCAACTTTAAAAACGCAAGTTCCTTGGGTGCCGTATGATTATGAGGTTCAAATAGAAAGTAATCGCGGGTGCATTGATACTACATTTGCTACCGTACATCACCATGTAGAACCATTTCTAAATGGTCCGTCACTATATTCAATATTTCCAGGAGGTCAAGTGCAGATAGTCACTGGATTCGATTCAAGTTATTCGGTTCTTTGGGCTCCAAGGGATTATTTGTCTTGTTCTGATTGTCCAAATCCTATTTCTACCCCAGAGGAGGACATAACATACATGTTTCGGGCACGTAATAAGTTTGGTTGCAATACTCGGGGCGAAATTTTTATCAGGCAAGAATCAGCGATTTTTGTTCCTAATACGTTTACACCAAATGCAGATGGTGATAACGATGAGTTTTATGTCTCTACCCTTAGCATTAGTTCATTCCGTTTAAGAATTTTTGATCGATGGGGTCTATTGGTTTTTGAGTCAGGTGATCCTGAGTATATGTGGGATGGTACTTATCTAGGTGAACCGGTTCCACAAGATACATTCGTTTGGGTTGTCAATTATGGAGATCACAACAACAATCAAAAAACGTTGAAAGGATATGTGAACGTGCTAAGATAGTGGTGTTGGGAGTTAATTTGGTTGGATCGTAAAAATTTGGTTTTTCAGTCAGATTTTAGACTAACCTAATTCTGGTTTTTGTTGATTGTTGAAATTAACATCTAAAGATCAGTTATTTCAAGATTATATGTTGGATTTTTTTTAGTTCGACAAGACGGGTGTTATTGCCGATAGAGTAACTATTGAATTTGGTTGTCGTCTTTATCTTAAATCCGGATACCCGTCCAGAAGAGTGTGTCTGAAATGGAAAGGAGTTTCCAACTGGATCTTCTACCTTTATCTGGACACTATAATTAAGCGAGACCTTTGAATAATTCAGATTGATATTTTGGAAACTCTTTAGTGTGGCTTTTTAACTGCTTTCTTTTTCGAGAACTAGCAGATTGTTTTTTGTGATTTTTTGCTTTTGGGGGCATATTTTGCCCTGGGACATATTTGGGTCAAATTGTTCAGCAAGACTCTTACGTCTGGAAAATTGTTTATTCAGATCATGCATACAACACAAAGTCACTAATTGGACATGTTAATGTCCTAAGATAGCTTATGATTTGCTGAAGGGTTTGATCCTTATTTGCTTTCGCAAAAGAATATTTTTTTTTTTTTTTTTTTGGTTAAATTGTTCGGGTTGAGTTTCATATGGCTTTGTTGCTAATAATAAAAACTTTATCTTGCAGTATTATGGATGCAACCAAAAGAATTTTTATCAACCAACAGCTTTTGCTTGTCCTAGGTTTAATTAGTCTGTTTGGAGAGGTTATGGCGTCAAATCGCCATGGTGGTGATCGCTTGTGGTTTGTTCCCAATGAAGGACAGTGGCAGCAGGATTTCTATTATCGAGCAGATATGGGCGGAGGCTATTTGTTCGTCCAAGACAGTAGTCTATTATTTCATTGGATAGATTATGGTCCTATTGCTAAAGCCCATAACGGTGAATCTACTGCGGATTTGCCAAAAATTAATGGAGAATTAGTTCTTCCTAGTCACGCGTACAAGGTCAACTTTGTGGGAGGTAACTTTACCTCTAAATATAGCGGTGCTAAAAGGTCTACACACGTCAATAACTACTTTTTAGGTAGTGACTCCAATCGATGGAAAAGTAACGTGCGTAGCTGTGAGGAGGTCAACAGGTCAGAAATATATTCTGGGATAGATCTGAAATTATATAGTGTACATGGCAGGTTTAAGTACGATTTTATTGTTGCCCCGCAGGCAGATCCGAATTTGATTAATTTAGGTTATGAGGGGCACAGAGGCATAGCTGTTAACAAACAAGGCGAGCTGGTCGTCATAACTTCAGTAGGTGAGGTGGTTGAAGAGGTTCCGGTTGCTTATCAAGATGAGGATGGGTTGAAAGTCAGGATAGCTTGCAAATACAAATTGGTTGGCAACGTTTTATCTTTTGAGTTTCCTAATGGATATGACACCAGTAAAGAACTAATTATTGATCCCGTTTTAACCTGGTCAAGTTATTCTGGATCAAAATCGACCAACTTTGGTTGCACCGCTACTTATGATGATGATGGAAACCTATATGCTGGAGGAACCGATTTTGGAACAGGATATCCAGTTACTACGGGAGCAATTCAAACTACTTGGGGCCAAGGCACAATTGATATGGCGATATCTAAATTCAATGCGTCTGGAACTAATTTGATCTACTCAACATATATCGGCGGATCAGATAGTGAAATTCCCCATAGCTTGGTGGTCAACAGTGCAAATGAACTGTATGTTTTAGGAATTAGCGGGTCTTCAAATTTTCCAATTACTACAGGAGCTTATGATGCAACTTTTGGAGGTGGTGAGGTTTTGATGATCGGAGGTGGATACGGATTTAATTATTTAACCGGTTGCGATATGGTCGTTCTCAAACTGAATGAAGCAGGGACTAGTCTACTAGGGTCATCGTTCGTTGGAGGAACAGGAAACGATGGCATTAATGTAGGTTCAGATTTGCATTATAATTACGGAGACGCGTTTCGCGGAGAAATTATTGTAGATGCAAATGACAATGTGTTGGTAGCATCTTGTACTCAATCAATAGACTTTCCTGTAACCGCAAATGCTGCGCAAGCCACTTCAGGAGGGCGTCAAGATGGATGTGTTTTTCAAATGTCTGGAAATCTAACAAATTTGGATTGGGCTACCTACGCAGGAGGTTCTGACTACGATGCGTGCTATTCTGTGCAAGTTGACGCCAACAACAACGTATTTGTTACCGGAGGAACAATGTCTTCCAATTTTACTGTTAATGGAGGGTTTAATACAAGTTTTGGAGGTTATATCGACGGTTTCGTCGTTAAGTATGACGGGGCAAAGGCTCTTTCGGCATCGACTTTCGTTGGTACTGCGGGTTACGACCAATGTTATTTCGTGCAAACGGACAATAAGGGCGATGTGTTTGTTGTCGGACAGACTACAGGGAATTATCCGATGACCGCAGGTGTTTACGGAACAGCAAACAGTGGTCAATTCGTTCAGAAACTTTCAAATGATTTAGGTTCGTCTATTTTGTCCACAAGTATTGGTAGGGGTAGCGGAGCAGTGGATATTGCTATTTCCGCTTTTTTGGTAAGTAATTGTGGGCAAATCTACATCTCAGGATGGGGAGGTGTAACGAATCAAGATTATCTGGCCAAGAAAAGTACAACAACCGGGTTGCCAATTACAGCAGATGCATATCAGTCAACTACCGACGGAAAGGATATGTATATAATGGTCTTGGACGAGGACGCTTCCAATTTGCGATACGCGACATTTTTTGGCGGACCGAACAGTGGGGAGCATGTGGATGGAGGAACGAGTCGCTTCGATAAAAAGGGGGTTATGTATCAGGCAGTTTGTGCGGGATGTTCTTACAATAATGATTTTCCAACTACGGCAGGGGTTTGGTCGCAAACCAATGGTGAAAGATGTAATCTTGGTGTTTTTAAGTTTGATTTGGGATCTATTGAATCGGTTGTTTCCAGTGGAACTCCGATTATTTGTATTCCGGATCCTGTTCAGTTTCAAAGTTCGAGTCAAGGAGAAAATGTCTATGAGTGGGATTTTGGTGATGGAGGCACTTCCACCGAAGTAAATCCCTCCCATTCGTACACGGATACTGGAACTTTTGTTGTTACGGTAATTGTTTCAGATTCGTTAGGTTGTTTAATTCCAGATACCGTTCAGTTAATTGTCGATGTCTTGATTAATGATTCTATTCAAGTTGTGCATCCGGATACGATTTGTCCGGGAGACCAAGTGCAGCTGTCTGCTTCAGGTGCGGATACCTATGAATGGTCGCCATCAACTGGTCTAAGCCAAACGGATATTTCCAATCCGCTTGCTTCGCCGCCCCAAACCATAACGTATAAAGTTGTCGGTAAGGATCAATGTGGAAAGGATTCTTTAAATGTGATTTTGGTGGTCGATTTTCAAGATGTAAATGTAAGTGATACCCTGGTATGTTTGGGTAATTCTGTGCCACTGACAATAGATGGCAATGGACAAGCCGAATGGGAAGCTAATCCGAGCCTGTCAGGTACCACTGGGAGTACGGTCGTTGCCAGTCCAGATAGTACAACAAGTTATTTTGTTAAAATTACTTCCCGTTTTGGGTGCGAATTTCGTGATTCGGTAACTGTGGAGGTAGATTCTATTTTTCCTGATCCGGTGATCAGTAGTAACGATAGTATTTGTAGAAATAGTTCAATTAGATTGGTGGCCAGTGGCGCTAGCAATTATCATTGGCGTCCTGCAGCTAGTTTATCTGCTGATGCTGGAGCTTCGGTGATGGCCAGTCCAAGTCAAACAACAACCTATATTGTGGCGTTCAGCACGGTTTGTGATACTGTTTACGATTCGGTGACTATTTTCGTTGAGCCTCCGTTTGGGGTAGTGGGTCCAGATCCAACTGTTTGTCCTGGAGATTCAGGATTACTATATGCTTCAGGGGGTGTCAGTTATTCGTGGTCTCCAGAAGATTTGACCTCTCGATTTGATGATAGTACAGTTTATGCATTTCCGGTGAGCGCTCCGTTTGATTATACTGTTTTTGTAACAAACGCAAGAGGTTGTGTTGATACTTTGAAATCGACTGTTTTTCACTATCCCCTTCCGCGCATTTATGCTAAAGAGTATTATTCCGTTTTTCCGTATGATCCGGTGCAGCTCTTGGCGCAAGGTGATCCAGGGGTGTTTTCGTGGTTTCCTACAGATTACTTGTCATGTTCCGATTGTTCTGATCCAATTGTATCAACCGAGTTTGATATGTTGTACACCGTAACACTAACTGATACAAACGGATGTAAAAATTCTACGCAGGTTAAGGTTGAACAGCAATCGACGTTATACGTGCCCAATACTTTTACCCCAAATGGGGGCACGGATAACGAGTTCTTTTTCGCAAAATCTTATAATATCGGGGATTTTGAAATGCACATATTCGATCGGTGGGGAAAAGTAGTGTTTGAAACGAAAAGCAAAGAATCTAAATGGGATGGGACTTACAAGGGAGAAATAGCTCCTATAGGTACTTATGTATGGCGAATAAGGTACTCCAACCATTCTGGGGAGTACAATACCATAGTCGGTCACGTTAATCTCGTGCGCTAGTCTACAAACCTTTTGTCAATGTCCATAACGTATCCACACGCGTTGCAAGTGCGGTATTCCTCGGACGAATAAAATTCCTTAAATCTAGGTTTAAAGTCATTTTCAATGTTGGTTAACTTGAATTTGTACTCGTGCAATTTGTTATTGCATTTATCGCAGAACCACATGAGGCCGTCTGTCATTTCAGTACCTCTTCGAACTCTTTCGATTACCAGTCCGACTGTGTTTTCTCCTCTTATCGGTGAATGTGGAATTTTAGCAGGAAGCAAGAACATTTCGCCCTCTTTAATTGGCACATCAACTGCTTTTCCATCTTCTTGAATTTTCACCAAAATATCTCCTTCTAATTGGTAAAACCATTCCTCAGATTCGTTGTAATGGTAATCCTTTCGGGCATTCGGTCCACCGACTATCATAACGATAAAATCATCAGCTTCAACGTACATGTTTTTATTGTTAACCGGAGGTTTTAGTAAATCTCGGTTGTCGTTTATCCACTGTTGTAAATTGAATGGTTTTTTTACTGCCATAAATAGCGTTACTAGGGTTCGAAATTTGGTAAATTTAGCAAAACTTTTAGCTACAATCTTCAAAGCCTTGACCTTCAGAATATACGATTGTTTGTCGGGATTGAAGGACAAATTAAGTATCAATTTTAACTAATATGGATTTAAATTTATCTGGGAGAACTGCGGTTGTTTGTGGCAGTACCCAGGGTATTGGAAAGGCGGCAGCCTTAGAACTGGCGCAATTAGGCGCTAGTGTGGTTCTAGTTGCCCGAAACCAAGAAAAACTGGAAGCAGTTTTACAAGAATTACCTACACCTAATAATCAGAAGCACAGTTTTATTCTAGGAGATTCTGGAAAACCGGAAGAGTTGCAGAGCAAATTGAAAGCCTATTTGGAAGAAAATGGACCGGCGCATATTCTGGTAAATAACACAGGTGGGCCAGCTGGCGGACAAGCAATTGATGCTCTACTGGAAGAGTATGTTTCGGCCTTTACGAATCACTTGCTGTGTAATCATTTATTGGCTCAAGAGGTTGTCGCTGGAATGAAAGAGGAGAAGTTCGGGAGAATTATCAACGTAATTTCTACTTCGGTAAAGCAGCCATTAAATAACCTTGGAGTCTCCAATACGGTAAGAGGGGCTGTGGCAAATTGGTCTAAAACTCTTGCTAATGAATTGGGGCAATTCAACATTACGGTGAACAACGTGCTACCTGGAGCCACAAATACGGTTAGACTGCAATCAATCATTGAGAATAAGGCTTCTAAAACTGGTAAATCAGTAGAGGAGGTTACCAATATGATGGCTTCGGCCTCTCCAATGAAAAGGGTAGCGGAGGCGCATGAGATAGCAAATGCAATTGCTTTTTTGGCATCTCCCGCAGCTAGTTATATTAACGGTATTAACATTCCTGTAGACGGCGGCCGGACTGGTT
Source organism: Flavobacteriales bacterium (assembly GCA_020631555.1). Lineage (GTDB taxonomy): Bacteria > Bacteroidota > Bacteroidia > Flavobacteriales_D > Parvicellaceae > JAHDGY01. The sequence continues at coordinate 32,640 of JAHDGY010000001.1, read as the reverse complement.
GTTTGTAGAAATTTCGTACTATGAAAATTTTCAAATTTGGAGGCGCTTCCGTAAAAAACGCGGAGGCCGTAAAGAACGTGGTTCAAATTCTGGGTTCTTTTAAGGGAGAGAAAATTGGTGTGGTTGTTTCTGCTATGGGAAAAACAACCAATTTGCTTGAAAAGCTGGTGGATGAATATGTCAATGACCGCAACCCATTGGCCGTGATCGAAGAGTCAAAAGCGTTTCATGATCAAATATTAAACGAACTTTTTGAGGATAAGTCGCATGTCATTTTTGCTCGAGTTGAGACACTTTTCGGTGCTTTGGAAAAGCGTATTAATACAGAACCATCATCAAACTATGCCTATGAATACGATCAATTGGTAGGGTATGGAGAATTGTTGTCGACTACCATTGTTTCTGCTTATATCAATGAAAAAAGTGGAGCTTGTGAATGGTTGGACGCAAGAAAATTAATTAGAACCAATGTAACTTATAAGGAAGCCAAAATAGATTGGGACACTACACATGAGTTGGTTAATGGTGCGGTTCGGAATGTGGAGGCGCATTTGTTCATGACACAAGGATTTTTGGGTCACACAAATACTGGCCATGCTACAACTTTAGGTCGAGAAGGTTCGGATTTTAGTGCTGCAATCCTGGCACATTGTTTAGAGGCAGAAAGTGTTACTATCTGGAAGGATGTTCCTGGAGTACTCAATGCTGATCCGAAGTGGTTTGATAATACACAGAAATTGAATCATATATCTTTTAAAGAGGCGATTGAATTGAGTTATTATGGAGCGACGGTTATTCATCCGAAGACCATACAGCCTCTGAAAAACAAGAATATACCTTTGTTTGTTAAGTCTTTCGTTAAACCGGAGGAATCTGGTACAGTAATTCATGAGGATACTTCTGCTGATAGTTTGATTCCGTCGTTTATTTTCAAAATGAAGCAAGTCTTGATATCGATCTCTCCGAAGGATTTTTCTTTTATGGTGGAAGAGAACTTAAGTGAAATTTTCGAGCACTTTGCTTCCCATCGAGTGAAGATTAATCTGATGCAGAATTCTGCAATTAGTTTTTCAGTTTCGGTGGATGAATCTCCTCAAGTGCAAAAATTGATTGCAAAGTTACGGGAGACCTATAACGTGAAGTATAACGATGGATTGGAACTTGTTACCATCAGACATTACGACCAAGAAACCTTAGATCGCGTAAGCACGGACAAAAAAATATTGGTGGAACAGAAAAGTAGGGCAACGGCTCGACTAATTATGAAGTCAATTAGTTAAACTTTGAACCTACTTTGGAGCGTTTGGGTTCATTTTGCAATTTAATCTTGAAGAATATTTCTTCAATGGTTTTGTGTGTTCCGTCAGGAGATGGACCAAGCGCAGGAGACTCTTTAATACGCCCAATACTATCAATCAAATAATAGGTTGGTAGCTGGGCTACATTGTAGTCGTCCAGGAGTTGATTGTCAAAGTTATAATGGATAATATCCCATTTGTAAAAACGATTTAGTTTCTTGAAACGGTCGAAATTCGCCTTGTCTTTGTCTACGGATACGCTTACTATTTTGATGTGCTTTCCGTATTTTTCATGAAGTCTTTCTAATAGCTTAAATTCAGCAATACTTGCATCGTGCCAAGAGGCCCAGAAATGAAGGTAAACCCATTTGCCATTTTTTGCGTGCTTTTCCAGCGAATTGGATTTTGAATTGGCCTTGTAAGAAAAATTTGGAGCCATTTGGCCGGGGTCTAATTTGGTCAAGTAATCAAGTACATTCGTTGCAAATTGACGATGAATTGGAAACGTGCTTGTGCTGCGCAATTGTTTAAGAACTTTCATAACCTCTAATTTGCTGTAAGCTCTATTAGAAAATAGTTCCATCATAGACTTTATTACTACCAACTCAATAATATCTTCACGATCAGAGTATTTTCCTTGCCTAATAATGTTTTTTACTTCCTCAAGAGCGTTGTTAGAATTCAGGGCGTTTTGAATGTCAGATTTTGATCCGGTTCCAATTCTTAATGTGTTGTCATAAAAAGACGTTAAGTATCTGAAGTATAGGTCATGGTTGTATCGAATTGGTTTGTCTTTGATGAATTTTTTATACATCCAGCGTCTACCGTTATTCACTTCTTCTAGAGGTGCGAGGGAAAACGTAATGAAATCTTGATAGTAAGGTTTGTCAATTCCCGAGTACATACTATCGATTTTGGCTTTGAATTTTTTGAACTGCGGTTTGAATAAGCTGTCCTGTAAAGTTGGCATCGTTAAGTAAACCGACGTTTGGTACATGAAATCGTCAAGTAGTAGATTAAATTCGAGAATTAGAGTGTTAATGTCATCGGAAGCAAGATTTTCAAAAATCAACTTTCCGCTTGCTTTACTTTTAGAAACAGAGTTTTTAGCCAAACTGGCCGGAAAATGAAATTGGTAGGATGTTGTATTCGGGTCTAAATAGATGATGGCATATTTTTCCTCAATTTGGATAAATGCTTTGGTGATTTTCTCAACGATTGCATTTAGTTCGAATTTACCCGAAGAATCAATTATGGTTTCATCCAGCGTTTGTCGGGTGTTAGTAAATGGATCTTGATGGACAAAGACTTTAACATTTCTCTCAGCAAAGCTTGGTGCATTGCCAAACAATTGAACTGTTGTTGCATAACAGTTTAACATTACACAGCAAAAAAGACCAAATAGAAGTATTCTATTCATTTTACAGTCTATACATTTATTATACCAAACGATCTAATTCTTTGATATCTAGTTTTCCAGGCAGGAATGGTTGAGCATTGCCTCCATTGCGAATTATATCACGAACGATTGACGAATTTATTGCCGACAATTCTGGTTCTGTCATAAGAAAAACCGTTTCAATATTTCGGTTCATGGCTTGGTTCATTTGCGAAATACTACGTTCAAAGTTGAAATCCGCACTGGTTCGAAGTCCTCTTAAAATGAAATTGGCATTCATTTCTCTACAATAGTCAATAGTAAGACAGCTGTAGTGATCGACTTCAATTTTCGGATGATTTCCAAAGGACTGCGAAATTGCTTTTTTTCTTGTGTCCAAAGAGAACAAATAATTTTTATTAGCATTTACACCGATTGCGACAATGATTTTATCGAATAACGTTAATGCTCTATTCACAAGGGCTTCGTGTCCACGTGTGATTGGATCAAATGAGCCGGGAAAAACCGCAATTTTCATTGTTCTTCATCGAATTCGAAGAATGAAAAGTTCACCCTTCCATAATTTCGGATTTGTTTAAATCCGTCTATTTTACTTAAATCGGTCTCCTTGCCGTGTTCGACAATTAGAGTACCGCCATTTTTAAGATACGAAGAATCTCGTATCAAATGAGGTATTTTTTCTATCCCCTCCATAGCGTATGGAGGATCTGCGAAAACAATATCGAATGAACCTCGTGGCGTTTTAATGAACTTAAAAACGTCATATTTGATGGAGCGGAGATTGCCGTCCAGTTCTGCAGACATTTTGGTGATAAATTTAAAACTGGCCAAAGCAATGTCAACGGCTACAACTTTTGCTGCACCCCGAGATAAAAATTCGTATGAAATATTTCCTGTTCCAGCGAATAAATCCAATACTTCTATTTCATCGAAATCGACTTCGTTACTCAACACATTGAAAAGAGACTCTTTTGCAAAATCAGTTGTAGGGCGAGCTTTGATGTTTTTAGGAACAACAATTCGCTTGCTTCTATATTTACCGCTGATAATCCTCATAAAACTGACCTGCCGATAAACTTACAATTCTATTTGCATTTAATTGGTTTACAAATCCTTTTTGAGTAACATTTGGAAAGTACTTTTTAAGCACTGTATGAAATAGATGTGGGTCGTTGTTGGAGCAACTTAATGCGATTTTGGTTTCAGATTTATCAAGTTTTAATTGATCGGTAACATAAAGAGCGTAATACAGAAAATCTTCAGGCGAAATGAAATTAAACCCGTTGCAGAATTTTAGTCCATTTTGAACAGAATAGGCTATTATACATGAGTTGTGATTAATGTCGATAATTAGGTCGTTCTGGTTTTGGATCACAAAACTGGCAATCGATTCGGCAGCGTGACCGAACTTTGCAGTTGGGTGTTTTTGTCGAATCTTGCTGTATACAGAAATTGGAATCCGAAATGCTACGTAAGACTTGGCTCGCTCCGAATAACTGTACAAACTTTTCATTTTGGGACTTTGTCCAAGTCCACTTTTGTTCGCTCGCTCTCCTAAGTTAAACTCCAGTATTTTGTCTACTACACGTTCTTCGAAGAAATCGGAAGGAATAAAGGTGAATTGGATGTCGGTTGAAAGTGCAAGTACTGTTTTCCAGTCGTGTTGCATTTCGGTAATTTTGCTAAAGTCATTTTCCGACTTCAGTTTATACACATTTTGATGCTCCTTGTCGTTAGACGATTTCAAGATTTGTTCTTGAGCACCAGTTAAAACTATTGGCTCACCAGACAATCCTTCTATTACCGACGCATCAACTAAATAGTCATGAATCCTAAGTAATAGTGAACCTTTTTCTAATTGATTTTGCAAGCTATTACTTAGCCCAGTTACCATTAGTCTTGTTGTCTACAAGAGACCCAATGATCAAAGTGTCCTTTGCTACAAACGGGTCTGGGTCTTTCGCTTGAAAGCAGGAAACATCTATTTCGTTCTTTTTTGCCACGGCGGTGGCCATCCAAAAGTCGTCACCTGATTTGTTGTGTGGCACTTTTCCGAAGGTGTCAAAATTGAAAGCAAAAGCTCTTTTCTCTTTCACTTCTTGATCCTTAGCTTCGAATACGTGGTCGACAACTCCAGCGTAGGAAGTATCTCTAACAAAATGAATGACTCCTAGTTCCCCCAAAAGACAAGCTTGATATTCCGTCAATCTAGTCGGAATTACATCCAATCCGATATTGTTGGCATCTTCAATTGTCATAAATGTTTCAGGATCGTCAGGCACAACACCTTCTTTATAGACCTTAGCCACAGAGTCTTCGGCTAAGAATCTTCTGAGCAAGCTAATTGATTCGCAGTAACGACCGTATTTTTCGTGGTATGCAACCTGCACATCTCTTACATCTTCTAGTCCTTGAATAACTTCATTTCGAACAAGCTTAATTTTTTCTAGTCTTGCAATTTCACTCTGAACCGAATGAACATTTGCATACAACAGATAACCGACAGCACCTACAAAAACAACACTTAAACCTAATCGAGCTGGTTTTGGTATTATACCAGCAATCAACGCGATAGCAACAATTGATGCTGCCAATAATGAGCCGAAACCGACATAATAAAATGTGTTTTGTTCTGCTTCTGTTGCCAACAACGCAAACAATGCAAAAACTCCAAAAATTACAGGGACCAAATACTTTTTAACAATTAGCCATGCTTGATCAAACGTACTCATTTCCGTTGCTATTTAATTGCGATTAACCCGAACAAATCTACAATTATTTTTCATTCGAGTTATTAATGTCCAGATAACGTCTTTTCAAGTTACTTTGTATGATTGTAGTGGTTGATCCGATTAAATATGAATAAGGATGTAAAATACAGGCTCGTACAAAGTTTACTGCAGGGGCTGGGACATGTGGCAACAGCAGGTCAGCAATCAGCGGTAAATAAAATCGCAGACTATTTATTGGCTGACAATTCGCGCACTGCATTTGTCTTGAAGGGTTATGCGGGAACGGGAAAGACCACCCTGATGGGGGCAGTTGCTAAAGTTTTACCGTCCATTAAGCAGTCTGCTGTATTTTTGGCACCAACGGGAAGAGCGGCAAAAGTTTTAGGTTCGGCAACCAGGCATAGGGCGTACACCATTCACAAAAAAATCTACTTTTCTGAATTACGGGATGGTAAGTTTGTGACCAGTTTGGCCGTTAATCGCCATAAAAACACTTTGTTTGTAGTGGATGAATCTTCTATGATTCCAGATTATTCTCACTACAGTTCTAGTAAAAACACGGATGGAAGAAGTTTGCTTGAAGATTTGTTAGCGTACGTTTGGATGGGAACCAATTGTAAAGTCTTACTTGTTGGAGACGGAGCGCAATTACCACCAGTTGGGGAGGATCAAAGTCCGGGATTAAATGCAAGGTACCTGACAACTTCTTATCAAGTGACGGTAATTGAACATGAATTGACTGAAGTTGTTCGACAAGCTTGGGATTCTGGCGTATTGTCCAATGCCACAGCGTTGCGCCAAGATTTGCACAACGATTCCGACGGGGCCAGCGGTTTTCCAATAATTGACCATGCCAATTTTCCGGACATTATTCGGATAGAGGGTTCTGGTTTGCAGGATGAATTAGAATCGAATTATGACAAGTTTGGTCAGGATGGATGTATTGTGGTCTGTAGATCAAATAAGAGAGCAGGTTTGTTTAATCAGCAAGTACGAGGTAGAATTTTGTGGCGAGAGGAGGAACTATCTTCTGAGGATAGGTTAATGGTCGTCAAAAACAATTATTTCTGGTTAGAGCCCAATTCAAAAGCTGGCTTTATTGCTAATGGAGATATGCTGGAGGTGATTCGGGTTCTGCGATTTGAACAGCTGTATGGATTTCAGTTCGCGGATTGTATTGTACGGATGGTGGATTATCCAGAAGAACCGGAACAAGAACTCAAGTTGATTCTCAATTCCCTTCATTCTGAACAAGCGTCCTTATCTCGTGATGATTTGAAAAGGTTGTTTTACGAGATAGAATTAGATTATTCAGACATTAAGAATAAGCGAGCTAGGTTTCGTAAAATTTTGACTTCGCCTTATTTTAATGCAGTTCAGATTAAATATGGTTATGCAATTACTTGTCATAAATCTCAAGGAGGTCAGTGGCCGGTGGTGTTTATTGATCAAGGGTTTTTAACAGAGCAAATGATGGACAAGCAATACAAAAGGTGGTTGTATACTGCATTTACAAGGGCCTCTGAGAAATTATACCTGATAAATTTTCATCCGAAATTTTTTGAATCAGAGACTTAAGTTTTGAGTCGATCACTGGTATTGGAGTACCGAATTAGTATTTACTTTTGGGGTGGACTTCCTACAAAAAAGTGGACAAATTAGTTAAGCGACCTTTTCGATAATAGTTAGCTTTCCCAAATCAGAATGTCTTCGCTGTCGATTGTACCAGGTTTCAATCCATTGAAATATTCCAATCTCGGTTTGTTGTTTAGTTTGAATGTGTTGTCTATAAACATGCTCTACTTTTAGAGTTTTGAAGAAACTTTCGGCCACTGCGTTATCCCAACAATTTCCTTTTCTACTCATACTTCTAATCACTAACTTTTTAGTGCGAATCGCCCGGATTCTATTGTTTTTCATTAATCTAGCTACCCTAGCCTGTGACACCTTAAATCCTTTAATATTGAGCTCTTTGGTTATTCTAGGGCTTCACACATTTTCCCAACTGGAAATTCTAATCGATAGGTATTCATAAACCTGTAAATTTCCTGTCGCTCACGGAGAAAATGCTCACGGCCTTTTTTAGTATGTCCCGTTCCATTTCAGCATCCGCTAATTTCTTGCGCAGCTGCTTTAATTCCATTTGTTCTTTGCTCAGTTGAGCGTTGCCCTTACCGCTAAATGAGATTTGCTTGAAAGCTCTTTGCGCCAACGATAAATCAAGTCGGCTTTAACCCCCTAATTCTTATGCAATTTCACGTGCATTACCCCGAACATTGCTTAATTCAACAGCTTTCAATTTGAACTCCTTGCTGTAATAACGTTTTCCTGTTCCCATCACTTAAACATATTAATTCATGCTTAACTATAGTGTCCAAATAAAGGTGGAAGGTCACAAAAGTGTGATCATCAATAAACTTCCACACACAAAAAATCTGTCAGTTTTCTAAAGGCTCGAACCCGGTGACTGATTTCATTTTTTTCTGCGGTGGTCATTTCAGCAAAAGTTCGGCTTTCGCCCTCTGGTATAAATATTGGATCATATCCAAAACCCTCAACACCTGAAACATTTGTAGCAATTGTTCCTCTTACTTCACCCTCAAAAGTCATTTCCTCGCCATCAATAATCAGGTGAATTACAGTTTTAAAAACTGCATTTCTGTTGGTCTCGTCTCCAAGCTCTCTTAAAACCTTCTCAATATTATTCTGTGCGATACTGGCTGGTCCAGCATATCGAGCTGAATAAACTCCTGGTCTTCCATCCAATGCTTCAATAAACAAGCCAGTGTCATCAGAGAAACAGTCTAGTCCATATTCATCGTAAATCACGGAGGCTTTTTGCCTTGCATTGGCTTGCAAAGTATCTCCATCTTCGGGAAGTTCCCCATCAAAACCAATTTCCTGGAGTGTAATTAGAGAAATTCCTCCATCCAAATCATGTTGAACCTCTTTAACTTTGTTCCGGTTATTGGTTGCAAAAACTATTGTCATAACGTACGGTTTGATTGTAAATTTTTAAGTATTTCATTTGTCCTTCTTCCAATGAAAAGTAGTCTTCCGCCGCCTTCCTAATTGATTTAGCATCAATAGTTACGATGTTTGATAAATTCTTTATTACGGTTTCAAAATCTATGGTAGTAAATGCCGAAACGTATGCTCCGGTCTTGTATTTTTCGATCAAATAATCAGTATCTCCAACTCCTGCATTACAAATAACGGGAATTCCCATGGCCATAAGCTCGCCTAACTTTGTAGGTGAACTGGCTTTCTTTGAGTAACTTGGCTTTATGAAACACAAGGAGAGATCCCAGTTTTTGGTAAGCTCTGGAACTTGTTCTCGCGTCGCGCTACGAACCGAAATCTGCGAACGATTAATTCCGATCCGGTCAGCGCTGTCGAAAATTAGTTTACTCGACTCCTTCGTAATAAATTCAAAAGTTGACTGTGGATAATGGTTGGAAAGCACTTTAAAAAAAGTAAGCATTTCTTCTAAGAGATACCAGGTACCTATGGCTCCTAAATAGCCTACACGACAGCCGTCACTAGCAATTCTTTCCATGGCATACTGATTATTTCTGGTGCTATCCTTAAAAAGCTGCAAATCGGTACAACAAGGCACAACCTCAATTTTCTCGTCGATTGGGCCCAATCCTGACCAACTTTCGATCTCTTGTTTTCCTATTGCCGTTAGAGAAACAACACGATCGGCTTCCCAAATATAGTCAAATTCCTTGATTTTGAAAAACTTATAAACCTTTCGATAGAGAGGATTCCGAATATTCCACAGGTTCCCTTCTACTCTTTCATCGGCCCAAAACCCTCTCATATCGAATATAAAAGGGACCTCCAAATTGCGTTTCATACGCAGTCCGGCCAAGGCTGCAATATAGCTCCTACAATGTACCAGTTGAAAATCATACTGCTTATGCAATCGCTTGACTAGACCATTCAATCGAATAACATCCCACACGGTTGATAAAACCGGAGGACTCTTCGTATAACTGAGCGGGAACCAATCAATATCGAGTTGATTCAAATTCTGTTGCATCGAATCAACCGCCGAATTGTTGCTGCTTTTTTCAAAAGAGATAAGAGCTATTTTATACTCTTGAGCGATCGCACGCAAGTATGGAATTACTTGAGACTGACCCAAAGGGTCTGTCATTCCGTCGTAAGATATGTAGAGCACATTTACCATTAACCTAGTCTAAACACAAGTTTCAACATAACCTGTGGATGTTCCACAAGACTTTTTAAACAAAATTTAAAGCATTTACCAACTGAACCCAAATGCCACCAGCTTGCTGCAATCGTATAATTAAGTCTTGCATAAAATTTTCGCTTAAGCCGAGTACCGTTTAAAACACCTGTTTTATTGACTTCTCTTGCGTATTGAATTTGGTCAAGTACCAAACCTTGGGAAATCTTTTTAGACATGCTGGAACCCATAACTCTATAATGAAGGTTCGAACCGGATTCCAAACTAACTAACCCAATTTCACCATAACTGAGCATCTGAATCAAAAAGAATTTATCCGCGCTACTTTGCAATCTTTCATTAAAAAAAATATTGTTGCTTTTTATCACTTCCGATTTCCATAGATATCCAGATGGGCAGGAGTATTTACCAGCAGCAAACTGCAATATATCGTCCAACGAATTAATGCTGGAAACCTTAACACCATTTAAAGCACTAGCTTCATCGATTTCTGCTATTCCACCACCTGCTCCAACCAAGTCCCGCTTTTTCAAAAGCAATTCAACGCGCTTTTGAACAAAATTTGGTTGTATCAAATCATCAGCATCTAAAAACAGAACGAACTTACCACGACTAACTTTTAATCCATTGTTTCTAGCAGACGACACGCCTAAGTTTTCCTGCTCAATTAATTCTTCATTCGATGCCAAACAGTTACGAAGTAAATTTAATGTACTATCTTTTGAACCATCATTTACAACAATTAACTGAATATTTGAATAAATCTGTTGCCTAACACAGTCAAGGGTTTCAACCAGAAACCGTTCCGCATTATAGCAAGGGATTACAATAGAAACTAATGGCCTTACTTCTTGCATAGAGCAAAAAAGGTCTTGCATTTTTCAACTTCCGAACGCTCGGAAATCATATCGAAATCCGAACTATCAGGATACATTTTTTTGCTAACCACCCCCCTCATTAATTTATCTTGGATCGCAATTGGAATTTTTCGGACGCCACGCTTATACAACAGCGTTTCTACACGCTTTCCAATTTCACTTTTCCTATTCGAACCGATGTACCTCGTGTAAAGCTGTCCGTGGATTTTCACATCCGAAAAGTGCTGATTTAGAATTTCTTCTAACTCATCGTAAACAAACTCTTGCGTATGGTAGGGGTTTGTAACAATGCCAGATGGACTATTTACAACGAAATTAGGCGTGGAAATCAAACACTTTCCATCACTTTTAAGGACCCGTCGAAGCTCAGCAACCATTGCATCATATTTGGTTGTATGTTCAATTGTTTCGAAGGAAGTAATGACATCAAAATGATTGTCTGGAAATGGTAAATCTGTTCCATCAATGCACCTAAACTCCAAGTTTTCCCTGTTCCATGATTTCCGACATGTTTGAATAGCTTCTAAGTCTATATCTGCGCCAATAACATTGGCAGCCTGCCTGGCCAGGATATCCGCTCCAAAGCCAGTTCCACATGCAATATCCAAAACAATTGCACTCTCTGCAACGTACGGTAGTACAGTTTCATAACGATGAACGTGTTCCCCCCACCATGGAGAGGATTGTTCAAGCTGCTGTCTTTCTGAAGCCATCTATTATCGAGTGCGGTTATTTATTTTAGAGTCAAACTTAAATATTGTTGGGCTACTTTTTTAATGTCAAATTTTTCGATCACTGTTTTACGCAATTCTGATGCTTTTTTTTCAGAATCAATCTTAAAGTTTGGATTCTGCAAGCATTTTTTCAACGTTGAAGAAAAGTCTCTCAGAACAGTCTCACTCCTAACCAAATAGGAATTGGATGGATTCAAATATTCTTCAAAGTCACCAACATTTGCGCAGGTTAAAACAGTTTTGCCATAAAGCCCCGCCTCCTTAACTACTTGATTAGAAGATTCCGAAATTGTTGGAAGAACGACTAAATCGGCAATAGCAAAATAATCTGCAATGTTACTCTTATGCCCTTCGAAGTGAACCTTATGCTGAATTCCTAATTGCACGGCAAGCTGCTTATTGCTTGCCAAAAGAGGCCCTTGATCTAACAAAATCAATCCAACGTCTAATCCAGATTCAGTTAACTCTGCTATGGCCCGAATTACTAATTGGTGATTTTTGGTTGGAATATGACGGGCTATCATAACCAAAATTATATCGTGAGAATATTTCAAGCGCAAGCCATCAGCGTTAAGTGATTCACCGTAAAGCGCAAAATCGTAACCTAACGGAATGGCAAAAACGCTATCAGAATTTTGACCTTCGCGCTCAACAATATATTCCTTCGCAACATTAGAAACTACAATTAACTTTTCTGACATCCTGTTGACCAATCGATCTAAGCGCTTAGCATTTATGTTTTTACCTAGAGCTACAACATCAACATGATGACGACATGGAAAAGCCTGAATTTGACTGAATTTTCGACCAATTAGCGCAACCAAATTGGCCTGTTGTAAATGAGAATAAACCACCTGAATTTCTTCTCGCCTACAATATTTACGAAATCGTTTAGCGCCGACCAACAAACGTTTGCGCATCGACCAATTGTTATCCACGTTCAAACTATCCGACTCAATTCCAATTTTTTCCATACCATCATGAAAAGCTCCTTTTTCAATTAGGGTCAAACCGGCAACAGAATGCCCGACGTTCTGCAACTCTTTCAGCAATGATTCGAAAAAAATTGACCGGTTATTATTTTGGTAAAAAAGAAGGATTTTCATGGGTAATTATAAAAATACTATCTCTTCATTTTTAACAACGCGGTGGTCAAATTTGGCCAAGCAGCATGCAGTAAATTTTTTACACGCAATTCGTTGTTTCTGTCCGCATAAATTGATTTACCCAGCAACAAATTTCTTTTGAAAAAACTCGGATTGGTCATAAGTTTCATTTTGTTCATTTCGTACTTCTTCAATCCTTCTATCGGACCTCCATTTCCTTGAAATTCATGAAATTCTTCCCGGTCCAGGTAGCCAAGAAATTTCTTAATTCGTTTTAACCCCTCGTCAGTCATCCGGTTCGAAATTCCTCCTTCGTGAACTCTGTAACAGGACAGGTATTCAGGAATTAATATCCCAGAACCTGTGGTTAACAACAAATAACTCCAAAGTCGATCAAAACTTAAACAATCGAATAACCAACTTGGAAATTCCAATGCAGACCGTCGCCACATCATGGAAGATGTATTAACAAACCAATTAGCAACCAAGTTTTCGAATGCAAATCTCGTTTGAACAGGATATTTGTCGGGGTATGATAACCCAGAAATAGAATCAGTAGCTGTTTTAGTTACGCACAAATTGACGTCTCGATGCTGCTCCAGTTCATCAACCTGTCGTTGTAATTTATTCGAATCAAGCCAATAGTCATCTCCATCACAAATAGCAACGTATTTTGACTTGGAAGATTGATAACCGTATATGAGATTGTAAAATCCTGTTGCTATTCCGTCTACTCTCATTACATTTCTACGATCATGCAAAATCAACTTTATTTTGGCTGAAAATTTATCTGCCAACTGTTTACAGATCATCCGAGTGCCGTCCATGGAATTATCTTCTCCTAACACAATCTCAAATGGAAAATTGGTGTTTTGTTCAGCTATCGACCTAACGCACGTTTCAATATACGCTTCATTATTATAAGCTAGTACAATTACCGAAACAACTGGATTTTGATCTACCTTGGTAGGCCAGTGTTCAACATATTCCGTTCCGGCAAGCTTCATTCACTTCCGTTTATTTTGGACGTTGCTAAACCAATTCCGGTACGACCAAATCCATTTCCATTGTAAAACATGTATAAGGTATCCTGATCTCGTAGAACATAAGGATATGCTGTCATCTTGCTGTCCCAGCCACGTTCGGATGCGTTTACGGCTATGCCTTCCTCCCTGCTCCAACTCATTCCATCTTGCGAAATTGCTGAACAAATTCGATAAGATGCACTTCCTCCTTCTCGATAGCCGCTTGCCCCTCGGACCGAAAACCACATTCTATAAATACCTTGATCTTTTTGCACAGAAGCACTGGCAATTCCTCCCTCGCCATCTAACAATTCAATTGCAACCTTTCCTGTTTTTTTCCATTGGATTCCATCTGTTGACTTAGCAATTTTCAAATGATAGAGCGGTTCCTGCTTATTATCCACTTTCTTCCATCCAATACAGCTCAGATAATAGACCAGAAATCCATGTTTTTCCTTCAAAACATAACATGTACCGGTAAAAAATGGATCAACGGCATCCACCCCAATTATCGGCCCTTCAAAGACACGTTTGAAAGTAGCACCTCCATCCGCTGACTTGGCCAAACCAATGGCATTTTGAAATGGAACGGTCTGCTTTATCGACCAACCGATGTAGTATAAATAAATATCTGATTCTTGACGAATAATACAACTTGGCATCATTCCAGAATCGTCAAATGTACCTAGCCGACCTAAGTTCAAAATAGGATTGGTGCATTCTTGTATGATTTCGTCTGGACGATCTTTCTTAATTTCAAAATAAGCTATTCTACTCCTGCCTTGCTCGTCGCGAGTTGCATAATACACTCGCCAACGATCATCTTCAAACACATCAACTACAGGAACTTGAGCATGCGACCGACTCCAAGATTGATTTCCGGAAATATTGAATATGACTCCTTGTTTGACCCACCTCATTAATCCATCTCAAATTTCATTGCTCAATTTATCTCCTTTTCTAGCCGGACTACCTTTATAAACGCCCCAAGGTTCAGTTGATTTGGTAACCAATGCTCCCATCGCGATCAACGATCCTTCTGATATTGTTACTCCGTCTCTAATTGTAGCATTAACACCAATAAATGAATATGGCTCAACAATACAATGACCTGAAACAACTACATGGGATGTAAGAAAAACATGGTCTTTTATTTCGCCATGATGGCCTATGTGGTTACCACACCAAAGAACAACGTTGTTTCCAATGTTTGTGAATGGTTGAAGGGTATTATCTTCTAGAATAAAACAATTTTCTCCAATCTGATTATTCGTTACCGTAGCTTTACTGCTTACATAACTAATCATTGCATAGCCCTTTAGTTGAATGGCACGATATACCTTTTCTCTGGTGCGGTTCATTCCGGCATGAGTCATCGGAGCAAAAAACGAGAATTCATCCGGAGGAAATGTGTCCTCAACTTCCTCGAAGCACACTAGTGGAAGTCCAATAAATGTTGCCTGTCCATCAAGATATTCCCGTGAAACGGAAAATCCTACAACCTCATGTTCCGAATCATTGGTCAAATAATAATGCGCCAGTTCGGCCAAATCTTGCTTTCCAAAAATCACCACTCTAGCCATCAGCAATCACTTATACAGATATACATAATACTCATACAACCCATAATCATTTCGTATCACGTAGTTTCGTGAGACTTCTCTGGTCAAAAAATCCGCCAACAAATCATGGCTTAGATGAAAAAGATCGTCCCTTTCCCAGTCCACAAATTTGGACATTACATTAAACGCCATGCCGATCTTCGCTTTTGCAAAGCAGACTGTGATCATCTGTTTACAATACTCCCACATTTCTTCGAAGGACAATTCACGTTTTTCCGTAAATACGCCGTTTAGGAGGAGATAATCAAAATTGGGGATTTGGTCTGAATCCTGAAGCAAATCAATGTGATAAAAATTGATCTTTGGGAACTTCTCTCGACACTTTTCAACAAATAATTCTCCTAAATCTAGCCCGACATAATTCAAGGGTATTCCAAGCTGTCGCGCATAGTCCAACATACCTGCGGTTCCGCAGCCTACATCCAGAATACTGGGTTTAATGGTCTTATCCTTTACAATTTCCAAAGCCACCCTATAGCGCAGTTCAGCATCTTGTGCATTTGGCCAATCCACTCCTAAGTGATTATCCCCATGCTTTCTAAAGCAATTTTGATAATGATCTACAAGTATAGTATGCGATGGGGACTTCATATTTCCGAGGCTGAAAATAAAACATAATCCCAGAAATACACAGCCATTATCAATCTAGGTCAATAGCGTCCTAGATAAAAAAAAGAGAGGTTAGTTTTTAGTCCAAAAATTACTTTGTGGCTCGTAAAAAAAACACGATCCTCTGATGAGTACTATTACCCTGTTTGCGCAGATTATCAAAAAGATTGACCGTTCAGTTTTTAAAAAGCTTGTAGAGAAGCACCATTCAGATAAAGAGAACAAAGGATTTGATAGTTGGACGCATTTTAGGCGATGAGACATTGGCTAGATCATGGCAAATGAACCCGTACATGCAGTACCTGCACAAACCCTATGAATTTGGAAATAAAATTGGACTCATAACTACTTCCAAGCCGCCATTGAACCAGTGATCGGACACCTCAAAACAGATTTTCGAATGGCTCAAAATTATCTCAAAGCTCCAGATTTCACTGTTGAAGCGGATGGATATTCTTCAACACAGCGTCTCGTAGTTGTAAAGTAGGATTCTGCCAATATTTGAAAGGGAGTTATGCTCCCTTTTTTTTGTGTGCTCATTTTAGCTTGTTATTAACAGTTAAACTTTGTTAAAAAGGGTGTCAGGTTTGTGGGAGCCTGAGCAATTTAATGCACATTTGCTTGGCAATGAAATAGATCTGTAACAATTGGTAGTGAAGAATCGTCTAAGATTCGAATCGATACTATTTGAAGATGATTTTTGCCTACATGGGGAGAAAAAGAACTAGAATATCGGCCTTGATTTCGATGGAGTGGTTGGGCGTGAATTGGGATCGGGGTAGTTTGCTAATAGCAATTTTCTTATTGTCTTCATTTCACTCTTTTAGTCAAGTACAGGTTAGTGGAGTTGTTAGAGATCACAAAAACACTCCAATACCATTTGCACAAGTGTTTCTTAAGAAAGCGGATAAGGGCGCTGTGGCAAATGTCGACGGAGAATTTGTTATTTGGGCGCAAGAGGGTGTTAACGACTTGATTTTTAATGCAATGGGCTACAGAAGGAAGGTAGTGCAGGTTATCGTTAGATCGGAGGACCAAAAATTAGATGTTTGGATGGACGTGAACCAAAAGGAGCTCGATGAAATTGTTGTAAAGGCTAACAAAAGAGACCCTGCTTACGGCATTATTCGAGAGGCAATCCGATCTCGAAGTAAGAATCGTTCGCAAATTGAAAGCTCAACCTGTAATGTCTACATTAAGGCAACCGAGTTAGAAATTGATAAGAAGGATCGCCAAAAACAAAAGAATCGGGATAGCACTGATGTTAACAAAGTTGATTCGATCGAAACTATAAAGGATTCGGTTCGCGATGTTAACTTGGTTGAGATAAAGACTTTTCGTGTGTTTAACGCACCAAATGATTACAAGGAAATCAGAGAAGGATACAAGAAGGTTGGAGTCTCAAGGTACCTTTATTATCTGAACACATCGGAAGAACAATATGATTTCTACGCGAATTTTATTCGTGCGAATCGTCTAGCTGAAATTCCAATTATTTCGCCATTGCATATGACATCGTTTCTGTCCTACAAGTTTAAATTGGAAAGGATTTATTTTTTGGATACCCTAATGGTTTACCACATTAAATTGACTTCAAGAAACAAGGGAAACAATACGTTTACAAGCGGATACATTGATATTATTGAAGGAAGTTTTGCCATAAATAAAGTGGAAGTCGAAATCGATGGAGGGAGTTTGAGAACTTACGACGAGTTTAAACTAAACCAAGAATATACGCGGGTTGAGGACAGTATTTGGATCGTTTCTGGTCAGACCTTTGATTACCTCACCAAGGTGGGAAAAACGAAATATAAAGGACAAACAAAAGTGTTGTACTCCGATTTTAAGTTTAATGTAGATTTTCCTAAAAGATATTTTAAGAATGAACTTTCTGTAACTACTCAGGAAGCCTACGATAAGGATAGTACTTTTTGGAACGAAAGTCGCCCGGTTGAATTAACGCCAGAAGAGAGAAGAGCCATATTTCGGGATGACAGCATTCGCGTCGCACATAGTGCAGAATCCTATCTCGATTCCATTGATAGCGTAGACAATAGAATTAACTATAAGAAAATTCTTTGGGCGGGAGTTACCAATTATAATCGGAAAAAGGACCGTCGGTTTTATTTCATGCCAATCTTAGGTATGTGGGATCCATTTAGCTTTGGAGGAGTTCGATTTCAGCCAAGTATGGAAGTTGAAAAAAAATATGAAAATGGACGGAAGATTATAGTCGATCTTGAGCCAAGCTATGGATTGGAAAACAACGACCTTAAAGGATCGATAGGGGTGAGCTACAAATTTATCCCACGGCATTTTGGAACAGTTTCAGCGTCGGTTGTTCATAATTTTTTATATGTATCTGAGCCCGTATCAGTTATCAATGCTTTTGAACCAACCAACTTTGTGGAAAGAACCCAGTTTACCTTAGGCGGAAAATATGAGTTGCTAAATGGGCTATATCTGTCAGAGGATGTTGCGTTGGCGAATAATGCTTCTGTGGAGAAATATAAGGCAGGTTATTTTTCTTCGAATATTGCGCCGGAATCTGAGGCGCGATCGTTTGCTAGTTATCGTACGCTTAGATTCGCTACGAAATTGAAATTCACTCCTAATCAAAAGTATATGATTGATAGGAATGAGAAGATTGTTTTAGGTAGCCGTTGGCCAACTTTTACGTTGGAATATAAAAAGTCGGTTCCGGGAATATTAAATAGTATACTTAACTACGATTTTCTATCCCTCAATGTATTGCAGAAGATGAACGTGGGGCAATTTGGAATTTCAATATTTGAACTTGAAACGGGTCAGTTTTTAAACACAAGATCAGTGCGCTACGAAGACAAAATGGTGTTTGGGCGCAGCGATTTTTGGTTCTTTTCCTCTCCATACGAGAATCAGATGCAGGAGTCTACTTTTGTGACTACCAAGCCGTATGCAGAAGCGCATTACACGCACTATTTCAAGGGGACTTTGTTGCAGAATCTGCCACTCCTTCGAAGACTCAAATTCGAAACTTTTGGCGGAATGAACTACCTATTTATTAAGGAGGCGAATTACCATTATGCGGATATTTACTATGGTATTTGCCGACCATTTAAAATTGGTAGAACGAAAATTAAACCCGGATTACACGTTGTTTACGGAGGTTCTTCCAGACAATTTAATACTCCTACATTGCAGTTTGGAATTGTAACTGAAGACGAGTAAATTTCAAATCATTTTTTGCCGCTTGATGAGAAATTCCAACAAGGTCTGGTAATATCCTTTATTGATGTCTACTTCCACAAAATCAATTGCGTATTGCCCACACTTTAGTTTCAGATTTTTGCGGGCTGCTTCCATTTTATTTCGGTAATTGTCTTTAACCTGTGAAGGTGTGATTTTTACCTGTTCGTTGGTTTCCATATCCACAAAAGTGTACGGTCGATTATCGAATTCAAAATCGATTTCCTTTTTCCAATCTACTGTGTGGAATAGTATAATTTCGTGTTTGTTGTGTTTTAAATGTTGCAGCGCTGAAAAAATCTTATCGTGTTGATCCGAGTTGTCCATCATGTCGCTGAATATTACAACTAGCGATCTTCGGTTTATGCTTTCCGCTATTTGGTGGAGTGAATCCACGACAAAAGTCTGTCGCGCATCCTGTTCGCGATATTCTTCGAGCAGATTTTCCAATTGTTGGAAAAGGAATCGCCGATGAGGTCCGGAAGATTTGGCTGGAGTGTGGAGATCTAATTTCTCATTGAAGACGGATAGTCCAACTGCATCTCTCTGTCGAGACAGTAAATTGCTGATTGCAGCCGCTGCGTGTACCGCAAAATGCATTTTGTTGTTCTCGATACCTTGTGGAAACTGCATGGAAGATGAGTTGTCGATTACAATCTGGCACCTTAAATTGGTTTCTTCCTCGTATCGTTTGACAAATAGTTTTTCCGTTCTCGCGTACAATTTCCAGTCGATGTGCCTGGTCGATTCGCCTTTGTTATACAGACGATGCTCGGCAAATTCCACCGAAAAACCATGAAACGGACTTTTATGCAATCCGGTTATAAAACCTTCAACAACCTGTTTTGCTAGCAATTCGATGCCACCAAGTTCCCGAATTCGTTGTTCATCAATTTTTCCCGTCATTGCCTTAATGATACAAAAAAATCCCCGCAGCAGAGCTACGAGGATTTAGTAAAGTCATTGCACAATTAGAGTTGTGCCTCAAGCTTTTCGGTAAGTGCTGATTTTGGAACAGCTCCAACGGATTTGTCCACCATTTCTCCACCCTTTAAAAATAGAACGGTTGGAATATTTCGCACTCCATATTTGGCTGCGATGTTAGGATGTTGGTCAATATTTACTTTTCCAACAACCGCTTTACCTTCATATTCGTTATGAATTTCGTCTACAAGCGGTCCGATCATTCTACATGGTCCACACCACTCAGCCCAAAAATCTATTAATACGGGCTTTTCCGACTTAAGTGCTAACTCATCGAAATTCGCTTCTGTGAATTCTACTGCCATTTTTTAATTTAATTAAAGTTCAATTAGTTAAGGCTGACAATTTTGTTTTGTTCAAAACCTGGACTAAATATACGTTCTTGTTTTGTGTTATCATCACTTCTCCGCTTGGTTAATTGACATTGGTCGCCTATCCGATAGAATACTCAAGCTCTTTAATGTCGTCCAATTTTTGAAGGAGTTCGTTTTCCAATGTTACTCCACTAGCTCGGGAAGGCATATCTACTTTCACTTTGGATAACGGATCGTAAATTGATACGACAACAGAACAGCTTCCTTGGTGTTCTTCTAAAGCCAACCCTAGTTGTTCAACAAATTCATCGTTAACATGGTTTGCGTCCACTTTTAACCGGATTTTTTTACCTAGTTTTTCCCGGATTTCACTCAATAGTTCAATACTACTAATCTTGAATTCCAGATCGTTTGGATCTTTACTCCATTTCCTAGTGACCGCTTTTCCGTGAATAAAAACAAAGCTACCATCCACGAGGAAGTGTTTAAGTTTTAAGTAATCTTCTCCAAAAAGGAAAAACTTAAAACCAGCTTCGTAATCCTCCACTTCCAAGGTGCCGAATGGCTTACCATTTTTAGTCATTCTATGCTCCGCGATGGAAATAATGCCAGCTAGTTTTAGCTCCTGATTTTTGATATTAGCTAAATCGTCGTTTAGAAGTTTAAGAGTTCCTTTTCCGAAACTTTTGATTTCCAGTTTAAAATCGTCCAATGGGTGGCCAGAAATATAGATTCCGACAACTTCTTTCTCCCTCGAAAGCTTTTCCATGGCCGTCCATTCTTCACAGATTGGAGCTTTAGGTTCAGCGATTTCAACAGCCACAGTGTCCCCAAATAAATCTGGTGGTGCGTCTTTTTGACTTTGAAAAGCCGCCCCGAATTTCACAATTTTCTCTAGGAACGATGAGCCATTGTCTTCAGTGAAAAATTGAGCACGGTGAAAAATCTCGAACGAATCGAATCCACCGCCAAGGGCAATGCCTTCAAAAGCCTTTTTGTTGGCTGCTTTTAGATCAATTCGCTTGGCGAAATCGAAAATAGAAAGGTAACTACCAGCTTCTTTGCGCTCATCTACAATAGCCTGAACGGCTCCTTCTCCCACACCTTTGATTGCGCCCAATCCGAAGCGAACTGCACCCTCCTTATTTACGGCGAACTTATAATACGATTCATTTACATCTGGCCCCAAAACCTCTAAGCCCATTCTTCGACATTCCTCCATAAAGAAGGTCACCTGTTTAATGTCGTTCATGTTGTTGCTCAGAACGGCCGCCATGTATTCGGCAGGGTAGTGGGCCTTTAGATATGCTGTTTGGTAAGCAATCCAAGCGTAACAAGTAGAGTGCGATTTGTTGAAGGCGTACGAAGCAAATGCTTCCCAGTCCTTCCAGATTTTTTCTAATATTTTTTTGTCATGGCCATTATTTGCTCCACCCTCAATAAACTGTGGTTTAAGCTTGTCTAGCAGCGCCATTATTTTCTTACCCATGGCTTTACGCAAAATATCCGCATCACCTTTGGAGAATCCTGCCAGTTTTTGAGAGAGTAACATCACCTGCTCCTGATAAACTGTAATTCCGTAAGTTTCTTTCAGATATTCTTCGCAAGCATCGAGATCGTAGGTGATTTCCTCCTCTCCGTGTTTCCTTTTGATAAAGGAAGGAATGTATTCCAATGGTCCCGGTCGGTACAATGCGTTCATTGCAATTAAATCGGCAAATACCGAAGGTTTAAGCGAACGCATGTATTTCTGCATTCCGGGAGATTCGTACTGGAACACTCCGATCGTATCGCCTCGCTGGAATAGTTCGTAGGTTTTCTCGTCGTCCAGCGGAATGGCCTCAATATCTATGTCAATATCGTGTCTAGCCTTTACGATTTTAATCGCATCCTTGATCAAAGTCAGGGTTTTCAGACCGAGGAAATCCATTTTCAACAGACCTGCAGATTCAACAACGGAGTTGTCGAACTGAGTGCTATACATATCAGAATCCTTGGCTAAAGCAACTGGCACTAATTCCCGAATGTCCTCAGGGGTAATAATTACACCACAGGCGTGAATACCAGTGTTACGCATCGAGCCTTCCAGCTTGTGTGCTTGTCGCAACACCTCACCTTGCAATTCTTTAGAATCGTAGATCTGTTTAAGTTCCGCCACCAACAGCATTTGTTTGCTGTTCAATTTATTTGCCAACTGTTCTTCGGACCAACCAAATATCTTTTTTAGTGACATGTCCGGAATCAGCTTCGCAATCCGGTCGGTATCGGGTAGGGGAAGGTCTAGAACTCGGCCAGTATCTCGAATCGAAGATTTTGCGGCCATCGTTCCGTACGTAACAATCTGCGCAACCTGACTTGCTCCGTATTTGTCGATTACGTATTGAATTACGCGACCTCGTCCTTCGTCGTCAAAGTCGATATCGATATCGGGAAGGGATACCCTGTCTGGATTCAGAAAACGCTCGAAAAGTAGGTCGTATTTAATCGGGTCGACATTCGTGATTCCGATGCAATAGGCAACAGCCGAACCAGCAGCCGACCCTCGACCAGGCCCTACGGAAACTCCCATTTCTCGTGCCTTGTTACAAAAGTCCTGAACAATTAGGAAATACCCAGGATATCCAGTGTTTTGTATTGTGGCAAGTTCGAAATCCAATCGCTCCCGGATTTCATCCGTAATTTCATCATACCGTTTTGTAGCTCCTTCGTAGGTGAGGTGACGCAGCAAATTGTTTTCTCCAATCTTTAAACTTGGGTCCTCTTCATCGCGAGGATCTTGAAATTCTTCTGGAATATCGTATGCAGGTAGCAGTACATCTCTAGCCAGTTCATACGTTTCGATTTTCTCTACAATTTCGTTAGTCGTTCTAATTGCTTCCGGCAAATCTGCAAAAAGCTTTTTCATCTCCTTCGGAGACTTGAAATAGAACTCTTCATTTGGAAATCCGAATCGAAATCCTCGTCCACGTCCAATTGGAGTTTCTCGTTTTTCACCGTCCTTTACGCACAATAGCACATCGTGTGCTTGAGCGTCCGCCTGGTTGAGGTAGTAGGTGTTGTTACTCGCGATATATTTCACACCATACTTGGTGCAGAATTCCAGTAGTTTGGCGTTTACAATTCGTTCTTCTTCTAATCCGTGGCGTGTCAGTTCCACATAAAAATCATCGCCAAATTGTTCGTGCCACCAGATAAAAGCTTCCTCTGCTTTTTCGATTCCCTCATTTAAAATCTTCTTCGGGATTTCTCCATTCAGTCCACCGGAAAGAACAATCAAGTTTTCCTTTAATTCCTCGATGATGGTTTTATCCACCCTCGGAACGTAGTATTTTCCTTCGACTTCCGCAGCCGAAGCTAGTTTCGCCAAGTTATGGTAACCAGCCTTGTTTTTGGCAAGAATTGGAATCTGATACCCATTGTCTTTCACCGATTTGTTGTGTCGGTCTGAACACACGAAAAACTCACAACCTAGAATAGGTTTGATCGTTTGCCGTTTTAAATTGGCGATCTGGTTTTGGATTTTTTCCGCCTCCTGAGGTTCAATTGGAGCTTCTTCTTCGGTCGGTTCCAGTTGGCTTTGTAATTCAGATATTTGTTTCTGAACGCCCTTGTTGTGACCCAAAGCAGCCTTTACAAAGTTGAATCCCGCCATCATATTTCCGACGTCCGTAAGCGCTACTGCCGGGCAGCCTACATCAACCGCTCGTTTCACTAAATCTTCCACGCGAGTGGTGGATTGCAGTACCGAAAACTGGGAGTGATTGTGGAAGTGCGAAAACGATACATCTTGTAATGCCTCAATGTTTTTCGCGATGGTTTCGGAAGTAACATCCGTCCCTTCAGATTCGGTTGATTTTAACTTGGCACTTGCTTCTTTAAGGTTTTGATGCGTAAGTCCAATCGTTTCAAATTGGGATGGATTATGCTCCTTAAATCTTCTTAAGTATCCCTCGTCAGACTGCAATTCGGCAGGGGAGTAGATGTTTAATCTAATTAGTTCGAGAAAACATCTTGTTGTTGCTTCAACATCGGCCGTTGCGTTATGCGCTTCACTAAACGCCTGTCCAAATAGATGCTGGTGAAGTTCGGTAAGTGTTGGGAGTTTGAATTTACCACCTCGACCGCCTGGAATTTTGCACAGGTTGGCAGTGGTTTCCGTACAGGTATCTAGAACCGGAAGCTCTTGCAGTTTATTGGCAACTCTTTCTCGATAGAGCTCACACCCCATAACGTTAACGTCGAAGCCAACGTTTTGTCCAACCACAAAAGTGGATCGGTTAAGTACGTCATTGAATTCCTGAAGCACATTGGCCAAAGGAATACCATCTGCCTGTGCAAGTTCTGTAGAAATACCGTGAATTTGTTCCGACTGGTAGGGAATAGAAAAACCATCGGGCTGAACTAGATAATCCTTGTGCTCGATGCAATTTCCCAGATCGTCGTGCAGCTGCCATGCAATTTGAATGCACCTTGGCCAGTTGTCGGTGTCAGTTATTGGTGCCTTAAAATCCTTAGGAAGCCCGGTGGTTTCGGTATCAAATATTAAATACATGTAATGAAAATGGAGACGATAAAGATACCCATCCATTTTTGGACTTCAAGACCGGGTTATTAAAACTTATGAACTGCCAGATGAACTCAGTTATTTGAACGCGTAGTTGCTCATACTCTTACTACCGTCACTCACGTCCCATGCAAATATTGTCTCGAATCCTACTATATGGGCTGCCCAGTTGTCCTCGAAATTGCCGATCCTATAAATGTTTGTTGTAATGGCTTATTAATTAAAACCGATCCTCGGTTAATTGCGATGATTGTAATGATTTTATTGTTTTTTTCGAAACAAAATTTTTTAACCTCTAATTTTTATACAGTATGAAAAAAATAATTCTATGTGCATTTTCCGTTGCTACCTTTTATGGCTCAGCGACAGCTCAAACCCAAATCATAAATATTCCGGATACAAATTTTAAAAAAGCACTTTTAGACTATGACGTGGATGCAAATTCCGACGGAGAAATTCAAAAAACTGAAGCAGAATCTCAGGATTTTTTAAATATAGAGGGTAGTAATATTTCATCTCTTGAAGGAATAGAGCATTTTGTTAACATAACTACTCTTAGATGTAATAGTAATTCTATCACTACTTTGGATGTATCTAAAAACTTAAAATTAAATCAGTTATACTGCTATGACAATTTGATAACCGCATTGGATGTGTCTAAAAATGTTGCGTTAGTCATGTTAGATTGCTATGAAAATTCGATAGCCGCATTGGATGTTTCTAATAATTTGAATTTGATAGGATTAAATTGTGTAGGTAATAAAATTACGTCCTTGGATGTTTCTAAGAATTTGGATTTACGAGGACTTTACTGCGAAAAAAACTTGCTAAGTTGCATTCAATTAAATGAGAGTCAGTTGTCAAATATTAATGAAACATGGTCAAAAGATGATGAAGCTGAATATAGTTTAGCTTGTGGGACAACAACCAATTTGGATTCAAATGATGACTTTTCTGGTTTTTCTATCTATCCGAATCCGTTTGAATCTGAATTTTTCATAACGAATTCTGTCAGAAGTGAATTGGATAAACTAGAGTTGTTTTCTTTGAGTGGAACTTTGCTTAAGACACTGAATAGCTCAAAAACGGTACACTCTTTAGATGAATTTCCTTCAGGTAGTTATATCTTAAAAATATCTGGAGATAATAGAATCAGTAACACGAAAATAGTTAAGCTATAATAGCTTTTCATTAATCTATTTATCGAAGCCCATGGCAAGTGCCATGGGCTTTTTTGTTGTTTTTTTGGGTAACACAGCTCTATTTTTATTCATTTAATTTTCGGGTTTCTTTCAAGTAAATCCAAGCATTTCGCGAGTGGAAAAAGTAGATAATACATTGCGTTCGAATTTCCTGTATCGGAAAGATCCTATTGTTAGGATAACTACAAACAAAAGCAAATTAGGTAGTGATGTTCATTACTTTTTGATATAAAGTATGTTACTGGTCTGGTTCGATCAGGTACATTTACACCCACTAATTTAAAACGACCAGTTTTATGAAAATGAATAGAATCACTTTAAGTAGTACCTGCAAATTTCTTAAATCATCATTACTCAAATCGCTGCCTGTTTTAGGTGTTTTTGTGGTTCACGGATTTATGATGGAAAGCCGTGCACAGTTGTTGGATGAGAGATTTGGTGATAATGAATTAACGGCTTATCTCACTCCGAATTGGATCCGTAAAGACCTAGATGGAGATAAGTCTATTTGGAGAAGAGGCATTGTAGATAAAACTAAATATGTTGCAATATCCACTTCTAAAGCAACTAATCCTGATAATTTATTGTCTAGTTCCAAGAGTTTTGTTATTGACAATTCTAACAATATTTTGTCCTGGACGGTGGGATCTGGGATCGATGCGAATGGAAAAACCTATCACTTTAAACTTAATAGTACCGATTCGACACTTAATGAATTCGTGCTCAAAGAATCTACGATTAAAGCCGGAGTATCTTGAAAGCATAATGAGAATTACTCTGTTTATGTTTCTACGAAGGCAGAATTGGATTTATCCGAACAACCAATTTTTACCGAAACCCTGCCCGATGGTGGTGGCGAATTTCAGCGTTCGGTAGATTTATCTGATTATTCAGGTCAAAGTTTATACATCCATTTCAGACATCACAATTCTTCGAATCAAGGTTTGTTGTACCTAGACAATATAAAGTTGCATTCTGGTTCTACTTCTGAAATTCATGGCGGTGGGAAAAGAGCAAATTTGTCTGTATACCCAAATCCAAGTAATGGGGTCTTGAATTTTAGTTTAAATTCTACTGAAACGACTTTTGATATTAGTGTTATTTCCTTGACGGGTAAAGTGGTAAAAAGGGCTAAGCTGAATTCAGGTAGGAATCATTTAAAGTTGAATTGCTCTGAACTTAATGCGGGAACCTATATTCTGAATTGTTCAAATACAGAAGGTAATCTTACAAGGGAACGAATAATCATTTATTAAAACCTTAGTTTGGTGCGATTGGGTGAATCGTTCAAGATCATGTTTTAATTACGGGGTTGACGTGAAAATAGTTGCTCAAAATGCTTTTTGAACAGTTGAAATCTTTACTTTTCAGCAAGTCCCAATTGAATACTAAATCCATGAATTTGCTTCATTCGCCTGTTTTTCTTGCTCTTACTTTAGTTCAACTGATAAGTTTGGAGCTTCTGGGACAGGATAAGTGTTGGACTGTTTTAATTCATAAAAAGGGAAAGGATATTGTCGAGCGAGACAATATGTCAACCTTTGACGAGCGTGGTTTTTATTTGATGCGCAATTGCGCCTACCATATCAAGACATCCAACAATCATATTTATTTTGGACGTTTGGTAGACGTGAAGCCCGATTCATTGTTCTTTACAACATTTATTAATGAGGAGGTATATCCCTATGGTGGCTACCGTTTTGATACCATTGGGATACATTATACACAGCTCAAGGAGTTGGGATTTAATGGTGATTTTTCTCAAACCGACGACGTGCAATTTATGAAGCACTTCAAGTTTGTTTTTGACAAGTCATCGGAAAATTGTCGAATTATCAGTGAACGAGCACAAGTCTATAGTGATGACTCGACCGAGTTCGAATTAATTCCATTTCTAGACCAGTTTGAGCTAAAACACGTTTATGTTGATCGCGGCATTGTGTACGATTATTATGGGTATCAAACCGACAGGTTTGTTTATTCGTCAGAAGACTCCACCTATCGAAAAGGATACGGAATATGGTTTACTCCCTGTAGCGTTGAAAAGATTAATGGGCTGGCAATTGGATTTAAGGCAATCAACCTCAAGAACAAAGACAATTCACTAAAGGACTCGTTGCAGATTAACGGGGTCAGTTTGGAGATTTTCCCAGTTGACTGGTTTGACTTTGCTGAAGATAGCTGGATTGGGAGGTTTCCAGACAGCGTTAATTTTTACCGCAGCTATGTCAAAGAAAAAACGGAAACGAAAATTAAGGGAATATCGTGTGGATTAATCAGGTCCAATGGATGTAGGGAAATATCAGGATTAAATATTGCCGGAATTTATTCTACCGCAATTGCCGTTAGGGGCGTTAGTTTATCTGGACTATCTAATTTTGCTTATGAATTCAATGGCTTGAGTGTTGCCTCCATCGTCAATAGAGCAACCATAGCTAAAGGAGTGCAGATTGGATTAGTCAATAAAGCAGCAGATTTGAGAGGCGTTCAAATTGGTTTATGGAATATCAATGGCAGAAGGAGCTTGCCGTTCATAAATTGGCAATTCGAAGCCATTCAATAGTGAGTTTTTTTTGGTTAAGCGAGTTTAAACTCGCACAAGCTTTTAGCTTCGAATTTGAGATGAAATTTTATATTTAGTATATCGTGTTCAGACAAAAAGTTGCGCAGACGCTCTTGCGTTGAGTAATAAGTTGCAAGAAATGGGAATTGTACAGTGGAGTCATCCGAATTTTATTACCAACATCGAATACCATGAAACACCAGATGATTCTTATTATTCGGAACAGTATTACATGCATCAGAGCAACAATATTGATGTCCCAGAGGCTTGGGATATTACCAAAGGAAATTCATCCATAAAAGTATGTGTGTTTGATATGGGGGTAGATGCGCATCCAGACTTATCCACTTTGAACGAGAATCTAGGAGTTGGCGCGGACGGTAACGGAACAGGTTTGCCCGCCAAATCTAGCAAAGGCCATGGAACAGCCTGTGCTGGAATTATTGCTGCATCACATAATACAATGGGCATTGCCGGTGTGGCTCCAAATGTAGAGTTGTTTGCTATTCGTAACACCGATTACGATGGCCTTTTGTCGTATTCTGATCTTGGCGATGGTTTTAATTTAGCAGCCGATAGAGGAGCGGATGTAATTAACTGCTCTTGGTCCACGTCTTCGCCTGTTCCTGCAATTATGGATGGTGTTGATTATGCAATTCAGAATGGAAGAAGTAGCGGTTCGATTAGCCTGTAATCGTGCACTGGAAATAGTAATTCAAGATTTATCGGGTAAGATTGTACTTCGAGAGGACGTTACTAATTCCCAAAAACGGATTCATATTGAACACCTGAGTGCGGGAATGTATAGTGTTTCGATTCAAATGAAGGGGGGGCGAAACGTTTAGTTAAGCTGTTATAAATTCAAATTTAGTGCTCGATTTCTATGTTTTGAGGGGGGATTCAGGCAATATTTTGGTTCAAACTGAATTATCAATTTTACAGTAAGCGCCTTTGTCTTGAATATTAACCCAGCACCCCGTTTTCTAACGGATTGGTAAACCTATTTTTTCCATTTCTGAGCAGGCTATTTTTACCGATACCTTGTTTTTGATCTGGGTCGGTACTATGATTTGAACACTTCTGATGGCGGTTTTCGAATGGTAGTTTTCACAATTTTATCAGAATAAGGTATTGGCGGCTGAAGTGCGTCACCATTTAACCAAATAGGGTATTTGGTTAGTATTCAGATTTACATATTTTTAATATGGCTATGGAACGACTGAATTTAGTCTTAGTGGTAGATTGAATGCCGTATTGAGGATTTTTTGAATGAAATGGAACGGAATACTCGTTTGATGCGGCATACAGAGGAATTTGTGTGAACTTGCGTTTTCGAAAATTAATCTTTGGAATCATTCTTTCAGAAGATATAATTGCTTGTTTTTAGTTAATCGCCGTTAGATAATTCTGCGACTGAAATCTCGTGAAAAAATTGTTGGTTTGTTGAAACGGTTCAAAACCAAAAAATTATCAAATGAGAATAATTAGAAATTTAAGATCAATGGCCGTAACCATGATGTTGCTGCCTACTGTTGCTGTTCAGACGGCAAATTCGCAAGAAATTGATCACGAGTATCGCTATTACCAGACGATTGAAGGACAAAGGGTTGGATTGGAAGTTAATCGTGAACTTGTGCGGATAAAGTTTCAGTCTAGCATGAAAAGATTTGTATCTCAGTCAAAACTTGAGAAAGCCTTTGCGGTCAGATCAGCTTAACGACATTCGCAAATTATTTCCGACCAAACCGGAGATTGACTTTGTTTCATTTGCGTTGACTCCAGAAAATGATAAAGCATGTTTCTACGCTACGAATACTGTGGTATTGGAGTTGAAATCAGGTGCTAATACATCAGATTTTAACAAAGTTCTTGCTCAGCATCCTGTTAGCGGTAAGAAAGAAAGTTACGGTATGATAACCTTTAAAACCAAGGATGTTGGCGAAGCGTTCAAAATATCTCACGAATTACTACAGTCAGGAACAGTAAAATGGGTGCAGCCTAATTTTATTGAGAAGCTCAAAGTTCATTCTGCGCTTGCAGAGCCTTGGTATCAAGATGGTAAGCTATTTCAATTAAGGGATTCTAGTCAATTTGGAATCAATGCAGAATTAGCCTGGAAACTTTCTAAAGGATGTAGAAATATTAAAGTTGCCGTACATGACAAAGGTTTACCGGTACATCCTGAGTTGCCTAACCATCGTGTGGATTTAAGTTTTTCTGCAGATAACGAGCGACAAGACGCCCTCCCCTATGAGGATGATCATAATCACGGATTGGGTTGTGCAGCCATAATTGGGGCTGCCCACGATGGAGAAGGAATGGCTGGAGTTGCGCCCAACTGCGAGCTGTTTGGTGTAAGATTAGGTTTAGATTTAGTGTGGCAAAATACTGATCTGAGTCTATCCGAAGAATGGCGGATATGGGTGCTGATGTTATCAATATGTCTTGGAGCCCTGGTACTGTACAATTGGCTCCTGCGATAACTGCGTCTTTGGAATACGCAGCAATAACGGGGCGTAATGGACGGGGTTGTGTAATGGTAACCTCTTCTGGTAATGATTCCTCGGCAGCTCTCAATGGTTTGGCAAGTAGCCAGCATACAATTTCCGTAGGTGCTATTGCAAAGGACGGGAGTGTAATTGCATAGTCTACGCACGGGAACGGGTTAGATTTGGTGGCCCCTTCAGGCCTAGATGAATTGCAAAGTATTGAAGATGGAGTTGTGATCCCTTTAAGATATTTGAATTTTGAAAGGACCAATGTATACGATGGTGAAAATATGAGGTATCGATTAACAAGTGGCATATCTTTTTCCGCTCCGTTGGTATCCGGTGTTGCGGCGTTGATGTTGTCTGTTAATCCGGATTTGACGCAACGGGAAGTTCGAGAAATTATCGTTAACACGGCCATCGACCAGAATAATCAATTCCGTTTTGGAGCTGGTTTGCTGAATGCACACGCAGCTGTGCGTGCAGCTATAAACAAAAGGGCAGATTCGACTGCGGTTGCTTGCGCAGACACAATGGGAGCCTGTAGTTTTGTTAATTTCCATCAATCAGCTACATCAGGTCGCCTAAACTTTGATGGGCAGAACAATTTAGATATTGCGGATTTTACCGCCGATGCGAATTCACCAAATAGGTTGTCTGTTGATAACGCGAATGTCAAATTGACCTTGCCAAATCCATATACTGTTACCGCAAATACGATTCTTGAAGTTACTATTCAAAACGATGGTGGTTGTGGTGAGTACATGGCATTTCTGTTTTCAGACGCTCAACAAGATGATAAGTTTTTCTGTTTGCCAGATTCAAATGCTCTTAGCCGTCAATTTTCTTTACGTAATTATAATGGCGAAATAGAGGCAGTAAGATTTATGAGCGACAACGGTGCCAATGCCGGTAAAACAGTGTTTAGCAATTTCAGGATATATGAGAACGGACGTTGTGGAGTGCCAATGCTTATTATGAGGAGTGCCAATGCTTATTAGAGAAGATTTGTTGGAGGACAATTCTCCTCGATTAGCCGAAATAAAGGTTTTTCCTAATCCAACAGCAGGAAGTATTGAGGTGGTATCTGAGATCGAAGGAAAAGTGGAGTTGTATAATATGGCAGGACATTTATTGAAAACAACCACAATTACGACCGACAATAACCGCATTAACTTGTCCGACATACCAAGTGGAATTTACCAACTGAACTTGACTTCTAAGGAAGGAAAAATTGCTTCGGAAAGAATATTAAAACAATAGGGAAGCCATCTTCGTGGGATACTGCAATAGTTTAGTGATTTAGTTTTGAAGAATAGTTTTCTTCAGTGTTCGAATGCGAGGCCTTTTGCGAGGCCTCGCATTTTTCGATGTTGGCATTATCGGTAGCCCTACCTTTTCCATCCATAGAAATTTTAGTGGTTTTCAAAGACTTGACATATTGCACGTATTCTGCGGAAGTAAATTGGCTTCCATGGTATTGGATAAGCTCCAGCCTACTATAAATCGACTATACAAATCCATAATTGCCACTAAATACATGTAGCCTTTGGGCATAGGAATGTAGGTGATATCCAAAGCCCATACTTGATTGGATTGCTTTGTTTTTAGACTTCGTAATGCCAATAATTCGGTTGTTTATAATAAGTTATAGGTTGTTATATCTAAAAAACC
>JAHDGY010000025.1 GCA_020631555.1 Flavobacteriales bacterium | reverse complement strand
AGCTAGAACGTGAGCTTGCTTCTGATAGACTAGAAGTTTATCAAGCTGAATTAGAATTGCTTAGTTAACAGTGAAACCACCGATACTTTATAATTAACTGATAAATACATTTAACCACTCCCCAAAATTATTACCTTCGCGGCACAGTTTATTTAAAATCAGATTTTCCAAATGAAATTTGCAACAGTTTTGCTACTGGCCCTAACAGCCCCATTTAACGTCTTTTCGCAGTTCGAAAATGACTATAAACCACTTACATGCTCAGCCCCCATTCCCGATGATTTCATTGGTCTTGCGACGGATAAATACAAAGAAAGTTTAGAGACCGAAATTGATGAAAGCGAATCGCTTTTTGATCGAAAATCAAAAAGCGCATTTATCCTGAAAAGCAGCTTTTGGCTTAACGAGATTCTTACTTCAGGTCGAGTTTTATTTAACGATCCAATCTCCGAATACGTTGAGAAAGTTGGAAAAATAATGATCGGACGAAACAAGAAACTAAAAAACATACGCTTCTACACCCTTAAATCTCCGGCAACCAACGCTTTTGCTACCCATGAAGGAATCGTCTTTGTCACCACAGGCTTGATCTCCCAATTGGAAAATGAAGCCCAATTAGCATTTGTTCTTGGTCATGAGCTCGCCCACATTGAGAAACGACACGTAATCAACCGGTTCATGGAAAAACAAAAGATTCGGAGAAACAAAGGAAAATACAAAAAAAACAACTTATCCGATGCGGTTAACCTGCTAAGCACGTATTCCAAAACAAGCGAATTGGAAGCAGATTCAATTGCCTTTGAAAAATATATGAAAACCAAATATGACCCGGCCGAGTTGCAAGGGGTGTATGATGTCTTGAGTTTTTCATATTTGCCATTTGACGATGTTAAATTCGACATTTCTTGTTTGGAGTCCGATCAGCTAAAATTTCCAAAATCTATTTTGTTGGACACAATCGCACCAATTGAAGAGGTTGAAGATGATGATGACAGTCGAAGTTTCCACCCGAACATTTTAAAACGAAGAGAGAAAATCGACGAACTACTCTCAACAAAAGCAAATAGTTTCGGAACAAAACAATTTATTGTTTCGGAGCAAGATTTTATCAAAACCAGAGAATTAGCTCGATTTGAAACAATTAAAAGCAACTTGCTCGATGCCGAATATGGTAAAGCCATTTATAACGCATTCCTACTTTCGAAACAATATCCAAACAACCGATTTTTAAAATACAGCATTGCAAAAGCACTGTATGGAATGACATCCTATCAAGCCCATGATCAGTTCGATGACATCTCAACTGATCCAGAGACGGTTCAAGGCGAATCCCAAGCACTGCACCATGTTTTGGCCAAAATATCCGCGGACCAACTACAGGTTATTGCGCTAGAGTACATGCTTGAACTCAGAAAAAAATATCCAAACGACAAGTTATTCGAACAAATGAAGAACGACCTCTTCGAAGGATTGATCATCCATCGCGAGTTAGGACTGGCAGATTTTTATGACAAAACATTGGAAGAAGCGCGAAGCGAATTGAAATCTCAAATCATTGACACAGTAGAAACTAAGCCGAAAAACAAACGACTGAGCAAATACGACAAAATCAAAAGGAAAAAGAAACTTCAAAAACGTGCTCGAGGAACTGCGCTGAACAATGACAACTTTCACCTGTACGCGTTTTCCGACAACATGAAAAATGAAGAATTTTTAGATGATTTTAACTATTGGGAGGAAGTTAAGTCCGACAATAAAAAGGAGCAGAAAAAACTCGGTGAAATGTCAGAAAAAAAGAAACAACAATACGAGTACAAGCAAGAGAATCGAACCAAGAAAGGGCAATACCGATTGGGCTTGAATAAACTTATTGTACTTGATCCCATGTATATTAGATTCGATCAACGCAAGAATAGTTCTAAGCTGATACACTCGGAAGCGCGTAGAATAAAACTGAACAACCAAATTGAAAGTGTAGCCCAGGTAGTCGGGCTTCAGACCAATATGTTGTGTGCAAAAAATTTAGCAAGCGATGATGTTGAAGAATTCAATCAAATTGCGATTCTTACCGAGTGGTTTAACGAAACAATGCAGCATGGAGAAATTGAAATGATTCCGCTGAGCACCGAATACGTCCAGCCAATTGCAAAAAAAATAGGGACTTACAACTTAGGATTTACCGGTGTTTACAGCTACCGTCTAGCAGAAGCCTATATGCACGATGAGGTGAACATGCTCTGGTATTACATCCTTGCACAACAATTAATCCCCTGGGGATTGTACAAGAAGTATTTCAGTGGCTTCTACGAAACTTTTTACTATAGTATTGTTTTAGACCTTAGAAATGGAGAAACTAAAATGGTCCATTCATTTGGAATGAACGAAGTCGACACTGAGTACCTTATCAATTCTCACCTTTACAACTCATTATATCAAATCAAGGCGCGCACCAACTAACATTCACAAATTCAGGCAACAATTATGAAAAAAGCAATTACACTATTTTGCTCTTCTATCATACTTAGCATTTGTTCAGCACAGATTGGATACATTGGAAAAACTGTTTCCGTAAATACAAGTTTTGGATTAGCGGGAGGACTATTGGACATAGCACCAATAGAATACTGGAATGGAAAAAAATTTAAGAACAAATGGCATTTATTCACTTATAAATTCTCTGCTGGTGCTGAATGGGTTGTAACAAACAACGTAGAATTGGAATTTTCGTATTCACATGCTCGACTCAAAATTGGTCTTAGCAAATCATGGTATAACGGAGACTTCGTGCCGCATATAAACTTACCTGAACCTGCACCGAACAACCTTTTAAGCCATAGATTAGATATATTATCTAATGTGTATGAGCGTGCAAACAGTTTTGAATTTTGCGCCAAATTATACAGGCATGATGCGTCTCTTGCTCCTCTGGGCTCATATTTAAAAGTCGGATTTGGGTTCACCCATCTTTCGCTGCCAAAAAAAATGCAACAATTCAAGTTTAGCAATAACACTGCTGAGGAAAACACCTGGGTAAACAATCAAATAAGAACCACTTATGCTGAAGACTTTACTAAAATTTACCCGCGAATTATTACTGGATGGGGCAACGGTAAAATGATTGCTCCCAATCTAATATTTTGCCTTGAGATGAATTTAAACTTTGCTCTTGGTCCATACTGCATGGATTTGAGCTCTGATTTGGAGTATTCACAAACGATTAAAAGTATGATGTTCAAAGGGTTACTTCGAGACCTGTTTGACTATCGAATTGGACTTAAATACGTTTTATTCTAATTGCGTTAAGCCAAAAACTGATTAAAACTGACGAAAATACCCCAGTAACTAACGTTGATTATATAAAAAAGGCCCGGTGCAATGCATCGGGCCTTTTTTAACAACTCCCAAAGGGAGAAAAGTTCATTTATCTTCCAAGAGCTTTATCAAGCATTTTGTTCACCTTCTCGGTTTCTTCAATTGCCAACTCTTTGTCCACCAAAATTCGTCCACTGTGCTCGTCAACAATAATCTTTTTTCTAGCAGCAATATCTAATTGTCTCTGCGGTGGAATCTTAATAAAAGACCCTCCTGAAGCACCTCTTTCAACCGGAACAACAGCAAGACCATTTCTTGATGCCCCTCGAATCCTTGAGTAAGCTTTAAGTAAACGATCATCTACAATATCAGCGGCCTCCTTAGATTTATCAAGTAGAATTTCTTCCTCCTTTTTAGTTTCAGCAACTATCTCATCTAATTCGGATCGCTTAATATCCAAGTCAGTCTTTCTTCCGTCAAACTCCTTTTGAGACGTTGCCAAAATTTCTTTTTTATTTTCAATTCCGGCACGGTACTCATTGATTCTTTTCTCCGCAAGTTGCATTTCGAGATTTTGATACTCAATCTCTTTAGTAAGCGAATCGTACTCACGATTGTTACGAACCTTACCTTGCTGCTCAGTATACTTTCTGACAGCGGCCTTGGCCTCCTCTATCGTGTTTTTCTTAACATTAATCTCAGAGTTCAACTCCTCTATTTCAGAATTAATCTTGTTGACCCGCGTTTCCAGACCAGCAATTTCATCTTCCAAGTCCTGAACCTCAAGCGGTAACTCACCACGAACAGTTCTTATTTGATCAATCTTAGAGTCTATAATTTGCAAATCGTACAAAGCCCGCAGCTTCTGTTCTGGGGTTGCATCCTTTGTTACTTTTTTGGCCATTTACAAATAATTTATTGGATTTGTGTTAACACCCGTAAAATGGACTGCAAATGTAGGAAATTTTTCACGTAATGAATCCGCAAACCACTCCCCAGTATATTGTTCACTTTCAAAATGCCCCACATCGGCAATAATAACGTCTCCGTCTGCATCGAAAAACTGATGGTATTTGTAATCTGAAGTAACAAAAATATCGGCTCCAACCCTTTTGGCTGCAGGCAAAAGAAAACTTCCAGAACCTCCGCACACAGCCACCTTTCTAATTGGTTTATCTAACAATCTTGTATGCCTAATGCACCCTGCATTCAAAGCACTTTTGAGGTGATCCAAAAATGAAATTTCATTCATTTCTTGCGTCAATCTACCTATCATTCCTGCTCCGACCTGTTTGTTTCTGTTGTCCAAAGCAATTAAATCATACGCCACTTCTTCATACGGGTGTGCATCAACTAATGCTGCAACAACCCGTTGCCTAACCTCAGCAGGAACAACCACCTCTACCTTGGTTTCTTCTTCAGAATGACGAGTGCCGACCGTACCTGCGAATGGACTTGCTCCGCTCAGTGGACGATACGTTCCATTACCAGAAGATGAAAAGCTGCACTCCGCATAATTACCGATTTGACCAGCACCAGCTGCAAAAATTGCGTCCATAACATCAGGAGCTTGCGAATTAGGAACAAATGTGATTAACTTATACATCGACTCTGGCTTAGGCGCCAAAATTTGTAACTGCTCTAATCCTAACTTGCGAGAAATGATTTTGTTCACCCCTCCACTAATGTTGTCGACATTGGTATGCGCCGCGTAAATGGCAATATCGTGTTTAATAGCCTTCATTACCACGCGCTGGATATAATTGGTTCCATTGAATTTCTTCAACCCCGAAAACACAATGGGATGATGAGCTAAAATAAGTTTCACTCCTTTCGAAATCGCCTCATCTACAACTTCCTCCGTAGAATCCAAGCAGACCAAAGCTCCGTTTACCTCTTGATCCGGATTTCCTACAATTAATCCGGCATTATCATACGACTCTTGCAACGAAAGAGGCGCAAGAGATTCCAAATAGTTGGTTATATCTTTAATCTTCATTAATCTGTCTTTATATTTGGTTGCTATCGCTCGAAATAATCGCGAAGCTAAGTTAATCAATGAAAAAATTAAGGAGCTTGCTACTGCCCTTTTCTTGGATATTCGGACTGATTTCCGAAATCAGAAACTTTTTTTTCGACTCGCAGATTTTCAAATCTAGCCAATTCGATATCCCTACCATTTGTGTAGGAAACTTATCCGTTGGAGGAACAGGAAAATCTCCCCACATCGAGTACTTGATTAGACTGCTGAAAGAAAAATTCACACTTGCAACGCTGAGCCGCGGCTATGGAAGAAAATCAACAGGTTTTCTTTTGGCCACAACTGAAACTGGTGCCAACCAAATTGGAGACGAACCCAAACAATTTGCATGTAAATTCCCTGATATTTCTGTTGCTGTTGACGGCAATAGAGTCCGAGGAATGATGGAACTAGTACTCAGTAATTCGGATTTAGAGTTAGTCCTTCTGGATGATGCTTATCAGCATCGGGCCATTAAAGCTGGGTTGTATATTTTACTTTCAGATTTCAATTACCTTTTTTACAAGGATCAATTACTCCCCGCTGGTAACCTTCGTGAAAAACGAAAGAGAGTTAATCGCGCCGATGCGATTGTGGTTTCCAAATGTCCAGAGGACATTTCGGAGCAAACCAAACAGGAAATTATCCGGAGAATTGAAAGTTATCACGAGGCCCCAATATTCTTTTCAAAAATTACCTACAGTGCAATTAAACCTG
Organism: Flavobacteriales bacterium; assembly: GCA_020631555.1. Classification (GTDB taxonomy): domain Bacteria; phylum Bacteroidota; class Bacteroidia; order Flavobacteriales_D; family Parvicellaceae; genus JAHDGY01. The sequence continues at coordinate 24,801 of JAHDGY010000025.1, read as the reverse complement.
TTTGGCCCGAAAAACACGACACCATTTCCAAAGATAAATTGGCGAGTTATGATTGGCTTGTTATTACCGGCATCGCTAATCCAAGTACATTGTTTGATGAATTGAATAGAGCGGGAGCGAAATACAACCAAATCACTTTCCCAGACCACCACAGGTTTAGCCCAAAAGACTTACAAACAATTCGTAAAACATTTTATAATTTTGGGTCCGCCGAAAAACGCATCCTAACCACGGAAAAAGATGCAGTAAGAATGTGGGATAGCAGTGAATTAATTGACCTACCTATTTTCTACTACGAAATTGAAATTAGGATAGATCGTCAGAACGAATTTGAAAAGCTCATTTTTGACTATGTGGAACACCATTCAGAAAACGACTGAATTCTTAAAAACCAAGTTTTCTTTTGAACCTGAAATAGGTATTGTTTTGGGTACAGGATTTGGAGGTTTGGTAAACGAAATTGAGATCGTCGACGCAATCAATTATACTGACATTCCAAACTTCCCTACCTCAACCGTAAAAGGACACGCGGGACGACTTGTCTTAGGGAAGCTAGGCGACAAAAAGGTGATCGCAATGCAAGGCCGGTTTCATTACTATGAAGGCTATTCGATGAACGAAATTGTTTTTCCGATTCGAGTGATGAAAGCGCTCGGTATTCAACGACTGATTTTATCCAATGCTAGTGGCGGAGTAAATCCGGATTTTGAAATCGGTGAAATAATGATTCAAACGGATCACATCAACCTATTTCCAACAAATCCATTAATTGGTCCTAATATCGAAGAATTGGGAACGCGTTTCCCTGATATGAGCGAACCATACTGCAAAAAAACAATCGCTAAAGCTCATGAAATCGCACAGCGACTCAACATCAAAGTAGCCACCGGCATATACGCAGGGCTAACTGGGCCAAATTTGGAAACCCCTGCAGAATATAAGTTTATAAGAACAATAGGAGCAGATACAGTTGGTATGAGCACCGTACCAGAAGTTATTGCCGCCCGTCACATGGGCATTCCGTGCTTCGCTGTTTCAATAATTACGGATTTGGGAGTGGAGGGAAAAATTGTAGAAGTTACACATGAAGACGTTCAACGAGCGGCTGAAAAGGTGGAGCCACAGGTAACAAAATTGATTAAAGAACTTTTAAGAGCATAATAATGAGCAATTACAGAGATAAGTACGACGTAGTGATTGGGCTCGAAGTGCACGCTCAGCTTAACACAAAAAGTAAAGCATATAGCAATGATCCAAATGAGTTTGGGGCAATTCCAAATACTAACATTAGCCCCGTTACTTTGGGACATCCGGGCACTTTGCCAAAACCAAATACAGAGGTTATTAACCACGCCATTAGATTGGGGCTGGCATGTGGTTCGGAAATTACTAAAGAAATGCACTACGCTCGTAAAAACTATTTCTATCCTGATTTACCAAAAGGTTACCAAATAACTCAGGATACTACCCCAATATGCACCGGAGGAAAAATCCTGATTAAAAAGGAAGATGGAACTCCAAAGGAAATCAACATTACCCGTATTCATATGGAGGAAGATGCGGGCAAAAGCATGCATGATCAAGACCCCTTCGATACTCTGGTTGACTTGAACAGGGCCGGTGTACCGTTAGTTGAAATCGTTACCGAACCTGAAATGCGATCATCAACTGAAGCGTACAGTTACCTTACGGAAATAAGAAAACTTGTTCGTTATCTGGACATTTGTGATGGCAACATGGAAGAGGGTAGTTTGCGGTGCGATGCAAATATTTCCATAATGCCAAAAGGATCTACAAAATTTGGGGAACGATGCGAGGTTAAAAACATGAACTCGATTCGTAACGTACAAAGAGCAATCGAGCACGAAATAGATCGCCAAGCGGAGATCATTGAAAATGGAGGAACTATTCACATGGAAACCAGAAATTTCAATGCTGTAGACGGAACTACCACTGCACTTCGAAGCAAAGAGCAGGCTCATGATTATCGCTATTTCCCAGAACCTGATTTGCAACCGTTGTTGGTTACTCAAGATCAAATTGAAGCCATTCGCTCCGAATTACCTCCTCTACCAAATGACTTATTCAAAAAATACTGTGAGGAATATGGACTTACTGAATACGACGCCACAGTATTGACCGATTCAAAAGGGATTGCTCTATACTTTGAACAATTAATTGCAGAAACTTCAAATTATAAGGCGGCTGCAAACTGGGTCATCAACAGCGTCAAATCTCATCTGAACAAAAACGCACAGGAAATCAACGAATTTCCTCTTGCACCAAAAGCTATTGCAGATCTGATCAAATTGATAGAAGAAGGCAAAATTTCGAATGCGGCAGCAACTCAAAGGATATTCCCTGCGCTTGTGCAAGCTCCCAAAAAGTCGGCCTTGGATTTGGCAAATGAGCTTAATCTGATTCAGGAGAGTGACGAAGGCGAATTGGAACGCATCGTGCAAAGTGTCTTCGATAACAACCCAAGCGAAACAGAGCGTTTAAAAGGTGGGGAGAAAAAATTAATTGGGTTCTTCATGGGGCAAATTATGAAAGAGTCTAAAGGAAAAGCTGACCCAAAGTCAACGAATAAAATTATTCAGAAACTGCTGCAATAATTTGCAGTGGTTTACATTAACAAAAATCTCTGCGAGATAGCAGAATGTACCAAGCCAATAATTATGCATCGACTAACTTTAATTTCATCACTTTTTTGTTTGCTCCTGATGAGCTGTGCCGAAGAAAAAATAAGCACCACAATTGTATCAGGAACAATCGCAGATGGAGCTGGAACTACATTAACATTAGGAAAATACAACGGAGCTGGATACGATAATTCGTTAACCGCGGAAACAGATGCAAATGGTCATTTTGAATTTCAAGTTCAGGACGACTCTATCAACTATTATCGATTGAGCGTTTCGGAAAAGAACTTTCTTTTGTTAATTCTTTCGCCAAATGAAAAAGTTGAAGTCACTGGCCCTAAGGATGAATTATTCAAGTCTTACAAAGTATCTGGTTCTGAACATTCTGAAATTGCCGCTAATTTCTTTCACGCGGTGGACGACATTACGGAAAAAATGCGCTCGCACCAAGAGACCTTTCAGCTAATTCCTGCTGCAAATGATGCCGAGAAAGAGCAAATCCAAAAGGCAATGGATAAAATAAAAGATGAATACAACGCCTATGTGTACAATTTCGTAGATCAAAATTCAACCTCTCCTGCTGTGGTTGTTGCGGCATCTTATCTTAGAAATCCAGAAGCAGATTTGCCATTCTTCAAAAAAATGCAAGAAGGTTTGGGACAAACAGTTCCTGGTTCGGTCTACCACAAACAAATTGGTGATCAAGTAAAAAGCCTAGAACGTCAGGTAGCCATGATGGAACAGCAAAAACTACAACAGGCCGAACAAGAAAAATTCTTAAAAATTGGCGAAACTCCGCCAGAAATTAAACTTGCCAATCCTGAAGGAAAGCAGATCAGCCTTCATGCCCAGAAAGGTTCGGTTGTGTTATTAGATTTTTGGGCTTCTTGGTGTCGTCCGTGCAGAATGGAAAATCCTAACGTGGTAAAACTTTATGAAAAGTATAAGAATCAAGGTTTTGATATCTTTAGTGTGTCGCTGGACCAAAATGCGGAACAATGGACGAATGCAATTAAGACGGATAAATTGACCTGGCCAAATCACGTTTGTGATTTTGGCGGTTGGCAGTCCGAACCAGCTCAAGCATACAAACTTTCTGGCATACCGTTTACGGTTTTGTTAGATAAAGAAGGAAATGTAATTGCAAAAAATTTGCGCGGTCCGGCACTTGAAAAAAAACTTGAAGAAATATTCGGATAACAATGAGAACGTTAATTGTAATTCTTTCGGCTAGTTTGACATTAAGCTTTGCTTTGGCCGAAAAAAAGAAAGCTCGTGTTGTGGGAGTTATCAAAAATGGCAAAGGAAAAGTAGTTTACTTGCAGCAGGTAAAGGATAAGCGTTTTGTTACTTTGGACTCATGTATTATTGGAAAGCGAGGCAAATTTGAAGTAGCTGCTCCAACAACTCAGTCCGATTTCTTCCTACTCAAATTGAACGACGAATCAATTACCCTTATCTTGGATAGTTTAACCACAGCCAAGATAAAATCCGACACATCAAATTTTGCAGAAAACTATCAAGTTTCAGGGTCTAAAGATTCTCAATTGCAGTACCTACTGCTGAAGGAGGTTATGAACATGCGCGACGCCAATCTGAAACTGAGCAAAATAGCAATGGCAGCAGAAGACTACGCTTCCGTAGCCGAAAAGCTCGCTTCAAAACGAGATTCGATAAGCAAGGCGTTTAAAGTTTTTCGTGACAAATTCGTAACCGAAAACGCTACTTCTCTTGCCTGTTTATCTGCAAAAAAATACCTGGTTCCTGTTGATGATATTGAACTCTACCGGTCGATGAGTAAAGGGTTAAAAGAGAAACACCCTAGTAATTCACACACCGCAGCTTTTGTAAAAGAACTCGCTAAGTTAGAAGTTACCGTTGAACAAAAACGAAAGCAATTGGAATTTGAGAGAGCCACCGCCATTGGAGCGGTTGCGCCAGAAATAAAACTCAATAATCCCGAAGGTGAAACGATCGCATTATCCTCCCTGAAAGGAAAATATGTACTGATTGATTTCTGGGCTTCTTGGTGCCGACCTTGTCGGGCCGAAAACCCAAATGTTGTAAAGAGTTACAACAAATACAAAGACAAAGGATTTACGGTGTTCAGCGTTTCGCTAGACAGCAATAAAGACCGCTGGAAAAAAGCTGTTGAACAAGACAAATTAGCCTGGCCGTACCATGTAAGTGACCTAAAGGGTTGGAGAACTGAAGTAATTGATTCTTACCGTTTTTCTAGTATTCCATTCACCGTGTTGATCGATAAGGAAGGTAAAATTATTGCCAAAAACCTACGTGGACACGCTTTAGAAAATCGCCTAGCAAGAATATTTGAATCTAATTAATTAGCTGTTGGGCAATTTACTGTTGAGAAATTGTCAATACCCTCGGGAGAAGACATTTGAAATCAACTGTTGTGGACATAGGATCCAATTTAAGCACAGGGTTTGACGTGAATGAGATGGTTTTAAATTGAATGTAACTTTTCAAAGCTTCAAACCGTCGTCAACTTAATTAATTTTAAAAACAATGACTTACAAACTCCTTGTCAGCTTCTTTTTTATAACTACCATTCTGAATCCGGTCTTCGGACAAGAGTACTTTCAACAAACCGTAAACACTACCATAAAAGTTGAATTAGATGATAAAAACTTCATGCTACGCGCGCATGAAAAAATTGAATACACCAATAATTCGCCAAATTCCCTGGAATTTATCTATTTCCATATTTGGCCTAACGCATACCGGAATAGAACAACTGCTATGGGCAAGCAGCTTACCGAAGACGGAAACCTTGCATTTCATTTTGCCAATGAGAAGGACCTTGGTTTCATCGATTCATTAGACTTTAGAAGCAGCGACCAAAAGTTGTCTTGGTCTTATCATGAAGATCATATTGATATTTGTAAAGTCAATCTACCTAAACCACTCAAACCAGGGAAAACAATTGAAATCACAACTCCTTTTTTGGTCAAAATTCCAGATGCTAAATTCTCTAGATTGGGCCATGTTGGCGAATCTTTTCAAATAACCCAGTGGTTCCCAAAACCAGCAGTTTACGATAAGGAAGGTTGGCACCCTTATCCATACCTAACGCAGGGGGAATTTTTCTCAGAATATGGGACATACGATGTGTTTATTACGTTACCAAAAAACTATGTTGTAGGAGCTACAGGAGACCTTGTTGACGGCGAAAAAGAACTTAAATGGCTATCTGAAAAAGCGAAGTCAACCGCAAATCAGTTAGATAGTATAACCAAAATCCAAGGCCCCAACTCGAGAAAAAACGAATTTCCAGAGTCATCCATTGAATTTAAAACCCTTCATTATCATCAAGAAAACGTACACGATTTTGCTTTGTTCGCCGACAAAAGATGGCACGTTCTTAAAGGAGAAGTACAACTTCCACACTCAAAAAGGAAGGTAACAACATGGGCAATGTTCACCACTCCGAATGCCGTTCTTTGGGCTGATGCTATTGAATATTTAAATGACGCCACTCACTACTATTCCCTGTGGAATGGAGACTATCCGTACAATCACGTAACAGCAGTAGATGGTACCATTGCGGCAGGTGGAGGGATGGAATATCCCAACGTAACCATAATAGGTTCGATGGGAAGTCCAAGCTTTTTAGAAAAAGTTATCGTTCACGAAGTTGGACACAACTGGTTTTACGGAATTCTCGGGTCTGATGAACGAAAAAATGCTTGGATGGATGAAGGACTAAATTCATTTAACGAGTACCGATACACCATTACTAAATATCCAAGAGCAAAAGCCTCAATATCTGGATTAGGCAAATTGTTTCAAATTCCAAATACTCCCAGGTTAGGAGCAGAATTATTATACAATCTAAACGCTACGAGCAACATCGACCAACCAATGCAACTTAATGCTGGGAAATACACTCCCCTAAACTATGGTGGCATTGTGTACAGCAAATCAACATTGATGTTCGATTTTCTGAAAGCATATTTAGGCGAAGAAGTATTTGACAACGCCATGCAACAGTACTTTCAAAAATGGAAATTCAAGCATCCAAATCCTTCGGACTTGAGGGAAATTTTGGAATCGGCTACAGATAAAGATCTTCGTTGGTTTTTCGATGATGGAATAAAAACCGCCAAAAAAATGGATTACAAAATTGCCGGATTCAAAAAAAACAACGAAAATGGCATCGAATCCTACAAAATAAAGATCAAGAATCGGGGTCAATATGCTCCGCCAATTTCAGTTTCTCTTCTATCCGGCGATTCTATCGTCGCTACTAAATGGTCTGATGGTTTCGATCGAAAAGGATTCGTTAATCTTTCTGGCAAAAATATAACAGCCATCAAACTCGATGCTGGAGAATTTGCTCCCGAATTTAACCGTTCAAATAATCAAATTAGAACGTCCGGATTGTTCAAAAAAATTGAACCAATTAAATTTCAATTTCTTGGCGGACTGGATATTCCTCAGAAGTCTACGGTATACTACGCTCCATCAATTGGATACAATTTGTACAATGGCTTTATGTTCGGAGCAGCATTCTATAACCATACAATTTACCAGAAAAAGTTCGAATTTATGGTAATGCCTATGTATTCTTTCCGCTCCAAATCACTAACCGGACTGGGTAAAATTGGTTACCATTACATGCCTGAAAAACTTTTCACCGATGTTTACTTTAGCTTAGGTGCTGAGAGTTTCGATATCCGAAGAGAATCCAATTCTAGAAGTACTTACAGAAAGCTTGCTCCGTCGGTCAAATTCGATATTAAACCCGCTAGTCTGCGTTCAAAATATAGAAACTCGTTCGAGATTGCTGGAATTTCGGTTTGGGAAGGATCAGGGCCGGTTTCGGTCAACTTTACTGATTTATTACAAATCACAAAACTGAACTACACCTTCAAAAACAAACAAGTTTTGAAGCCCTTCAGTATTTCAACAAATGTGGAACACGGGCGACTCACCAACTCAAACATTTTGGCTGCTAATTCCTCCGAACACTTAAGTGCCTCCGTAGAGTTGAAATGGCGTTTCAACTACAATTTAGATTTGAAAGGAATGGATATACGGTTGTTCGCTGGTCATCTTATCAACGAGCCCGAATCAAGCAGGTTCAGTTGGACCCTAGATGGTGGAACTGGATTCAATGATTATCGCTACGATAAAATCTATCTCGGCCGAAACGAAGCGCGATATAGCAACCTCCTGTCGCAACAAATTAATGGGCAACACGGGGGCTTTAAAGTACCTGTCAACTTCACCTCAAACACAATTTTCGCCGCAAACTTGGAGGTAGAAGCACCGGTCAGTTGGCTTCCGATTAGTTTATTTGCTGATGTGGCAGCAGCACCTTACCAAAACAAATTAAGCGGATCGACTCAATCAGCTACCGACTTTTATTTTGATTTTGGTTTAGCCTTAACTGTCCCAATCAAATTGGAAATTCCGTTCAAATTTATTAAGATATATGTGCCGTTGGTTTATTCCAAAAACATTCAAAACGAATTGAAATACAACGACGTCAAATTCATTGAAACAATCCGATTTACTCTGGAAATCAAACAATATAATCCGTTTCAATTGAGACGGGATATACTCCATTAAACGATGGTAGCACATTTAAGGCCACCTACAAACCTTTCGATCGAAAGCAATTTATATTTTTGCAACCTCAAATAAATTTAAAAGATGAATCCACTTGTAAGCATTATAATGGGTAGCACTTCGGATTATCCGGTTATGGAAAAAGCTGCCAAATTTTTCGAGGAAATGGAAATTCCTTTTGAGATAAACGCGCTTTCTGCACACAGGACTCCGGACGAGGTCGAGAAATTTGCCAAAAGTGCTTCGGAAAGAGGGGTGAAGGTGGTAATTGCTGGAGCTGGAATGGCTGCACATTTGCCTGGTGTAATGGCTGCATTGACACCGATTCCCGTAATTGGTGTTCCGATTAAAGCTTCTTTAGACGGATTGGACGCAATGCTAGCAATTGCACAAATGCCTCCGGGAATTCCAGTTGCAACGGTTGCTATCGACGGTGCACTTAACGCTGGAATATTGGCAGCTCAAATGATCGCTACAGGAGATCAAGAATTGTTTGCCAAAACTGTTGAATACAAGCAAAATCTTAAAAAGAAGATAGTAAAGGCCAACGAAGATCTAAAAGCTCATACGTTTAAGTTCAGAACTAATTAATTTGATCTTCAGGAAGAGTCAGTCAAAAGGTTGATTCATTTCTAAATAAATTGAAAGCAGATTTGGGTTCCTAAGTCTGCTTTTTTGTTTTTCTAGATTGGTTAACTTCTTGCTTCTTTTTCATATCTCGCTGATTCCAACGAAACAATCTGATTCCAACTACGATCATGGTTATGAAAACGGCGGTAATAAAGAACAAGACGAAGATGGAGCCTATTGACATTTACTTCTCAATTAAAATGAATTTTATGTGGATCGTCGTTATCCCATTCAATCCGATCCTTTACTTTCTGAATTTTCATTGACAAAAGAAGAAAAAACCGCTCTTTATTTTCTAACCACTTTTTTGACTTTTCACGAATTCGAATATCGTAATTGCTATCTGCGGCACAAGCAACATGATACATAATGTGCAATTTGTTTTTTGCCAGCCATTCTAGGGCTTCCTCATTCCCTTCGCTTCCATTAACCAACGCCAGCAATTCGAAATACTTATTGTCTGCCAGCCATTTACGAGCTTTACCATCGTTCTGCAACGCGTAGCAAAAAACTCCCAATTCTCTAAAACCGTTAGTCATCAAAAAGTCTAACATTTTCTTATTACCAGAAATTGCCTCACCCCAAGCCAACAAAATCTTTGCAGGATACTGCTCAATCGATTTCATTCCCCTAAATTATGAAATTGCCAACGGCTGCTGAGGACGTATGACATAGAATTCGATCGCTCCTCCCATTAAAGCTCCCAGCGTGTAGCAAACCAAATCCTCCCAATGAAACCCAAATCCCAATGCCAAAGCTCCGATCGTTGTCCCGCGTATCGAATCAATCCATTCGGCATGATAAAACTGTGTTATTTCTATAAAATACGAAAAGTATGCCGCCGCAATAACTGCACGCCGGATCTCCAGATTTCTAAAAATTGTAACAATCAAGAAATAAGCGCATAAAGTCCAAAGAGTGTCTCCCGCATAGAGTTGAATAAACTCGGGAAGAATAGTTGGGAATTTTCTGGAGCCAACCCCGAGTGCAATAGTAATTGTGATCAAAATAATGTACAGCAAGAATTTTCTATTCATTGGGCAATGAGATTAATCAAGGGTAGATCAAAATTTGGATTCTACTCGCCTTGAGTGAAAAACGGAAGTGATTAGACTCCTACAATTTACTAATTAAATTGGTTGCTTCCGTGCACAAAAAGAGACTTGCGTTCCTAGTCAATCTGCTTGATCATTAATTCCAACATCTCAATTGCTGCCAAAGAAATTTTTGTTCCTGGACCATATACGCCAACTACACCTTGATCAAATAAAAATTGGTAATCCTGCTTCGGAATCACTCCACCGACAACAACCATAATATCTGGCCGACCTAATTTTTCTAATTCCGAAATAACTTCAGGAACCAAAGTTTTGTGACCTGCTGCTAATGAAGACACTGCCAAAACATGGACATCATTTTCAACTGCCTGCTTGGCAGATTCAGCTGGAGTTTGAAAAAGCGGCCCAATGTCCACGTCAAATCCAATATCCGCATAAGCAGTGGAAACTACTTTAGCACCACGATCATGGCCATCTTGTCCCATTTTGGCGATCATTATTCTTGGGCGCCTTCCTTCCAAGGATTCAAATTGGTTGGCCAGTTCACAAGCCTGACTAAAATCTTTGTCTTTCATAGATTCTGATGAGTAAACACCTTGTACAGATTTAATGACCGCTTTATATCGACCGTAGACTTTTTCCATTGCCATTGAAATCTCACCTAATGTTGCCCTGGCTCTGGTAGCTTCTACAGCCAACTCCAACAAATTTCCGTGCTTACTTTGAGCAGCTTCCGTAATTTTATCCAGTAAACGATCTACCTCTACTTGGCTGCGTTGAGACTTTAGCTGTTTTAATCGCTCCACTTGGGAAGTTCGTACCTGATCATTATCAATCTCAAGAATTTCTAATTCTTGTTGCTCTGCCACTTGAAAAGCATTAACACCCACGACAATGTCCTGGCCAGAATCAATTCTTGCTTGCTTACGTGCCGCAGCCTCTTCAATTTTCATTTTTGGAAGTCCAGTTTCGATTGCCTTGGCCATTCCTCCTAATTGCTCAATCTCCGAAATGTGTTCCCAAGCTCTGGCTGCCAATTGCTGTGTGAGTGTTTCCACGTAATAAGATCCTCCCCATGGATCAACAACTTTCGTAATATCGGTTTCTTCTTGCAAGTACAACTGCGTGTTCCGGGCAATTCTTGCGGAGAAGTCAGTAGGCAATGCGATAGCCTCATCTAATGCATTCGTATGCAACGATTGGGTACCACCAAGGGCAGCCGACATTGCCTCCACGCAAGTTCTTGCGACATTATTAAAAGGATCTTGTTCCGTTAAACTCCAGCCCGACGTCTGACAATGCGTTCTTAATGCCATGGATTTTGGATTCTTTGGATTGAATTGCTTAACCAATTTGGCCCATAATAATCTACCAGCTCTCATCTTGGCTATTTCCATAAAATGGTTCATGCCAATTGCCCAGAAAAAAGAAAGGCGAGGCGCAAAGTTGTCAATCTGTAAACCGGCGGCTAACCCGGTGCGAATGTACTCTAACCCATCCGCCAAAGTATAGGCCAATTCAATATCTGCCGGCGCACCCGCCTCATGCATGTGGTATCCAGAAATACTAATGGAATTGAATTTGGGCATATTTTGCGAGGTATACTCAAAAATATCTGCAATGAGCTTCATGCTTGGTTCAGGTGGGTAAATGTAAGTGTTACGCACCATGAATTCCTTAAGTATATCATTTTGAATTGTTCCCGAAAGCTTTTCAAGTGCAACACCTTGCTCTTGAGCTGCAACTATATAAAACGCCAAAATTGGAATGACCGCCCCGTTCATAGTCATGGAAACTGACATTTCCCCTAGCGGAATTTGATCAAACAACACCTTCATGTCTTCCACCGAGTCGATTGCCACCCCTGCTTTACCCACGTCTCCTTTAACACGATCATGATCAGAATCATAACCTCGGTGAGTAGCCAAATCAAATGCTACTGACAATCCTTTTTGACCAGCAGCCAGATTACGTCTGTAAAATGCATTTGACTCCTCCGCAGTACTAAAACCCGCATACTGCCGAATAGTCCATGGTCTAGAGGCATACATACTACTGTACGGACCTCTTAGAAAAGGCGCTTCTCCAGCTATAAAGTTCAGATTCTCCAAATTTGGAATATCTGTTTTATCGTACCAACTTTTTATGCGGATGCCTTCAGGGGTATCCCAAAACTCTTGAGCGTTCAATTGTGTATTTGGCTCAACTTCATTTTTCTGATCTCGCCTAAATTGAATGTTGGAAAAGTCTAATCGCATATCAAAACTATGAGGTCGCTAAATTAGCAAGAAGTAATCAGAGTAGTGAAAACCTGCAGAAACCATAAGAGCTCATCCTGCTCCCTGGCCCATAATTATTTGTACCTTTATAGGTTGAGGATTATTTTTTTTGAATTACATGAGATTGCTTGTTAGAAATTTGTTGGTGGTTATTGGCGTTGGTGCTCTATTAAACTCATGCTCAACGGACGTACAATTGAACGGAACCTACAAGGATACCCCGATTGTGTATGGGATACTAGATCCTTCAGTGGATACTCAATACGTGAAGATTAACAAATCCTTCATGGGAGAGGGAAACAATTATCAGTACGCTAAGAATTCCGACTCCTTGTTGTATAAAAATATTTCGGCCAAAGTTTCAGAATTCGATGTGTATGGTAAGGAAACCCGATCTTGGCCACTACAAGAAATCTGGATAAAAAATTTGGAACAAGGAGTATTTTATGGAGACTCTCAAAAAGTTTATTATTTCGTCGAACCGAAACTAGATTCATCCAAAAGATACGATTTGCAAATTAAGCTCAACAAAGGTTTATCTAACGAAAAAACCGTTAGTGCTTCTACCACCATTCCCAAACCTGCTAGTTTAGGTAGTCATGGTTTACCGTCTCAGCTGAATGGATCAAGCGGGGTTCGCTTTCATAACGGAGAAGTTTTATTAAATCCAAAGTGTAAAATCGTGAACACTGGTGACGGCTTTTTGTTCGAACTGTTTATTGAGTTTTTCTATGATGAAGTTATTGGAAGTCAAGTAACACCAAAGACAATCCGATGGAAAGAAAGCGAATTCGAGTTTGAGGAACTCAACAATAATGAGATTGAATCAAATATTAAAGCCGCGGTATTTTATAATAGAATCAAAACAGGAGTAAGTGATAATCCAGCAGTTGATAAAAGAATTATACGGGGATTAGCTGCAGGCATTACAACTGCTAACGAACAGCTGCGCGAATACCTTGCGGTTAGCAGACCAGACAACAGCATCGCATCTGAATCTCCAGCTTCTACTAACATTAGCGGGGGACGCGGACTTTTTGCAGCTCGAAATACTAAAAAATATGTTGGCAAAGCTCCCCTTGGTCTGCACATCAAATCTTTCAGGTATTTAGTAGAAAGTAATGAAACAAAACATTTAAAATTTTGTTCGGACGATGCTACAGCTGTGGGAGGTGTAACAAGTAATCTTTACTGTAATTAATTTTCTGACTTAATGTCACTCCCGATGACAGCATGCTTGTAAAATGCGTCATTTTTGCATCTCATTTCAGTTTTTTTTCGTTGGCATAACTATTGACCTTGGCCCTAGAGCGTAAGAAATATTATTTAAGTCAAAAGTTTTAATAAGATAATACAATGAGTAAAATTATTGGAATCGATTTGGGAACTACCAATTCATGTGTTTCCGTGATGGAGGGAAATGAACCCGTCGTTATTCCTAACAGCGAGGGAAAAAGAACTACCCCTTCTGTTGTTGGATTTATAGAAGGAGGAGAACGAAAGGTTGGAGATCCGGCCAAACGTCAAGCCATAACCAATCCAACCAAAACGATTTATTCGGTAAAACGATTTATGGGCAACAAATTCGATGAATGTAGCTCTGAAATCGGACGAGTACCTTACGAAGTAGCAAAAGGTGACAACAACACTCCAAGAGTGAAAATTGACGATAGATTATATACACCTCAGGAAATTTCTGCTATGATTCTTCAGAAAATGAAGAAAACTGCAGAGGATTACCTAGGACAAGAAGTTGGTGAAGCTGTCATTACAGTTCCTGCGTATTTCAATGATGCACAAAGACAAGCAACAAAAGAAGCCGGAGAGATTGCCGGACTTGCCGTAAAAAGAATCATTAACGAGCCCACAGCGGCGGCACTAGCTTACGGATTGGACAAGAAAAATACTGACCAAAAAATCGTTGTTTTTGACTTTGGAGGTGGTACCCATGATGTGTCCATTTTGGAATTAGGCGATGGCGTATTTGAAGTGTTGGCGACAGACGGTGACACCCATTTAGGTGGAGACGATGTTGACGAAGCAATCATCAATTGGCTAGCTGAAGAGTTCAAATCTCAAGAGGGAGTTGACCTAAGAGAAGATCCAATGGCATTGCAAAGATTGAAGGAAGCTGCCGAGAAGGCAAAGATTGAATTGTCGAGCACGACAACTTCGGAAATCAACCTTCCTTACATCATGCCGGTAAACGGTATTCCGAAACACTTGGTTGTAAGCTTGCAGAGAGCAAAATTTGAACAACTTATTGACGATTTGGTCAAAAGAACCATTGAGCCATGTAAATCAGCTTTGAAAAACGCCGGGCTTTCAACAAGCGACATTGACGAAGTAATATTGGTGGGAGGATCTACCAGAATTCCAGCTATCCAATCTGCGGTTGAGACCTTTTTTGGAAAAGCGCCATCAAAAGGAGTAAATCCTGACGAAGTAGTATCAGTAGGTGCTGCGATTCAAGGAGGTGTGTTAACCGGAGAAGTTAAAGACGTACTTCTATTGGACGTTACCCCTCTTTCTTTAGGAATTGAAACCATGGGTGGAGTAATGACCAAGCTAATTGAAGCCAACACTACTATTCCAACCAATAAGTCTCAGGTTTTTTCTACGGCAAGTGATAATCAACCATCTGTTGATATTCATGTTTTGCAAGGAGAAAGACCGATGGCTACTGACAACAAAACTCTCGGACGTTTTCAATTGGCTGATATTCCACCAGCACCACGAGGAGTTCCTCAAATTGAAGTAACCTTTGATATTGATGCTAACGGTATTATGAAAATTTCTGCCAAAGATAAAGCTACCGGAAAAGAGCAATCAATTCGAATCGAATCTTCTTCTGGATTATCTGATGAAGAAATTGAGAAAATGAAACAAGAAGCTGAGGCCAATGCCGAAGCAGACAACAAAAAGAAAGAGGAAGTCGAGAAAATAAACCAGGCAGACGGGCTTATTTTCCAAACGGAAAAACAGTTGAAGGAATACGGTGATAAAATCCCTGCTGACAAAAAGCAGCCAATCGAAGACGCTTTAGCTGAGCTTAAAACAGCTTATGAGTCTAAAGAATTAACTGCAATTGACAGCGCAATGGAAAAACTAAATACTGTATTTCAGGCTGCAAGTCAAGAAATGTATCAAGCACAACAAGAGCAAGGTAATGCAGGAGGACAGCAAGATGCAGGACCTTCTGGAGAGCAACAATCTGGTGCTGACGAAGAAGTCACTGATGTTGATTTTGAAGAAGTTGACGAAAAGAAATAACATAAACTACTTAGCAAGTAAAAAGGCCCAGAAAATTTCTGGGCCTTTTTCAATATCGCATAAAGTATAATTACTAATCTACTAAACGAATAGACTCAATAATAACAAGGTCTCCAGTAAAACAAGGAGCTTTTCTCGGTGCCCTAGACAGACGAAAAGTGAACATGATCTTTGCTCCATTTACGCGGTACTTCGAATCCATTGCCGTAGCCCGAAAAACTCTATCCTTACCTTCTACTTTTGTCTTGATCATAAAATCACACCCCTTATCGGCAAACTCAGTGGAAACAACTCCAAGAATCTCTCCTTCTCTTGGCGAATCGTCAACCACCCCCTGTTCAGCGTCAACAATATTTTCCTCCATACTCTCAGCATTCACCTCATTTTCTGAGCTTACGTTAGACTTCTTATTGGAAGTACATCCGAAAGCAAGCGCGCAAATCACCCCCAATAAAACAACTTTTTTATTCATAAATATTTTTTTAATTACTAAAAAACAACCCTAACAACCTTTTGAAAATTCTCATTACCAAACCGAACTAAGTACAAACCATCAAGTAAATTCTCTCCATCTACCTTCACTTTAAAATCACCTTGAACTGGAGAAATATCCCGATGCTGCAATAATTTACCCTGACTGTCAAACAAGTCAAACGTAAGATTCTCATTGCCATGCAATCCTTTCACGTCTATGCTCACCTCTTTTTCGCTTATGGTTTTAACCAACACTTTTAAATCCTTATGATAGATGTTGTTCAAATTAACAGTTGGCTCTAAATTAAAACTAAAAATTTGCGTTCGCGGAGCCCCGCTTGAAGAAGTATATTCAGCAGTCCCCCAAAAAGTATGTCCATTGGGATCAACCTCCAAATGAGAATAATCACCATAACGATTCACACTCTGCTGAGCTCCTTGCCCTTCTACAACTTCAAATTCCTTAATAGTCATCGTGTTTAATGGATCACCGGCTAACCTTCCAGTGTAACGAATCCCTGGGTACGCAGTGGGACCAGAATAATTATAGATCAGTCCAATATTGCCATAATCGTCCATAGCAATACTAGACATCCACCTACTGTTATTATCCGTATTTGGGGCATAGGTACTTTCCTGATGGATAGAGAAGGGACCACTTCCAGAATTTCTCAATTCCCACCAGCGAATACCCGCTCGGTTACCTCCTAAATTTACAACACAACTTAACACGACAGAATTGTGCCCCGACCAAACACGATATGGCGCGCGATAATAGAGAATACCACTAATTGCGTCCAATTTTTGACTACTTCCCTTTTGCTCAATATTGTCCCAGTTGTACCCGAAAAAGGTTTTCATCGGACTAACATTTATCGTCTGATCCATCTCAACCTTGGTGTTTGATACTGTATTCCAATCGGTTTCCATTGCATACACCTTTATTCGATCATTAATACTTGAATTCCAAGCATCATCCTCTATTGTAAAAAAGTAGCATGGTGTGCCATTGGGAGGCAATTGCCCATCTGCAGTAGAAGGCATCCCACATCGGAAGCCAGACGTAATCATATTTGGAAGAGACAAAATAATAGCGCGTGCGTTAGGATCGCCCTGCAACATTTTTTCTCGCTCGAAAACCACTGCCGTATGACCTGAATTAGAACTCATGTAGTAACCATCCCACCAAATTGAATACTTTGGATAATCAGGAAAGTTATTAAACTTAAAAGTATACGCACTATACTCGCCTTTAGGATCTTCGGTTTTAGACACTGCAATTAGAATTTCCTTGCTTTGAACTTGAAACTGGGAAATGAACCAACGATCGGCATGCTTATCGTACATTACAATTGGGTCTCCATCGTTGGTGGAACCAGGCCACAAATAGCTCAAGCCCTTGGAGCCTCCTTGCCCTGCTCCTTGCTTGTTGTAAACCCGAAATCTAGAATTTACCGCCTGGATGTAGAACTCGTTCCCAACACCTCCTGAAGGATCTGGAGGATAGCCATTCGACGACAAACCAGAAACATTAACATTAACGCTTCTATTCTTTCTTGTCCCTTCCTCTTTTTGCCAAACAACATCCTCCTGTCCTTCTGCAGGCTTAGCATTCGGGTTGTTGTAATCAAATGGAGCACGACGTATCGGAACCTCCTTCAAATCTTCAAGTTCAAATTCTTCGGATTCCTGCTCATTGTCGGGAGTACTCTTTAATGGGCCGCTTACGGCAAAAGAACTAGCATAAATCACTTCAATGTTTTGCCCTAAAGAATTGTGAAAAATTTTTCCTTTTAATTGCTGCTGAGCAAATGAAAAATTAAAAGAAATAAATAATGCTATTGTCCAAAACGAACGTTGGGTAAATTGGTTCATGCTGATGGGATGTTTTGATATGTATAATTACTAAATTATACAAGAAACAAGCCCATTATCCCTTGTTATTATACAAATTGCATCTTCAACGTATTACTACAAAATCATCCTCCAAGACTCATCAAAAGCATTTAAACTACTTGCTCTAGTCCCCCAGACAATTGACATTATCAAAGACACATCAGTTTAATAATCG
This sequence comes from Flavobacteriales bacterium, assembly GCA_020631555.1. GTDB lineage: Bacteria > Bacteroidota > Bacteroidia > Flavobacteriales_D > Parvicellaceae > JAHDGY01. The sequence continues at coordinate 6,776 of JAHDGY010000025.1, read as the reverse complement.
AGTTATTATGAAGTCATTTACAAAAAACAAACGTCTGATAACAAATGGTCAACAAGCTACATATTATGTTTAAAATAAACTTCTAATAAATATCCGAAGCTGCTCAGGTGGAAAACCTAGACGTTCGTTCAAAGAATATTTCTTCTATGGTAGGAATAGAACACTTTACGAGCCTAAAAGAATTAAACTGCAGCTCAAATCAACTAACATCTTTGGATGTCTCTACAAATCTAAAGTTGGAGCAACTTGGACCTTATACCTCATTGGAGAAAGCGACACCAAAATTCAAGCATGGGTCTGAAGAATGGAAATTGCGGAACTAAAAAAGCCCCAATCAATCGAAAAAATGCTACGCGTCTATATTGGCGTATTTCGCATTCTGCTCAATAAACTCTCGCCTTGGAGGAACATCGTCGCCCATCAACATTGAAAAGATTCGGTCACATTCTGCCGCATTATCAATCGTAACCTGCCGTAAGGTTCTATATTCAGGATTCATAGTTGTTTCCCAAAGCTGTTCGGCATTCATCTCACCAAGACCTTTATACCTCTGAATTCCAACGCTAGATTCGTTTCCGCTACCCTTTAATTCCATAATCAGGCGATCCCTTTGATCTTCGTCCCATGCATATTGAGACTGTTTACCCTTCTTAACCAAATACAATGGAGGTGTTGCTATGTACAAATAGCCAGCTTCCACCAACTCTCTCATGTATCTGAAGAAAAAGGTCATTATCAAAGTCTGAATGTGGCTACCATCAACATCGGCATCACACATGATAATAATCTTGTGATAACGTAATTTATCAAGATTAAGAGCTTTAGCATCCTGCTCTGTACCCACCGTTACCCCAAGCGCAGTATAAATATTCTTAATCTCCTCATTTTCGAAGATCTTGTGTTGCATTGCTTTTTCAACATTCAAAATCTTACCACGCAGTGGCATTATTGCTTGAAAATGTCTATCTCGACCTTGTTTTGCGGTACCACCCGCCGAGTCTCCCTCAACCAAATAAATTTCGCATTCCGCAGCATCCTTAGAAGCACAATCCGCCAATTTACCTGGCAATCCACTTCCTCCCATTACGGTTTTTCTTTGAACCATCTCACGCGCTTTTCGCGCTGCATGACGAGCCTGAGCTGCTAAGATTACTTTCTGAACAATAGCTTTGGCATCATTGGGATGCTCCTCTAAATAGTCCGTCAACATCTCACTTACCGCCTGGCTTACAGGAGCAGTAACTTCTCGGTTACCCAATTTAGTCTTAGTTTGTCCTTCAAACTGCGGCTCTGCTACTTTTACGGAAACAATAGCTGTTAAACCTTCACGAAAATCATCCCCGGCAATGTCGAACTTAAGTTTATCCAATAGACCAGAACCTTCTGCGTATTTTTTTAAGGTATTGGTAAGCCCTCTTCTAAATCCAGACAAGTGAGTTCCTCCCTCGTGCGTATTAATATTATTTACGTACGAATGAATGTTTTCTGAATAGGAGGTATTATAAATCAATGCGACCTCAACTGGAATACCACTCTTCTCTCCTTCCATTGAGATTACGCTTTCTATCATTTTTTCCCGCGTTCCATCCAAAAACTCTACAAATTCAGGAAGTCCTTTTTCTGAATGAAAGGTATTGGAGCGTTCTTTTCCTTCTTCATCATATTCCCTCTCATCCGTCAGGGTAATTGTTATTCCCTTATTCAAATACGCCAGTTCTCGCATTCTTGTAGCAAGCGTATCGTAATTATATTCAAGCACATCGAATATTTCCGGATCTGGACTGAACTCTACTTCCGTTCCTCGGTCATCAGTATTGCCAATAACCTTAGCAGGGTAGTCCGCCTTACCTCTAGAGTATTCTTGTTGATGGGCTTGACCTTCTCTGTAAACTCGAGCCACCAATTTTGTCGACAGTGCATTCACACAAGAAACACCAACACCATGCAATCCACCAGAGACCTTATAAGAATCCTTGTCGAATTTTCCACCGGCTCCAATTTTGGTCATTACCACCTCCAACGCCGAAACGCCTTCTTTCTTATGAATTCCCACTGGAATTCCACGGCCATTATCTTTTACCTTAATACCATTTTCCTTGGTGATGGTTACTTCGATACGATCGCAATGCCCAGCAAGCGCCTCGTCAATGGAATTATCTACTACCTCATAAACCAAATGGTGCAAACCTCGGACACCTACATCTCCAATATACATCGATGGACGCATCCGAACGTGCTCCATTCCTTCGAGAGCCTGTATGCTATCCGCTGAATATCCCTTCTTTTCTTCTGAATTATCGCTCATGATCTACCCCATTTTGGAATTCAAGCAAAGATAATATTTAGCCCAACTTTCGTATTGATTTGCCCCTACAGATATCAACCCACTTATTAACAATAAATTACCTGGAAACTTAAGTCCTGATTTTAGCTAATTATCAATCATTTAGCTACCACGCCATCTTCACCACTACAGATCTATTCTTTATCATCCATAGATAATCATCGGCACCAAATTGACCACTTACGCCATAATTATCAGAATAAACAAGGAATACATTTCTGGTAAATGAAAATTCTATCTTCGGACTAATTAAAGTCAAATAACTGGTGCAATTGGAATCTATAACAATTTCATTTTGCTCCAGCCCAAGTGAAAAAATTCCCCAGGGTTGCCAACGGTAGTTTAAGTCTAACCTATAAGTGTTTTTGTGCCCGGTATAATAATCGCCAATTCTAACCCGGCCTGAGGCCACAAACGGCTTTCTTCTATTAGCCCCCAACCTAACTTCATAATCGGAAAACTGATACTCCCCAGCAGGAAGCGCTTCCTTACCTGAAAAGGTTACATCCGTTGGATACTGTAAACGTATATGATTGTGGCGTGAAGAAATGGTAAACCCGGCACTCGATGCAAAACGAATATCGTATTTAATTTGCACGAATGATTCTGTCGTCACCCAGTTGCGATCCGCATAATAGCTCCAATACACTCCAGGGCCGTGCCAGTTGATTTTTGACCATGCGGGATACAATTTGACATTCACCATTGGCTCCAGTCGCCAATATGACCTCCGAACATATTCTTCAGTTATACTATTATAAACTTGTCCTCTAGGAACAAAACCAACGTCCGTGATGAAGTACTTACCAACATGCTCATGATTCATCATCGCAAAAACGTTTCTGTGGTTAAACCCTACCCAAGATCCATGAGCAAATGCGTCGGCAGATTGATTTGGGGTAAACGACCTATGGCAAAACACCTTGCCCATCCAAACATTATTGTGGGTTCTAAGATCAAAATCGGCACCAACAATTCTATTGTAATCGCTCCAATTAGGGTTTGTACCCATAAAAGCTTGTCTATTCACACCGATTAAACCGAAATACGAGCGAGTACCAATTTTACGCGAAAAAAACGGACGAACTCGTCTAAACCCAAAACGTGAAAACAAATCACTGTTCTCAATGAAGAAATTCCGTCTTTCAGGAAACATGATACTAAATCGGGACAAATTAGTAACCTGCTGATCAACATCAACCTGAGAAAAATCAGGGTTTAAAGTTAAATCCAAATTAAGCGACGGCGTCACAGCTATTTTAGCATCCATTCCACCGTTGACAAACCCCTTCACCTTTCCGTCAGCCTGGTAATCGACATTGGCACCTCCGATTCCATATGGAATGAGAGTAACGTTTGCTCCAGGTTTTGGAGGTGGCGCGTCGAACTGCAATCTACCAGTAAACGCCAGATTTGCTATATTAGCGTTTCTCGGAGCAGGACTCCATGCAGAGTTTTCATATTGCTTTAAATCGTTTCTTGAAAAATTAATCTGCCAATAATCCCTAGTTTGACTGTACCGAAAAGACTTAAATGGAATAGCCATTTCTACCACCCACCGATCACCATGTCGCGTAGTTTCGCAAAACCAAACATTGTCCCAGGCCGTAGTTACCCCAAAGCCTCCCCAGTTTCTATAACTCCCTCACGCTGGACTCTATAAGGATTACTTGCAAAACTAAACCCATTGGTCTTATCATCGAAAGGGTCAATAACCACAGCAAATGCATCACTTACAGGTCCAAACAAATAGCCCCGACGTACAAAAAACGATCATTGTAAGTAACCCTTACCTCGGTTTTAGTTAATGCCAAGGAAGTATCCAACGGAAATCTTTGGCCACTTCGGCATTGGCCCAGTCCGACTCTTTCAAATCTCCATCTAGCACGATCTCCCCTTTTGCCTTTTTTACATTGAGTACCTTCTCCAAATCTTGGGCATTAATAAGTTGCCCAAAACCAATGAAAAAAAACATGCCAACCCAAAACGATCTCACCATGGAGATAAATGTACATGCAAATGACAGATATCGAAAAAAGCTGCTTATCAATCAATTACAAACTTTGACTCTTGGCAAGAAAGAAAAATGCAACTAATTTGCAGCAACGTTGTAACAAACCGCTAATCTCTTCCGTCTTAGGCGCAAATTATGACAACGAAGGAATTTAACAAGAGCGTAGACTTGTATTCAGACACGGTTTTCAGATTCATCGTAAAAAGTGTGGGCGATGAAGATAAGGCAAAGGATATTGTGCAAGAAGCCTACATTAAATTGTGGAACAAACACGTTGAGGTGTCCTTCGAAAAAGTCAAATCTTATTTATTTACCACTGCTTACCGTACAATGATTGATCAGTTTCGAAAGGACAGTAAACAAACGTCTTTTGACCAGGTCAATTATAACCAACATGCAACTACCGACCAATATTCTGACTTGCAGGAAATCCTCCACGAGGCGGTACAAAAGCTTCCAGAAGATCAAAGAGCCGTGATTATGTTGCGTGACTATGAAGGATATAGTTACAAGGAGATTGCCGACATCACCAAGCTTTCCGAAGCTCAGGTTAAAGTGTACATCTATCGAGCGAGAAAATTCTTACAACAGTATGTAGGCAGCATAAACGCAGTATTATGATTTTGATTAACAAACATAACTATGAGGCATATTTTCTTGATTTTTACGAAGGAGAATTAAACGACGACCAACAAAAAGAGGTTCTAAAGTTTGTTGAACTCCATCCAGAACTGAAAGAGGAATTTGAAGCATTTGGCAACACAAAGCTCAGCCCGGCCGCAACGACTTTTGATTGGAAAGAGGAACTCAAGGATAACGTCATTACCAGCGATATCGACAATTGGATTATTGCTTGTTTGGAAGATGACCTTGACGAATACGAAAAAGAAAGACTGGGAGAGCATCTAGAAAAAAATGATGATCATCTTTTGCTAATACATCAATATTCTCAATGCAAATTAAAGGCTCCCAATATTGTTTTTCACTTAAAAGATGAGATTAAAAAATCACCAAAAGTTATTCCGCTTTGGTCATACGCCACCGGCGTGGCTGTGGCAGCATCTATTGGTTTATTAATTTTCTTCGGAATCAATCCAAACTCTTTGGAACCTACTAATATGATGGCGGACAAGACGGAAAACAAACGAACCTTTGAAAGCAAATTGAAGTCTGAAAATTACGGATATTGGATCGCCTTGAATGATTTGGGTGATTCGAAAAATAACCTCACACGTGAGTCATTAAGCTCGAACAGAAAAAATGAACCGACGGGGCAAGGTAATAGTAAAACAGGTGAAGCTATAGCTGAGAGGAATTTAAATGAGTCTCCGCAAGAAAACGCGCATAACGCTATCGGCAATAGCGCTTCGTACGCATCAGCAGAGAATCCGCTATCAAAAAAGGAAACGCAACAAAATGAAAGTTCTAGCGTTGCGGATCAAACTTCTGCTCAAAATGAGGCATTGGTTGCAGATCAAATCGAAAGTGTTACTGAGGAAATATCCCTAGCTGAAATCACTAAGCCTGATCTTATAAACAACCCTTCAAATCCTGAACTGCAAACTGGTAGCAGCAATGTTATTGAAGAGCAAATTGAAACCATCCAGAATACGAGTAATAAATTTGCTACCGAAGCTTCGCAGAAAATTGCAGCGAATCATTCTAATAATGACGAAATTCCGTCCATTGGCGAACTTGCATTGCAAAAAATGAAAGGCATTTTTGGCTTAAACAAAAAGGACAATGTAAACCTAAAGTCGGCTGCTGGAGAAGCTATTGCAGATAGAATTCCAAATTATTCCGAAAAAGAAAACAATGGCCGAAAAATCAGATCTTTCAAATTGGGAAATTTCGAAATTTCAAGATCGGTAGCCAGCTTGTAAACTATCCGTAGGAATAGAACATAAAGATGCGTAATGGCTTCCAAAGCTTGATGTAGCGATTAACGAACTTTCTTTGTTGCTTTACTTCCAAAAGCAAAGCTGGCATTCGTTCGCGCATCTCCAATATTGATTTGTTTAGTGACTTATCCGAGGTCATCATACGACCAAATGACTCCTTAGCATTTAAAACCCCAAAGTAAGCCTCATCAATCAATTTCCTGATCAAAGAATCATCAACCTTTGGCCTTCTGAATTGGGCATTTCTGTACTTTACATAGTCACTCCTTAAAAACTAGTTTTAAGCCCTTATTTGACCTAATAAGAGGAACAAATAGATTTTGGAGGTGTTGTAAAATTCTTGGGTTGATTTTGGTTTTGAAGCCAATTAATACCCAAACACGGGTATCGTTTTTGAGTTTTATCATCATTTTCTTCAAATTCCATCCAGCAGCAGCTAAAAAGGCATTGATTTGTGGTGACTCTGGAGCTTTGAGATAATTTTGAGCCATTCGAAAATCTGTTTTGAGGTGTCCGA
>JAHDGY010000116.1 GCA_020631555.1 Flavobacteriales bacterium | reverse complement strand
TCCAAAGATCAGATCGAAGATTATGCGAATCGAAAGGGGATGAGTATTGAGGAAGCGGAACGATGGTTGGCTCCTGTTTTGAATTATGATGTGTAATCCTTAATTTATCTCGCAGAGACGCAAAGTTCGCAGAGGTCACAGGTCAACTTTAATATGTTTGTCAGAACAGAGTATATTTCAATCAACACCCTCGCAGGCTGTTTTAAATACGAATTGCTCCCTGTCCAACCTTAGGGTTATATAGATACGCTGACTTTGCGGATCTTACGGCGCTGTAAGACATGAAACTTAACATTTATTAAAAAACATATCCATTCATTCAAAACCTATTTCTACTAAATTTTGATTTTGATTCATATTTTGATTTTGATTTATTAGTTTTGCATCTGATTTTGAGTAAAAAACTGATTCGTCCTCGGTTTTCAATCACCTACTACACCATTCAACAATGGTAGGCGCACAACGATAAGAACAAATATGAAGAGATTACTCGGAGTTATCACCCTATTACTCTGCGCACATATACTTTTCGCACAACCACCGATTTCAGAGGCACAAGCAAGAGCTGAACTTCAGAAACTAGGCATCGAGGAAGATGTCATGCGAAGAAAGCTTTTGGAGCGTGGGATCGATATAGATAATGTAGATCCTAATAATCCTTCCAGATTATTGGAAGTCCAAAAAGCAATTGAAGAAGTCATAGCAGAGATTGAAGCCGAAAAAGCGGGTACTGCTGGCGGCAACACTGCTCCTTCGCAAACTCCCCCCCCTCCGAACCCTAATCCCGAACCTATAGAAGAACAAGTAATCGTTGATAGTACTGAAGCCGCCATTCAGGAAATCAAAAAATTCGACCAGGAAGTCATCGTCTCCGAAGAACTTATCGAGGAGTTTCAGGAAGCACTTCCCCCTTCTGTTATCTATGGTCAGCATATCTTTCGAGACAAAAGTATTAAACTATATCGACAGTCCGAGGATATTAAGCCTCCGGATAGCTATGTACTAGGAGTTGGAGATATCATAGCAGTATCCATCTGGGGGGTATCGCAGGAAGGTGGTGTTTACGAGATTAACAAATCCGGCTATATTTCTCCTACTCAAATGCCTAGGATATATCTCAAAGGTATCTCTTTGGGCAAGGCAAAAGAGTTGCTGCAACGGCGGTTTTCCAATTATTATCGCTTTCGTCCCGAAGAATTTGAAGTAACCATAAATTATTCTCGTACCATTACCGTAAATATGGTTGGAGAAGTCATTAACTACGGAAGCTACACTATACCCGCAATTAATACAGCATTCAATGCCTTGGTTGCTGCAGGAGGTCCATCCGATATCGGATCAGTCCGAAATATTCGTTTACTAAGAGCAAATGGACAATCCAAACGGGTAGATATTTATGAATATCTCCTGGACCCATCCGTGCAAAACGAATATTATCTTCAGGAGAATGATTACATCCATGTTCCGATTGCAGAACGTCTGGTAACCATCAGTGGTGCGGTAAATCGGGCCTTTACCTTTGAACTCACCAAGGGAGAGAATCTAAAAGAGTTAATTGAATTTGCCGGAGGCTTTACAGTCAATGCATATAAAGGACAATTACAGGTAAAGCGATTCATCAATGATGAAGAGTTAATCATTGACGTAGATTTCACTCAGTACGAAAATACCGAACCAGACTTTGAACTATTTAATGGGGATGTCATCACTGTGAAGTCGATTGCCCGGCCTTATAAAAATTTTGTGGAAATATCAGGAGCTGTAGAGTTTCCGGGACGTTTTGAATTAACCGACAATCTCCGCATCAGTGACCTCCTTAATAAGGCTGTTTTTCTCGAGGAAGCAAGAAGAGATGTAGCCTTTATTCAACGTTCGAATATTGATGGTACCATACGATTTGAAAAATTAGATTTAACTCGATTACTCGCTGATCCTTCGAGCGCTGATAATCTGGCGCTCCGACCAAAAGATAAGGTCCTAATTTATAGTCAGCCCGCTTTTGTCGACAAAGCCGAATTTAGTGTTGCCGGAGCGGTTCGCAATCCAATCAAATTGCCATTCAGTGTAGGCGAAGAAGTCAGAATTGATGATGCTATTCTGCTTGCTGGAGGCCTCCAACCCGACGCAACAGATTTTGGATTCATCCGACGCATAAACCCTGCGAATAAAAAATTACGAGAGACTATTAGAGTTAATATACAAGAAGCCATTAGTAAGCCAGATTCCGAAGCCAATATTGTACTGGAACCGTTCGACCAACTGATGATTTACTCTATTCAAACCTATACAGATGATGCTACCGTTTCTGTGACAGGCACTGTTCGAACCCCAATAGAAATCCCTTATGCAGAGAATACTACCATAAAAGACATCATCGAAATGGCCGGTGGATTAAAATCGGATGCGACAGACTTTGGTTATATCAATCGTCTAGATCCGACAAATAGTAAAAACCGACAAATCATCCGGGTTGATATACAGACGGCCTTCAATGATCCAGCTTCGGCAGAAAATCTGACCTTAGAACCTTTTGACGTCCTCAATATTTACTCTACCGAATTATTCACTGATGATGCGCAAATCAGTGTCCAGGGAGCAGTACGCAAACCAGGCATTTTTCAATACGCCCGTAATTTTACTTTAAAAGATATCCTTTCCATGGCCGGTGGCCTGAAGATAGAGGCCTCGCAAAGTAGAATTGAAGTCTTTAGACTTGTTTTTCAGGACGATCAACCTGTAGAAACTATTGTAGCCACTTTAGAAGTAGATAATGAGCTTAATGTTGTATCAGGAAGTGGAGATTTTGAGTTGGCACCATTTGACCTGGTGGTTGTACGCCGCATTCCGGAGTTTGAATTACTCAACGTAGTGAGTATTAATGGTGAGGTCAAATACCCGGGAGCCTACCCCTTAATGAATGACAATGAACGACTTCTGAGCATTATTAAGCGCGCAGGAGGCATTACCGAGGAAGCCTTTCCAGAAGGAGCGACTTTATATCGAACCGAAGACAATGTAGGGTATGTTGTGGTAGAGTTAAGTAAAATTCTAAAAAATACAAAAGAACGAACCAATTTCATTCTCAAACAAGGAGATATCATTGATATTCCCAAGCGAAAAGACCTGGTTACTATCGAAGGGGCCACCAAAGCCAATGAAATATATCCGGATAAGGTGGTACAACAGGGAGGGAAAATCAATGTCGCCTTCCGAAAAGGTAAGAATGCCAAATGGTATGTCAACCATTACGCGGCTGGTGTTGGAGAAAATGGACAGACTAAGCGAATTACCGTGGAGCATCCTAATGGTGAAATTGAACGTACTAAAAGTTTCCTTTTCTTTCGGGATTACCCGTCTGTCCGAGAAGGGTCAATCGTCACCGTAGGTGTCAACCCACCAAAACCACCAAAAGAAAAAGATACCGAAGGCCCGGAGAGAGAAAAAGTGGACTGGGGCAGAACGCTGGCCGACGGCCTGGCGCAAGCCACCGCCGTGTTATCACTTATTTTATTGGTACAACAAATCAATCGATAAGTATGAGTGATAACAATAACCAGAACACCTATATCGAAGAGGATGAGATCACACTAAAGGAGCTGATCCTTAAGCTACAGGAGTTCTACCGCGAGGTGGTTAGTCACTGGAAGTTAGTTATTCTTATTACGGTTCCATTTGTACTGTTCTTTTTGTTTAGAGCATTTACTACGCCAGCCACCTATCCCGCTAGCCTTACTTTTATGGTAAACGAAGACGAAGGTGGAGGTATTGGAGGGGCAATGGCGATCTTGAGTCAGTTTGGTTTTGGCGGCGGTGGCGGTGGCGGGAAATATAATCTGGAGAAGATTCTGCAACTTTCAAAAACGCGTAAGATTGTACAAAGTGCACTTTTTAATAAAACGACAATCAATGACAATCATGACTATATCGCAAATCATCTGATAGACCTTTATGACTATCATGAAGCGTGGGAGGAAAGCGAGATTGGATTAAAAAATTTTAAGTTTACCCATGTGGAAATTGATCGTTTTAATTTAACGGAAAATGCGGCATTGAAAACATTACACAGTAAAGTGATCGGTGGCGAAAATGTCGAAGGTATATTCTCTACAGGGATCAACGAGGAGGCAGGAATCATGAATTTCAAAGTAAACTCTGAATCTCCTGATTTTTCAATCAGTTTAGTCAATAACTTATATAATCATTTGGATACTTTTTATACTGAGAAAACGATTGAAAAACAGCAGTCTACCTATGATTTAGTTAGAGAAAAAGTGGACTCTATACAAAATGAATTAAATGCGAAGGAAGGGCGCTTAGCCAAATTAAAAGATTCCAGCCGAAATATTTATACCAATACCGATAATCTGCGAGAATCCAGATTAGGTCGAGACGTTCAGGTATTGAGTATCATGTACGGGGAAGCCCTTAAAAACTTAGAAATTGCGGATTTCTCTCTTAAAAATAAAACACCGTTTATTCAGTTGATTGATGCACCGATTCCACCGATAAACCCAATCGGAGAATCTAAACTTAAAGCAATTATCCTTGGAGGCTTCCTTGGAGGCTTTCTTGCTATAGGCTTTATCATTGGTAGAAAAATATTTAGAGATGCCATGTCGGAAAAATAATCAATTACTTAAAGGACATTTCCACCAATACAACTAAAAGATAACAAAATTTTATTCAATATTTTTTGAAGACAAAGACAAATTGAGTAATTTTATTACTCAATTATAAATAAATGATTGAAACCCTCATTTCATCCAAGACCCGAATCAAACTACTGCTCAAATTCTTTTTGAACAGCAGAACCACCGCTTACCTGAGAAGTCTGGAAAGTGAATTTGGTGATTCGACGAATTCGATACGAGTAGAGCTAAACAAACTGGAAAAGGCAGGCATGCTTTCTTCGGCAATGAGTGGCAATAAAAAAATTTTTAAAGCTAATACAAAACACCCACTTTTTGAGGAAATCCATAATATACTACTAAAACACATTGGCCTGGATCAGGTCATTGAAAATGTAGTAGAACGCTTAGGTAAAGTAAAGAGGGTTTACCTGGTGGGCGGATTCGCAAAAGGTTTAGACAGTCAAATCATTGACTTGATTTTCGTTGGATCTATAGATAAAACTTATTTGCTCAATCTTATCGAAAAAGCAGAAAATATGATTCAACGCAAGATACGTTACCTGATTTACGAGGAGGAGGAATTGACGGAAGAACAGTTAAAGGAAATGAATCCTGAGCGATTGTTGCTCTGGAGTGCTGATATTGACGATCCCGATAGCTATCGGGATGTCAGTATAGATTCTTACGATGGTAAGACAATTAATTCAAAACTATCTGACGAAAATTTCTAGCGAAATTTTGTCAGCATTTCTTTCAATCAGGAATACGCTAGCGTATTCCTGATTGAAAGAAACTTTGATGTATTATAAATAGGTGCAAGAATTGATT
>JAHDGY010000024.1 GCA_020631555.1 Flavobacteriales bacterium | reverse complement strand
AAAAGTCACACTAAACAGTTTCCAAAACCTCAATCTGAATTATTCAAAGGTCTCCATGTTTTATTTGACTTGACAGGTTTAACATTTCAAAGACAGAATATTATCAGGCTAATCCTGTTTAGCACTAATGCAAATTCTGGCATTCATCTATTTTTGATTTTTCTTAACGAATACACTGGAGTAATAAGGCTATTTGATGAGTTAGGGTAAATAAGTGATGTGTCGAGGTGGGTTTATGAGGCGAATTAATCGCAATGATGACTCTTTGGCTGGTTTCAGTTAATTTTGCACTTGAACAGAAATCATTTGCAATGAAAACGACCAGACCTAAGGTTTTGATGATAGGTGGATTTGATCCATCCGGGGGAGCGGGAATTCTTGCAGATACAAAGACTGCTGAGCAACATAAGGTTTTGGCAATGGCTGTTTCCACGGCCAACACGGTTCAGACAGAAGACCAATTTATTGCGGTAAACTGGGTTGACGAACAAGTTTGTTTGCAGCAGTTGGAAGTTTTGCTTGCTCGTTATTCCTTTGAAGTTTTAAAAATAGGATTGATTCCTTCGGTATCGTTTGGTTTGCAGCTCGTTGAACGAATTCGGTTTGGTAATAACAAATCAAAAATAATTTGGGATCCAGTGCTTTCAGCAAGTGCAGGATTTGACTTTGAAATTGACTTGGAAACATTAGATACATTTTTGAGTCAATTGTTTTTAATTACGCCTAATTGGAAGGAGGCAGAGAGGTTGAGCCAATTATCAAATTTGGAGGAGGGGTGGACAGGCAAACCTCTTGCTAAACATTGCCGTGTTCTTTTGAAGGGCGGACATCGAGAGGATAAACGGGGTTATGATACCTTACTTATTGGCAAAAATCAATTTGGATTTAAGCCTAAGGTGAAAACCTCTTTATCCAAACATGGAACTGGCTGTATTCTAGCTAGTTCTATAGTTTGCAATATTGCAAAAGGCTACCCGATTCATAAATCGATTTTGAAAGCAAAAAAATACGTGTCGGAATATCTCGTAAGCAATCAGGGTTTCCTTGGTTATCACAAATAAAAAATCGTGCTTTGTTATCATGCAACGCTTAATTTTCATTACACAAGAAATTGTCGGAAAGTCGCATTCAGAGATGACCTTGCAAGCATGTTATGCTGGAGTTAGATGGATTCAGCTTCGAATGAAGTCGGCTTCGCAAAAGGTGCTTTTAGAGGAAGCGAGAAAATGTAAGAACATTTGCGATGATTTTGGAGTCACACTGACCATTAATGACCATGTTGAAGTTGCCAGCGAAATGGGCGTTTCCGTGCATGTTGGCAAACAAGACATGCCTTTAGTGGAGGTGCGGGAAAAACTTGGACAACAAGAAGTGATCGGAACAACTGCAAATACATTGGAAGATGTGCGGAAAAGTCATTCTTTTGGCGCAGATTATATTGGGCTAGGTCCCTATCGGTTTACCACAACAAAGAAAAAGTTGAGTCCACATTTGGGACTAGATGGATATCGCAAAATTTGCCATGACCAGATAGTAAAGGATCTAAATATTCCCATCTTTGCAATAGGTGGTGTTGAAATCGAAGATATTAACGATTTGATGGATGCAGGGGTTTACGGAATTGCATGTTCTGGGTTGTTAGCCAGAAATTATGCTCGGATGGAAGAGGTCGTTAAACAGATACAGGATAAAATCGGATATGCTTGAGATTGCAGACAGAAAATTTGACTCGCGTTTGTTTACTGGAACAGGTAAGTTCAGTAGTGTGGATATGATGGTAGACGCGTTGGCGGCTAGTGACTCGCAGTTGGTAACGGTTGCCTTAAAGCGCGTGGATGTTGCAAGTTCCACCGACGAAATTTTGACAAGTTTGGATCCAAATCGGTTTGACCTCTTGCCTAACACTTCTGGGGTTAGGACAGCAAAGGAGGCGGTTTTTGCAGCCGAATTGGCAAGAGAAGCGATGCAAACCAATTGGATAAAATTGGAAATTCATCCTGACCCTAAATATTTGTTGCCAGACCCGATAGAAACCTTGATTGCTGCGGAAGAACTGGCTAAAAAAGGTTTTGTGGTGTTGCCATATATTCATGCTGATCCTGTGCTATGCAAGCGATTGGAAGAGGTCGGTACGGCAGCGGTAATGCCAATAGGTTCTCCCATCGGAACCAATAAAGGTCTTAAAACAGAAGATTTTCTGGAGATAATTATTGAGCAGTCTTCTGTGCCAGTTGTAGTGGACGCCGGAATTGGCGCTCCCTCACATGCTGCTCGCGCCATGGAAATGGGAGCTGATGCTGTGTTGGTGAATACGGCTATTGCTGTTTCCGACGACCCTGTGGCTATGGCTCGGGCGTTTAAGCTTGCCGTTGAAGCTGGAAGAATGGCTTTCGAAGCCAAGTTAGCAGGTGTTCGTGAAAGGGCTTCGGCCTCCAGTCCGTTGACAAGTTTTTTAGATTGAAGTGACATTTAAGGGTGAAATAGAAAAATACGATTGGGATACCGTTGAGGCTCAAATTTTGGGCGCAACAAGGACAGATGTACTTGCAGCGCTAAAAAAAACCGGCAAAAGGACGCTTCGCGATTTTCAGGCACTGATTTCTCCTGCTGCTGAGCCATTTTTAGAAGAAATGGCGCAATTGAGTTCAAGGCTTACTAAAGAGCGATTTGGGAACACGATTCAAATGTACATTCCGATGTACCTGTCCAATGAATGCCAAAATATTTGCACCTATTGTGGGTTTAGTTTGGACGTAAAAATTCCGCGTAAAACCCTTTCGGATGACGAAATTATTGCAGAAATCAAGGTGATTAAGCGCTTGGGTTATGATCATATTTTGTTGGTTACAGGTGAAGCAAACAAGACTGTAGGAATGAGTTATTTTAAGAATGCCCTACGTTTAATTCGGCCGCACTTTTCGCATATCGCGATGGAGGTTCAGCCTCTAGACGAGCACGAATACAGAGAATTAGCTGAGGAGGGAGTTAACACCATTTTGGTGTATCAGGAAACGTACAACAAAGAAAATTACAAAGAATTCCACCCAAAAGGCAAGAAGTCAAATTACCTGTACCGTTTGGAGTCTCACGATCGAATAGGTCGGGCGGGCATACATAAAATGGGGCTTGGAGCCTTGCTTGGCTTGAATGATTGGAGAACGGATTCGTTTTTCTGCGCTGCTCATTTAGATTATTTGCAAAAGGTTTATTGGAAATCTAAATATTCGATTTCCTTTCCAAGAATGCGGCCTTGTGCAGGAGGGTTGAACCTAAAATCGCCCATTTCTGACAAGCAGTTGGTTCAGCTGATTTGTGCGTATCGAATATTTAACCAGGAGGTTGAGTTATCGATGTCCACCAGAGAATCACAAACCTTTCGAAATAATATCATCAAGTTGGGAATTACCTCAATAAGCGCCGATTCAAAGACGGATCCTGGAGGGTATGCCGGAGATGTTAAAAGCTTGGAGCAATTTAGCATTGATGACAATCGCTCAACTGCAGATTTTGTTGAGGTTATAAAACAACAAGGGTATGATCCAGTCTTTAAAGATTGGGACAGTAGTTTACAAGAATAACTTAAAGTTTATTTAACCAACTAGTTCAGGGGTCAAAATTTCTTTTGCCTGCCGAAAAACCTTAATAGGTTCAGTTTGATTTTGTGCCCACAAGCATCCCAGCAAACCAGCACCATCAAAACCAAGTTTTTTCACTCGGTCTAAATTATCTGGATTTACTCCTCCTAGTGCATAAACTTTGGTTTCCGAAAACTTTAGGCTTTTTGCAATGTCTGAATGCTGAAATTTAGGTCGGTAATTGGATTTCGAAATGCTTTCGAATGTTGGCGATAGGAACATATATTCAAATCTAGAATTGTTTTCCTGAAGTGAAGATAACCTATGGCAGCTTCTCGTTAAAAACCTGGTAGGCTGTCTCATTTGGAGCAATTGAACACCAATTTTCTTGATCAGTCCACCGCGGCGGTGGTTTCGGGATAAATGAAATCCTCCAATGTTAAACTCTTTATATAGATGGAAATGAGAGTGTAGCACTATTCGGCTATGAAACCGCGAGGGAATGGCTTGAAGGAACTCTCTTAGTTCTTTTTTGCTTGCGTCTGGCTTTCTAAGGTGAAGTACCTGCAGACCTTCGCGAAACATTTGAACAAGGCTTTCAACTTCTTTGAGTGAGCTTTTTGAACTAGAAAAAACAACTAAATCCATGGGTGTGACAATGGGTTATGGTGTCTGATTAACGTTCGTTAAAGTTGCTAAAAAATTCGGATCTTTCTCTAGCGCCGTGCCTATCACCACAATATCTGCTCCGGCATTAAACGCCTTAGAAAGATCTTCTGGATTCTGGATTCCGCCACCAACAATTAACGGGATGTCAATTTCTTTTTTAACCGCTTCAATTGTTCGGTTGGAGACAGGTTTTGCAGCACCGCTTCCACCGTCAATGTAGATAGCCTTGAGTCCCAGTTGTTGCCCTGCTAATGCAGTGCATGCTGCAATTCCATGTTTATCGTAAGGAATAGGTTGAGAATGTGACATGTACGAAGCTGCCGTTGGTTTTCCGCAGTCAATGAGCATGTATCCCGTGGGGATAACTTCCAAACCACTAGCCTTGATATTCGGAGCAGCGAGTACCTGTTGGCCGATAAGAAATTCAGGATTCCTTCCTGAAATCAAGGAAAGCAATAAAATGCTATCGGCACTGGATGAAACCTGCATAGAGTTTCCAGGGAAAATTATCAAAGGCTTATTGGTTGCATTTCTAATTTTTCCAATTACCTTTTCAAAAGATCCATTGGTAATGAGACTGCCTCCGATGAAGATCAAATCAATTGCCTGGCTACAAGCCGATATCAGAACTTGCTGTAAGGCTAGATCGTTCGAACATTTATCTGGGTCGATAAGCATAGCAAGTAGTTTTTTATTCCTACGCTTGGATTCCGTTATAAGATCAAGATTGTTAATCATTAGTTTGGTAGGTTTAAAGTGGCAAGCAAATTCCTAAACTTTTCGATGATTGCGTAAATTGTTTGCACAATCGTTCACGAATACAGGTGTGTATTCCAGAAACTCTTTGATGAGGCAATGATTGTAATGGATAGATCATCATATACACAAAAATAGGATTCCCAGGCCAAATTGGCCAATTGGTCCGAAAACTCATGGCTTTGCTGCATATGTACAGTTTTTACCGATTCGAAGGCCGTCAGTTGAACAGACAATACTTTCTAAGGTTATTTGATTATTTTTAACTTAGACGAAAATTATATCCAGCCAAATAAAATGTCTAGACTTGCATCCTTTACTCTAATTTGTTTAGTTTTTGCCGTTGAATTTTTGGAAGCTCAAAACCTTTATCCGGTATCGATTGACAGGAAAGATGGGTTTATTGACAAATCGGGTGAAATCGTAATCCAACCTACATTTCAGAAAGCATATCCGTTCCGAAACGGCATGGCACGAATAAAAGTAGGGGCTAAATCTGGTTTTATTGACGAGTCAGGAAAAGTTGTTGTGCCTACCAAATACGATAAAGTAACGGATTATAGCGAGGGATTAGCTGCGGTGAAAAAAGGTGCCAAGTGGATGTATATTGACAAAAAAGGAAAGAAGCTGTTTGATATTGAGTGCAACTTTGCTTTTGGTTTCAAGGAAGGTTTAGCAAGGGTGCAGGTGGGAAGTTTCTTGGGATATGTAGATAAGTCAGGTGCCATCGTAATTCAGCCAAAATATCACGGTGCGTATGATTTCAAAGAAGGTTTAGCACGTGTTCGAATCAACAATAAGTGGGGGTTTATTGACGCCAAAGGAAACTTTGTAATTCCGCCAACATTTGACTTGGTTTGGGATTTTAACGAAGGCTTGGCCAATTTCCGTCAAGGTTCTGACGCCAATGGAAAATGGGGCTTTATTAACAAAGATGGTGATGTTTCAATTGAGGCGAAATTTGACAAGGCGTTTTACTTTTCTGATGGACGTGCGTTGATCCGTAAAGGAGATTTTAAAACTGGGAAGTATGGGTTTATTAACAAACAGGGGGCCGTTGTTGTGAAACCACAATTTGATGGGGCCTATAATTTTCATGAAGGCATGGCTAACGTGGCTGAGGGCCACGGAAAGAGAAGAAAATGGGGCTACATTAATAAATCTGGTAAAATTGTAATCAACAATCAGTTTTCATTTCCTTCGGACTTCAGGAATGGTTTAGCCAAGGTTCGGGTAGGGAGTTTCTTAACTGGGGTTGATGGCTACGTCGACCAACAAGGAAATTTTATCTGGAAGCGACAGAAATAGAAGGTTCTTTTTTTTGTGTAAAAGTTAAAAGTTTGCTGGGCGTGCCGAGTAACTCTTTTAAGTGGGTCTTGTCAGCTGTTTGAATGCTTCTTCTAAGCTCTGTTCCTGAATCTGCATTCCTAAAACTAGCACATCTTTGGATTTGGCAAATTCGGCAATTCGGCGGCGGATATCGGTTTGAGACTCTACTAGACAGACTTTTCCGTCAAGCCGCTTGACAGTCAACACACCATCAATTTTTTCAATTTCGGAGAGGTTAATTTCTTGATCAAATTCGACCTTTACGAGTTCTTTTTTGCTTGTACTCTGTTGAATTCCTTGAGACGTATTGTTAGCAACTAATTTACCTCGATTAAGAATCATTACGCGATCGCAGATGGCTTCTACTTCTTGCATTATATGCGTTGACAGCATTACCGTTTTTTCTTTTCCGAGTTGTTGAATTAGTGCCCTAATTTCCACAAGTTGGTTTGGGTCTAGTCCGCTTGTTGGTTCATCAAGAATCAAGACATCAGGATTGTGAATCATTGCTTGAGCAAGGCCGACACGTTGGCGATATCCCTTAGACAATTGTCCAATTTTTTTGTGCTGTTCGCGTGTCAAACCTACAAGTTCAATCATTTCGGAAATCCGGCTTTTTTTGTTTTTGACTTTATGCAAACCGGCAATGAATCCAAGATATTCCTTCACGTACATGTCGTGATAAAGAGGGTTGTGTTCGGGAAGGTAACCAACAGACTTTCGTACGTTCATTGAGTCCGTAACAACGTCAATTCCACAGACTTTAACTTCTCCTGCGGATTGCGGGATAAAGCAAGTTATAATTTTCATCATCGTTGATTTTCCTGCACCATTTGGTCCAAGAAATCCTACAATTTCACCAGAATTAATTTCAAAAGAAACGTCGTCTAACGCCTTTTGCTCCCCATATAATTTAGTAACACCCTTAACAGAAATTGACACAACGTATGATTTAATCACGAATGTAGGATTATTCGATCAATTGGCTATTCAATGTTGTTATTTTTGAGCCGATTCTATTCAATGGAAGAAGGTGTAGTAATACGATCTACAGGTAGCTGGTACACGGTACGACTGGTACACGGTACGATAATCGATTGCCGAATAAAGGGGCAGTTCCGGATAAAAGGTATTCGAACGACCAATCCTGTTGCTGTGGGTGATAGAGTGCGGGTAAAAGATCCTAAAACGGGTAATGCGATAATCAGTGATATTTTACCAAGGAACAATTACATCATTAGAAAATCGGTTAATCTGTCTAAAGAATCGCACATCATTGCCAGTAATATCGATCAAACGTTTTTGATTGTTACGGTTGAAAATCCTGGAATTACCACAGGTTTTATTGACAGGTTTCTTGTAACCGCAGAAGCGTATCGGATACCGTCGCTAATTCTCTTCAATAAAGTTGATGCGTGCTCGGAGAAGGGAAGAAAGCGGTTAGATTTTCTGCTAGAAAACTACACAAAAGCAGGGTACCGTTGCTTCGAAGTTAGTGCCGTTAGAGGAGATAAAATTGAGGAGGTCCGGGATTTCATGAAAGGCAAAAGCACGTTGTTTTCTGGGCATTCTGGGGTTGGTAAATCTACGTTGGCAAATGCTGTAGACAATAATCTCAACCTTAGGGTAGGCGAGATTTCAGAAGCGCACAGCAAGGGGAGACACACAACGACGTTTGCAGAAATGTTTGAATTAGAGTTTGGTGGTTTTTTGATCGATACGCCTGGAGTGAAAGGTTTTGGAATTGTAGACATTGAAAAGGAGGAGTTGGCCCATTATTTTGCAGAAATGCGACCGCATGTTGGCCATTGCAAATTCAACAACTGTATGCACATCAACGAACCCAAATGTGTGATTAAGGAAATGGTTGCTGAAGGAGAAATTTCCGAGGAGCGTTACCGTAACTATTTAAATATGTATTACGATGACGACCAAAATTACCGCACATCGGATTATAAATAAACGATATGAAAATTGTTGTGCAAAGAGTCGCTAGCGCTCAGGTTAAATCGGATGGCGAAACCCTTGGTGAAATTGGTAAAGGCATGCTATTGTTGGTTGGATTCGGAAAAGATGATTCGAGTGATGTACTGGATTGGGCGTGCAGCAAACTCAGCAAGCTACGGATTTATGCCGATGATACGGGAAATATGAATAAGTCGATTTTGGATGTCGGTGGAGAAGTTCTGGTGGTCAGTCAATTCACGCTTTATGCCAGTACCAAAAAAGGAAATAGGCCATCTTTTATTGAGGCTGCTCCGCCCGAAATTGCGAAAGGCCTGTACGATGAGGTTTTAAAGCGATTAGAAGAAATTTTTGGAATACGCGTCAAGTCTGGCAGGTTTGGGGCTGACATGCAGGTATCCTTGATTAATGACGGGCCGGTAACAATTATTTTGGACTCTGGAGCATGAAAATTGTGTTGATAATCTGTTTGATTTTGCTTTCAGCATGTTCTGGTGGCAGCGCGGTGAAAGATGTTTTGGAACGACCAAAAAAATGGGTGCTTCAGGATCGTTGGATTAATCATGAAATGGTGGAATCGCCAGACCCGATGGAAATCAGGTTTTACAATGGGCAAATTGAGATTGGCGGTATCGGGGAGCGATACGAGCTTCAGCAAGGAGATGGAATAATTTACTTCGATTTAAAAGAGTCGGGAGATTTTTCGCTCGAATTAACGCAAATTTCAGATTCGGTATTGCAATACGAGTTGGTAGATTGCCAATCTAATGTTATCACAGAAAAATTAAAAGCTTATGACCATTGAAGAAGCTCAAAGTACAGTTGATAAGTGGATCAAAGAGTATGGAGTGCGGTACTTTAACGAGTTAACAAATATGGCAATGCTTACCGAAGAGGTTGGGGAAGTTGCACGCATAATAGCACGTCGCTATGGAGAGCAGTCTGAAAAACCTAAAGACAAGGAGAAAAATTTGTCTGATGAAATGGCGGATGTCCTGTTTGTATTAATCTGTTTGGCAAATCAAACGGGAGTTGATTTAACCAAAGCACTGACAAAAAACTTGGAAAAAAAAACGAATCGGGATGCGGAGCGACACAAAACAAGCCCTAAATTGAAGTGAAGTTTGATGTAATTCTCTGATGCATGGCGGAAAAATCGGATCCGTTATTTTGTGAAAGATGTTCTGTTGAAGCTGTAGGCAATCACTGTTCTAATTGTGGAATTAGACTAGTGTTGCCACGTATAGATCGTAAGTATATTCAAAATGAAATTGGCAAGGTATTATACCTTGATCGGGGATTCTTCTATACATTACGGGAGTTGGTTCTTGGCCTGGAAAGACAGTAAGAAGCTATCTTCATGAGGATAGGAGCCGCCTCGTGAAGCCAGTGGTATTTATTTTGTACTCCATCGCAGCATTTTCTTAGATGTTGATCAATTTTATTTGAAAACTAGTTTCAAGACGATTCGGGGACAAATTCCATTGTAAATAGAATTCTCAGTGAACACGGTTATTCCAATGTTTTACTTGCATTAAGTATTTCAATTTGGTTGCTAGGTAGTATCGTCATAAGATATTTACCCAAATGCTGATACACCTTATTTGAACAGCAGCCAAAAATGAGGTTGTATTTTTTGCATACCTAGTCGCTATTCCTCTCCATGCTTTTAAATGTAGAAATGTGTTCTCGACCAAATGCATTTTGGTATTGAGTCCCCTTTTGTGCGGCTCATATCTTGATTGCCGCCTTTAGCTCCTGAAGCATGGGGGTGAACTTTTGAGTGGCTGGCATCTATCATCAGCCACTCATAATCTGGCTCATCAATTAACTCTTCGAGCAAATTTTCCCACAACAAGACACCACTGTTTACTGGGTTGGAGAATACAAAACGTACATTCAGGAGGATTGTTCAGGCAGTACCAGCATTTCTTCTGTACAACCAGATGTATACTAATAGCTTACCCAAACCCGCTCTATTCATAACTGTCAATTTCTATTCGGGTGGACAAGGCCGAGCTTTACGACAGTAATGGTGCCCTGTTTAAAACTTTAGACAACATCCCAACAGGTATCTATATTTTGCGAACAACTTCAAATGAATCTGTTGACAATCAGTGGGTTATAAAAACATAGTATTCAAGTCCAAGTGCTGCAATGGAAAAACCTTCAGCCGCAATTAAATGGGCTGAAGGTTTTAATTTTAGCCGAACCGAAACCCAAATAGCTCTGGAACTGTATTTTAATAATGCGGATTTTGACAAACTAAGCCGCACTGCTAAATGATGAATATCAACAGAGAACTGAGCTGGTTATCATTCAACGACAGAGTATTGCAGGAAGCGGGCGATAGAAACGTACCGGCAATTGAGCGTTTAAGATTTCTGGGGATTTTTTCGAATAACCTTGATGAGTTTTTCAGGGTACGTGTCGCTACGCAAAGAAGGCTCTCGCTACTGAGCAAAAAACAGCAAAGCCTCTTACTTTTCGACCCGCAAGAAACCCTAAATCAAATCCAATACATTGTGATGAAGCATCACAAAAAGTTTGGGAAGATTTATCGCGAAATAGTCAATCTTCTTGAGAAGGAAAACATTCACATTGTAAACGAACGCAAACTCGATGAACGACAAGGGGAATTCGTTACCAATTATTTTAGAGAAGTAGTCCGTCCCTCATTGGTCCCCATAATACTTACACGCAACGTAAATTTCCCTGAATTAAAAGATAACCGACTTTATTTTGCTGTAGAACTGTTTTATAGCAAAGCAACTAACCAAGAAGGTATTTCTCTTCTAGAAATCCCCAATAATATAAACCGGTTCTTGGTCCTCCCACAAAGGGAAAACAAGAAATTTGTAATGCTGGTCGATGATGTTATTCGTTATAACCTGAGAGAAATCTATTCGATATTCAACCCTTCTTCGCTGAAAGCGTACAATTTCAAGATCACCCGAGACGCTGAGCTAGATCTTGACGATGACATTTCACAAAGCTGGATGGACAAAATGAGCGCCTCCTTGCAACGAAGAAAGAAAGGAGATCCAGTGCGTTTTGTTTACGACAAGGAAATGCCAGAAAATTTATTGGCATTCCTCAAAAAATCCCTAAAATTATCCACCTCGGAGAACATCATTCGCAGTGGTAGATACCACAACTTTAAAGACTTTATCAACTTTCCCGACATCGGAGCCAAAAACTTAAGGTACAGAAAACTAACTCCTGTCGAACATCCATATTTTGTGGAAAAAGACCGCATAATGGACGTTGTTCGAAAGCGTGATGTTCTGCTAAACTACCCTTACCAAAGCTTCAATTACATTATTGATCTGCTAAGAGAAGCGGCAATCGACACTACTGTAAAGGAAATTAAAATCAACTTGTATCGGGTGGCTTCAAAGTCTCGGATTATTAACGCTTTGATCAACGCCGTTCGTAATGGAAAACAGGTTACAGTGATTTTAGAACTACAAGCTCGGTTCGATGAAAAAAACAACATTATCTGGTCCAACACTTTACAAGAATCCGGAGTGAAGGTGATATTTGGTGTTCCCGGATTGAAAGTCCACTCCAAATTAATTTTGATTTCGCAGAAACGCGGTAATAAGATGCTGCACTACGCCCACATCGGAACGGGTAATTTTCATGAAGGCACGGCGACCGTTTATACAGATTGTGCTCTATTAACCTGCGATGAGCGGATAACTAAGGAAGTTGTAAAAGTTTTTCAGTTTTTTGATACTAACTATTACCGGAGAATTTACCGCCACTTAATAGTTTCGCCATTTAACGTGCGTCGCAGATTTTCATCTTTGGTCAATCAGGAAGCGATAAACGCCCGGGAGAATAAACCAGCAAAAATCATTTTAAAGCTGAACAATTTAGTTGACGAACAATTAATTAAACGACTTTACGATGCAAGTCAAGCTGGTGTAGAAATAATTTTAATTATTCGCGGAATTTGCTCCTTGATGCCGGGAATTAAAGGTTTAAGCGATAACATTAAAGTGATCAGTATTGTTGATCGCTTTTTGGAACATGCAAGAATCTTATATTTCCACTCTAATGGCGAGGAACTCTATTTTATTTCGTCGGCAGACTGGATGATACGAAACATTGACAAACGAGTAGAAGTGACCACTCCTATTTACGACCCTAAACTTAAAACTGTTTTGAAGTCGTTACTTGAATTTCAAATTTCTGACAACGTGAAGGCTCGAAAAATAGACGTTGGAGCCAGTAATAAATACGCTTCGAGTGATAAAAAAACTAAGTTTCAGTCTCAATTGGAAACGTATAAGTTCTTCAAACAACAATGTTCTGAATGAAATATGCAGCTATTGATATTGGCTCCAACGCCGTGAGGCTGCTCATTAAGGAGGCCAGAGTTCCAAATAATGGGAAAGTTCAATTTAGCAAGATTTCACTGACCAGAGTACCAATCCGACTGGGGGCTGATGTATTCTCGAAGGGATCCATTAGTGCTAAAAATGCAAAAAAACTATCCTTGGCAGTGCAAGCCTTTCAGTATTTAATGAAGGTAAATGAGGTTGAGATCTTCAGAGTTTGTGCGACTTCGGCCATGCGAGAAGCAAACAATGGTAATGAGGTAGTAAAATCGGTTTTGAAGACGACAGGAGTTAAGATTGAAATCATTGACGGAAAAGAAGAAGCAGAGTTAATCTTTTCTAATTCTTTTACTTCAAACCTAAATCCGTCTGAAGATTACCTATTTATTGATGTAGGGGGGGGGAGTACAGAGTTAACACACATTAAAAACAACCAGAGTTTCAAAAGCAATTCCTTCAAAATAGGAACCGTTCGTTTGTTGAACGACAAGGTAAAACCCAAAGTTTGGGAAGAACTAAAATGCTGGTCAAAGGAGGTTAAAAACCATGGTGCAATCACCGCTATCGGGACGGGAGGAAACATCAACAGGTTGTTCAAAGAATGTAGCCACAAGTTTCAGGATAAAATCTCTTACAAAAACCTTAAAGACATTGCTGAATTTATTGAAAATCATTCTACAGAGGAACGAATAAATAAACTCAAGTTTCGACCTGATCGTGCCGATGTGATTGTGCCTGCTTGCAAAATCTACTTGACCGCGATGAAAGCAGCCGCAGCCGGAAACATGATAGTGCCCAAAATGGGCCTAGCTGATGGCATCATTTACAAGTTGCACTCCTCAGGCAAAGAATAACCAAATCTATTCTCGTCTAACCGGGGATTTGTTCTTACCAAGTTGATAGGTGACTCCAAAATTGTAGAACCACATGAATTCCCACTCAAACCAGTTAAAGATTTTTGATGCGAGCTGTTCATCGTAACCAAGAATAAAATGAACGCCTCCTCCAAATTTTTGCTGAAAACACACGGGTATCTCAATATCGGTTAACAAGCAGACTCAGGCAGGTCATTGACCTGCTGTCTTTTTCACAAAAATGGGCAATTGAAAATCATTGCAAAATGATCTAGGTTAATTTACTAAAGCTTGGTGTCAAAATTAGTCCTGAATTACCTTAGGAATCTTAAAGTAGTAGTTGTCTTTTTTCGGTGCGTTTTTCAACGCTTCTTGCTGCGTAGTGTTGTTTTCCGAAACATCCGCTCTGAGCACATTTATTTCGTCGCTAATGTGGATTAACGGTTCGATCCCTTCGGTGTCCAGTTCGTTGATCTTTTCCACGAAATCAAGGACTTTATTGAGATCTTTTTTTATTTCCTGCTTCTTCTCACCCTCAAATTTAAGCTTGGCCAATTCCGCGATCTTATCTACTGTTTCGTCCGTTATCTGCATAATCCTTTAGCGCGTTGTCAATAACTGTAAAAGTACGTTCCCGCAAATGTACTAAATCTTCTTCCGCGTTGGGGCTAATTGGTTTGTGAATAATTATCTTGGAATAACCGGGGCTGCTGTATCCAAACAAATCGGTATGATAAGAAAATCGTCTGTAGTTGGTGAGGTAGGTAATTGGGACAATGGGCACCTGTTGGTCTATGGCTAGCTTAAACGCACCATTCTTAAACCGATGCAATTTCGGTACTTCTTCGTGTATTTGGCCCTCCGGGAAAATAGCTATACATTTTCCAGCTTTCAATCCGGCTGCTGCGGGCTCCAAAGCTTTTCCCGCCTTAAAACCTTTATTACGGTGCACAGGAATGTTCATTGCTCTAAAAAATACCCGAATGAACGGCCATTTTTGCAAGTCTGACTTGCCAAGAAATAGAAAGAAATCTGGTATGATTTCGTACATCACAATGATGTCTAGATACGAAGTGTGATTGGCGCAGATAACATATGGTTTGGCCGGGAGTTCTGCTTCGTAATCAATTTTGATGCGGATCCCAATAATTCGAATTAGAAACTTTGCCCATTTTCGCATTAAAGCAAATGCTCGTTCCTGGTGGTCGTTACGGACTAAGTAATAGTAAAACCATGGATAGAGGACAATAGCCGACAGAATGTAGCACACCGCAAAATATAGCTTGTAAACTAGCCTAAAAACACTCAATATGTTGCCCATCTATCTTTGTTTCTTTCCGTTAAATGAAAAGTCAACGCGATAGTAAAAAATAGGTAAAAAGCCCAGCTGATAATTCTTGATGATTGCATCGCTAGCAGAACTCGATGTCCCCGGTTTCGGGGCATAGGTTAAACCTAAAATATTTTTAGTATTGAAAATGTTGACTAAATCAATCCCCACCTCATGGGTTAAATTCTTCTTGTTGACTTTAATTCCAACTTTGGCATCTGCTCTGAAGTATGGATCAAACTGAAAGTGATTGAAAAGTGAGTCTTGGTAGATCAGTTCCTTTTCAGCGTCGGATGCAGCAATGTCTGGCAAACCAAACCTTTTTCCTCCGGCATAGGTAACTTTTACACCTACATTTAGCACAGAGCTTTTTCTGATCTTAAACTCGGTTCCCCCTAACACGTTTAACGCATAATTTCCGTTGTAATTTGTGTTACGTTCCACACCGTCGCTTCCTTTGTATTTGGAGTCGAATAGCGATCCAGTTACCAAAAAGAAGTAATTTTTACTGAAGAATTTCTCCAATGTTAGCTCAATTCCGTAATTGGTTCCGGTTCCAGTATTCTTCAATGGTGGTGGAAATAGTCTTGTAAATCCAGCACCTCCATTCACAAGTGAATAGGAGGAGGACGCAATGGTTACCGGAACGTTACTGAGCGTTTGGTAATATACTTCTGACCGTATTCTAAAGTTCTTGAAATACGTGTTATCGTAGCCAAGGATGTAATGGACGCTCCTTGACATACCCATATTTCGGTTATACGCTTGATAGGTGCCGTCGGCAGCTTGTTCTTGGTAATGATAAGCGTAGCTGGGTTGCGTTTGAGAATGCATCCCAATTCCTGCGCTAATGGTGTTGAATTCATCCATATTAAATCGTAGTCCGGCTCTTGGTTCCAGCCAAGATAAGCTATTGGTCGGTGAAAAGTACTGCAAATGCCAACCAAAATTTGCTGTTAACCTTTCGTTGATCTTGTGTTTAACTTGGGCATATGGTTGAATTAGTGCTCCATTACCGTCAAAATTCCATCGTATACGCCACTGGTCGAACAATTTCTCTTGGTATCGAATAATGCTGTCGTGGTAGCTTTGCATGAAGAATTCGGAATTCATTCCAACTCTGAGACTCGTTCTTCCCTTGGTGCCAATTTTCCTGTTTAGCATGGTACTATTGGTAAATCTTGTTTGGGTATAGCTATACCTCATGAAGGGGTAGGTGGAATCTAAAACAAAGTTGCCGAGCTTATCCACGTGTCGTGCTACGTAATTATGCACCGAACTTTGGTCGTCGAAACTAATTGCAGTGGTGGATTTGATAAATGTTTTTTCGTTGAGGGCCTTGGTATAAATGGCTCCACCAACTCCCATCGTGGTCCCGAACAATTGATCCCTGTCGTTGTCTCCGTAGAGGTCTACCTCTGACGGATCTTTTTGATTACTAATTAGAATATCGATGTTGCTATTACCTCCCATTCCGAATAGTGCCAAATTGCCACCCTTTTTCAAAGGGAAGTTGAACTTGAAAAAGGCGTCTTGATACTTTGGCGTAGCGTTGGTTCCGAGATTGATACCGAGAGCGTCAAAGATTTCAAATGTTGCATATCGATAAGTTGCCAAATAGGAAGATCCAGATTCTTTCGAGAGAGGACCTTCTGCTAGCACTTCGGCTCCAAACAACCCAAACTGACCAGAAAACTCATGCTTTTCGTTGTTTCCATTTCTAAGTTTTAAATCAAAGACTGCCGAAAGGCTATTGCCATATTCTGCTGGAAATGCTCCCGTAAAGAAATCTGAATTAGAAAGAGTTTTGTTATTGACAATGCTGATGGGGCCGCCAGAAGAGCCCGCAATTGCGAAGTGATTTGGATTTGGAATATCGATTCCTTCAACACGCCATAACACACCAAATGGAGAATTCCCCCTTACTACTATGTCATTCCTTGAATCATCCGTGCCTTGAACTCCGGCATAGTTGGAAGCCATTCTAGCAGGATCGCTTCGGCTTCCTGCGTATCGGTTAGACTCTTCAACAGAAAATTCCCGTCCGCTTACCAAAACCATATCGTTTCGTACAGAGCCTTTTTCTCCAGCCGAAATAACCACTTCTTCAATTTCAAAAGAAGCTTCTTCCAGACCGATATTGAGAATAACTTCTTTTCCCGAAGTGACTTCTACGGGTACCACTTGCTTTTCAAATCCCATGCTGGATATTCTCAGCTGATGTCGACCAAGGCTCACACCTTCGATTCGGAAAGTTCCGTCGTCAATAGTAGATGCTCCAAGGTTTTTGGTGGTGTCGGTTAAAACATAAACCGTAGCTCCGAAAATCGGAAAGCGCGATTCTTTGTCCACAACTTTTCCCCGAATAACTTGCACCGATTCTTGTGCGCAAATTGAAAAGGAGAGAATGCCGAGGGAGAATAGGGATAGCCCTCTTATTACTGTTTGCATAAGTTAGAACGGTAAAATTAAAATTAATTGAGCATTTACCTTATTCTACTGCCTCGCTCGCAGGTTTGGAAGCGCTTTGTTTAGAAAATTTGAGGCCCAATACCAGCTCGTGAGTTCCTTGCGAATAGTTAGCCAAATTACTTGTGGTAATATCGTAGGAATAACCAATGGATAGATGGTTTTGAAAGGTATATCCTATAAGAGCAGACCATGCGTCCTGGTGGCGATAGGATGCTCCTAGCCAAACTTTTTTATCATAAATCAAACGGGCCATTACATCAAGTGACAATGGAGTAGGCGCAACAAATTTTGCCAAAATAGATGGCTCTACTTGCACTTTGTCAATGACGTTATACTTATATCCGGCCATAAGCAAATAATGATCTTCTAGCTTGCCATTTTGCAGATTCGGGTCATTGGCTATTTTGACTTTACTCTGCACCAATTGCGGAGCAGAGAACCCAACGAACCAATCGTCGGAGTATACTTGCATTCCGAATTTTCCATCAAACAGAATTGCCCGCTGCACCGACCCATCAAGAATTTGATCATCTTGATTGTAAAGTGTCAATCTTTGACCATCTACTCCAATTTGTACCAGCCCTAAGCTAAGCGCCGCAGACAGTTTGATTTTCTCAGTAATCTTAAAAATATATGAAAACGAACCTTGTGCACCTGTTCTGCTAAAGGGACCTGCTACATCGCTGTACACATAACCACCAATTCCCATGTTGTCTTTTCGCAGTGGCATAGCAAAACTTAGCGAGTAAGTTCTGGGAGCATCGTTTATTCCTATCCATTGGTAGCGGTAGTTGGTTCGCACATCGATATTTGAACTTGCGCCAGCAACTGCAGGGTTGATTACGTAATCGTTAAAAAAATACTGGCTAAACTGTGGTAATTGCTGGCTATAAACCTGTACCACTGTAATTGTTGCAAGAATGGAAAATACTATATGTTTCATTGTGGTAGGATTAATACATTACGGTTATAGGTCCAGTTAATGCGTCCGGGTAATTTTTGTGATTTAAGTTAATTACGTAGTAATACGTTCCAACAGGAACATTCGTTCCTTCAAATTTTGCGTCCCATGGGGTGTGATACCCGTCCGATTGGAATATTAATTTCCCCCATCGGTTGTATATTTCGACAGTGGCCTCTGGGAATTCTGAAATCCCTGGGATTTGCCAGGTATCGTTTTTGCCGTCAGCATTTGGGCTAATTCCCGTTGCCGGTATGAAGCCTGGAAGAGGGGTGATTCTTACCGTGTCGGTGGCTATACAACTGTTAGGATCTGTAACAGTTACTATGTAGTCTATTTCTGTTTTTACCAACACGTTTGGATTGGCTATTAAAGCTTGCAGTTCATCCATGTCGGTGGTTGGCGTCCAACTATAGGTTGATCCATCTGGTCCTGTCGGGTGGCCCCCGAGGGTGACTTGCGATCCCGGTAGAATAGTCACGTCTTCCCCTGCATCGGCAATTGGCTGGTCATGCAGATCAATTTGAATCGTGTCGAAGTCATAACAAATTCCATCCAGAGCTTTGAATATATAGCTAGTTGTGCTTTCAGGCGCGGCTTTGTATATTTTGGTGCTATTTAAAGTGTCACCAGTCATGTTTAGCCAAATTCCGCCAGCATCCAGATTTGGCCCTGTTTTTCCAACAAGCGGCACTGTATCACGAGGGCAAATTGTATCGTTGGCCCCTGGATAGGCTGTAATCACGGTGATAGTGTCTACCATTACAGCGATTGCAGTTGAACAATTCTTGCCGTCCGTAACCGTAAGAATATACTCTTGAGGAGAGAGACCCGAAATATCTTCATCCGTGCTAGAGAAGGAATTATCGGCAGTAGACCAAGCAGTACTATATCCAGAACCTGATCCACCGGAAATAGAAACTGATATCGCTCCATCGGTGGTATGAGCGCATTGGGCGCTTATCAGCGAATCCACGTTAATTATGATGCTTGGCGGACCGCTGATTTCAATAATTCTACTTGCGGAACATCCGTTTGCATCGGTTAAAGTTACTGCGGTAGCGCCAAGGCAAAGCCCAGTGTCTAGTGGCATCGTATTGCCGGATGTCCAAATATAGTTGTATGGTAATGTGCCGCCCAAAGCCATCACAGTAGCTTGACCATTGCAGGCATCTTTACAGGACACGGACGCAGTAATTGGCGCTTGCAATTGTAAGGTGTCAGGCTGATCAATATGTCCAGCAAAGAATGCAGAGCAACCAGCTGTGTCGGAAATTTCAACAATGTAATTCCCCGATGGTTGATTTCCTAACGTAGGATTTGTTTCGCCGGTAAGTGTGGCGCCGCTATTACTCGACCATTGATAGCTAAGTGTGCTATTTCCGGTCGCGGATACAATAAGTTGGCCGGTTGAGTTGCCATAACATTTAGCATCTTTAACTGCGATAGAGGCGTCTATTTTTCCGAGGTCAGAAAGGGTAATTGGAAAGTTTGCGCTACAGCCATTATTGTCTGTAACTTCCAAGGTGTAAATTCCCGAGCCAAGTGTGACCAAATAGGTGGTGTCTTTAAGGGAATTATCGGTCCAGTCATAAACATATGGAGCATTGCCTCCGCTGGCCGAAACCAAGATTGTTCCATCGTTTTTTCCACAAGTGGATGGGTTGATTGTAGAAGTTACCAGTAATTCAGAAGGAGAGTTGATCGTAACAATAGCTATGTGTTGGCAATTGTTGGAGTCGGTCATTTGAACGAAGTGTTCACCCGCTCCGAGCCCTGTTTGGGTATTGGCCGTGTCTGGATTTCCTCCAATCCAGTAGTAGTCTATTGGTTCAACCCCATCGATAGCCACAACGGTGGCACTCCCGTCCAAAAATCCATGGCAGGAAACGTCCGTTGTGGTAATTGTTGCACCAGTGATTCCTGAAGCGTTATTCACTACAATGTTCTTAGATTTTGTACAACCCAGGCTGTCCGTTACAGTTGCGGTATAAACGCCGGCAAACAAAGTGGAATTAGGGTTACCTGATCCAGTATTCCAGGTTAACGTTAATGGTCCGGTGCCGCCACTGGTTTGGACTTGGATTTGGCCGTCATTTCTTGAGCAGGCTGCATTCACAACTGCACTGTTGATTGCAATTGAATCTGGATCTGAAATTGTGGCTGAGGCAATTGACGTACATCCTAGTGAGTCAATGACTGTTAACGTGTAAGTTCCTGCAGGTCTGTTTTGCAAGTCTTCGCTAAATGAGTTTGGTGCAGGATTCCAGTATAGGTCATAACTAGAATTGGCGTTCGTGATGGAGACGCCAATGGATCCGTCTGAGCCTCCATAGCAGGAAGGTTTGATAATACTGTCGATGCTAATTTGCGGAGCGTTGGCGTTGCTAATGTTGAATGTTGTATCCGAGGTGCAAGAATTACTGTCAGTTACAAATAATGTGTACTGTCCGTAAGTTGCGTTGATCATGGAGTCTAATCCAACCGTTGCCGGAAGTTGATCATCTACCCAGTTGTACGTATGCCCAGAATTTAATCCTACTCCACCACTTACGTTTGCGTAAGCTTTTCCGTTGGCCTGGTTGCACGAGGAGTTAATAACCCTGATATCAAACACCATTGGATTTGGTCCTTCAACAACAACTACAGAATCTTTCGAACAATTCATACTGTCGGTTACCGAAATGGAATAATTGCCTGCAACAAGTCCAAATATTGAATCGCTAGACGGTAGTCCGGTCATTATTGACCCGGCCCAATCATAGGTGTATGGATTGTGTCCTTGAGAAGCGGTTACTTTAATAACACCGTTTGAGTCGCTTCGACAAAATACAGCTGCTGAGGTAGCGCTGAGCAAAATCTCTTTTGGTTCGGTAAGTGTGAAGCTTGCATTTTGAAGACAACCATTGGCATCGGATACTTCTAGTTCATAATAGCCTGCTGGTCGGTTAGTCTGGTCTCCTTGATTAACAGGGGATGCGGAGCCTACTGCCCAATTGTAATTATAATTAGGTGTTCCGCCGGACGCAGTGATATCAATTTCACCGGAAAGGTCGCCGAAACAGTCTAAGTTTTTAGTTATACCAGTAACTGCCAACGGAGCCGACGGCTGTTGAACAGTTAGTACGTTGGAGGTGATACACCCTGTTGTGTTGTCTGTAACAGTAAGTGCATAGAATCCGGCTGGAAGGTTGTTCAAGTCTTCATCTGAGGATGTTCCTCCCAGAAAAACCCAATTAACGGAAAAATTGGTTGTTCCTCCAACCGTAATGTTAATTGCTCCAGTTGAATCGCCGTGACAGGCTACGTGCGTAATCGCCGTGTCTACCGTTGGACCGTTGCTATTGGACAACGGAATGGCTACGGTCGTACTGCAATTTTTGGAATCGATGACTACTAGTCCATAATTTCCACTGGCCAAATTATTTACTGAATTAGTAAGTCCAATAACGGAAGCGGAGCTATTAGCCCAAACGTAAGTATAGCCAGGTGTGCCGCCAGTAACTGAAACGCTTGCCGAACCATTGGATTGTCCGCATGTTGGCTGAACAATTGTGGTGTCTAGTTGCATAGCATCAGGTTGTGCGATCGTAATTGTGTCTGAAATTGTACACTTGTTTGAGTCCATAACCGCGTAGGCATATTTTCCGGCGAAAAGATTCGTAATGTCCATCGCTGAAGAATTAAAGCTATTTGGGCCGCTCCATTGAATCGTGTATGGTGCTGAGCCGCCTGTAATCGTAACGTCTATTTCTCCAGTGGTATCGTTGTGACAGGTTAAATTCTTGGTAATTGAGGCTAGTGCTAAAGGAGCGTCGGGCCCGAAGATAGTATCGATTAGAGTTGCTTTACAGCCAAGTGTGTCTTCTACAACCATAGTGTAGATCCCGGCGCCAAGTCCAGATACTGTTGCTGTATTTCCTGGATCCGGAGTTACAGAATTGAACCAGTCAAAGATGAAAGGTGGGCCTTGTCCGGAAGCAGAAACAGTGATGCTTCCCGTCGGATCACCAAAACATTTAACATCCGTTGAATTTGAAGTGGTCGTTGGTCCTGTGGAATCTGATAGGGCAACTTTTAACGAATCCTTACACCCGTTATCGTCTGTCGCATAAATGGTATAAGCTCCGGCTGGCAAACTGCCAATCGTATTTAATCCGTTTCCTAGAACTGGAACTCCGTTAACATAGCGCCATTCGTAATCATAATCGTTGGCTTCTGTCCCGCCCGATGTTGTTAGAGTAATCGAACCATTGGCTTTTCCACAAGCTGAGTTAACAACTGTCGGAATCATCAGAATTGTATTTGGTTCAACAAGGGTATCACATCTAGTAAGTGAACACCCATTGTTGTCGGTAATTGTTACACAGTAAGCTCCGGCAGTTCCATTAGAAACATCTTCTACGTTTGAAGTACTAGCATCTGGATATGTCCAATTATAATTGTAGCCTGTTGTTCCTCCCGTTACAGATAAATCGATTGAACCAGTATGGTCATTGAAACAGGTTAGGTTAGTTTTTGTAGAAGTTGCGGCAAGCGGAGCTGTTGGTTCAGTAAGGCAGTAACTAAACCTGCTGATACAGCCGTTTGCATCTGTAATTATAAGTTTGTGACAACCAGCTGATGCACTTAACAGATCTTGAGCGTCATCATTATCACCAGTTCCATCGTTATCCCAATCGTAATTATAAGGCCCTTGACCGCCAGAGACGTTAATGTAGATTGCCCCCGTAGATTGCCCATGACAAGAAACGTGCACAGCAGAACTAAACTGAACTAGAGCTGAATCGGACTGTCCAACCGTAACTGAGCCGGATTGCGAACATCCACTTAAATCTGTAACGGTAACCGTATAAGGTCCAGGGGCCAAACTGGATATGGTTTGTGTATTGTTTGGGGTTCCTCCGGTCCAAAGATAAGTATAGTCTGAGGCGCTCGTTGCGTTGCCTCCTGAAGGGATTACCGAAGCTTGACCTGTACTGCTTCCGCATCCAGACGTTGTGGCTCCCGTGATAAGAGCAATCGGTGCAGGGTCGTGTAGGTTGAAGCAAGTATCCAATGCACAGCCATTCGCGTCAACAATTTTTACACAATGTTGTCCGGCAGCGAGTCCTGATACATCTTCAGAATTATTGTTGCTAGGCGTCCAGGTTGCTGAGGTTAATGGAAGAGCGGCATTTGCAATGGTAATGTCAATAGCGCCATCTGTCTTTGATGCACAGCTCGGGTTCGTGATTGCGGTACTTGCCACTATCTGGTCAGCCTGACCCACAGTATCTACTCTGGTTGCAGTACAGCCGTCTCCATCGGTTACCAATACGTTGTAGTATCCCTCGCTTAAGCCGGTTATTAAACTATCGCTAGTGTTGTTTGCAACAAAACCGTTTGGTCCGTTCCAACTTAATGAGGCAATTGGTTGTTTGCCTCCGGTAATGTTCAAATCAATTTGTCCATCGGTTCCCTTAAAGCAAGTTACGTTCGTAATCACACTCGACAGTATTGGTGTCCCGGAATCTGATATACAAACTGTAAATAATTCCGAGCAGCTGTTGTCGTCGGATACCAATACATCGTAACATCCCGCTGGTTGATTGGCCAAAGTGTCTTTGTTTTCTAGTTGAGGAGTAGTCGTTCCAGAGTTAAACCAGGCTAAATTGTACGTACTGCTTACAGTGCCACCGGCAATATTGGAAATGGCTGCTGCCCCACCATTGCTTCCACAATCTGAAAGCACGATGCCCGTTTGTGCTGTAATTTGAGTTGGTTCAGTGATTGTTGCTGTTGCAGTATGTGTGCAGCCCATTGAATCACTGATAGAAAGATTGTATGTGCCGTCGGATCCAATTAGACTATCCGGATCATTATAATCTCCAGTGCCATCATTGTTCCAATCGTAGGTGTACGGGGCGGTTCCTCCTGAGGCGTATGTTTTTATAATTCCATTTTGGCCAAAACATGTTGGTTGTGTAATTGCAATGTTAGGGTCGATTGCATTTGGTTCGTTAATCACTACGGACAATACGGATTGACAACCTGCTCCGTCAGTTGCGGTTAAGGCGTAGGTTCCGCCGCAAAGATTGTTGATGTCGTCAACGTTTGTTGGGCCTGTGTAGGAGCTTGGTGTGGTAGTCCAAATTAGCGTTAAAGGAGCCATATTTACTGTTGTTGAAGTATGAATTAATCCGGTACAAATGCCATTACATAAGGCGTTGCGCGTTGAGTCTAGTTGTATGGTTGGGCCATTAATGTCGTTAATGCATATTTGGGCGGAGTCGACACAATTGTTGTCGTCCGAGACTAAAACCCAATAACATGCTGCCGAGATGTTTGAAAGTGTATCATTAGTTTGTCCGGCGATGATGGAGTGAGCAGCATCTTTCCAAACAAAGGAATATGTTCCAGTAGTTGAGGCTCCACCTGTAGCGCTTGCAGATACCTCTCCGTCGGATAATCCACAGGCAGGATCGCTCGAAGCTGTTGTAATAACAATAGGGGTTGCTGCAGCAATTGTGAAACAGGTGTCGTATTGACACAAGTTGTCATCGGTAACGGTTAGACAATACGTCTCATCATTAATTCCAGTTAGGTTTTGGCTAGAACTCGTGTATCCATTTGGTCCTGCCCAATTGTAGCTGTAGGATGACGATACTACTCCGCCGGATATATTCACTTGAATTCCACCTGTTCCTTGGTTTGCACATTGCTGGTCTATAATCGTAAAAGAAGATAGTACAATTGGAGGGTTGTCCGTTAACGTGGTGGTATAACTAATTGGACAGTCTTTGCTGTCGTTTCCAGTCAAAGTGTAGGTTCCTGCAGGAGCATTGAATAAGTCTTCTCCTACAGCTGAAATTGGTCCTGTCCAGTTTAGGTTTTGATAAGGTCCAGCCCCCCCGGTAATTGTAGCATCTATTGTTCCTGTGTTGTCTCCATCACATCCAGGGTTAATGTCCACGGAACTGACCGTTGGGTTCGTTTCGCTTGTCAAAGTAACCACAATGGAATCACGGCAAGATCCATTGTCTTCAACATAAAGTTCGTAGGTTCCCGCAGGTACATTGTTAACTGTTGTGCCAGAAGCGTAAAGTGTTCCAGCCCCTCCGTCGTAAGATCCGGTGTACCATTGAATTACTGGGTAAGTTCCTGAGCCGCCTGAAATTGTTACATTTAATTTGCCGTCAGCGCCTGAGCAACTTGGTTGGCTTGCCGAGGTGTCAAGGTTAAGTCCATTCGGTACTGCGAGAGTAATGGTTGTATCCACGGTACATCCTGCATTGGTAACAGAAATTGTATAGTCATCTGCGCACAAGCCCGTTTCATCCTCGTTCGTTGAACCGTTGACCGAGTTGCCTACATTTGTAGTAGCCCAAGTGTAGGTGAACGAACCATTGCCATTCGAAGCTGTAATATCAATTGCTCCGTCACACCCCGATCCGCTGCAAGAAATTTCAGTAACGACAGCTGAAATTCCAATTGATGGTAGGTCAATAAAGATGTAGGAGGTGTCTTTTTTACAACCTTTGGAGTCCGTAATAGTTGCGCAATAAGTTCCCGGTTCTAAACCGCTTTGATCTTCGACACCAGGTACGATTCCGGTTGTTGAACAACTACTCCAATCAAGCACCAATCCGCCATTTCCTCCTGTGGGGGAATTGTCAATTGCTCCATCTTTTTTGCCGGTGCAAGTTATATTGGTAATGCTGGCATTAAAGAAGATTGAGTCAAGGTTGTTGATCGTGATCGTTGTGTCAAATTCACAACCAGTTCCGTCCGCAACATTAAGACTGTACGTGTCTGAGGCAAGACCTGAAATGTCATCACTGGAGGATGAGAAGGACAAGCCTGTCCAAGTATAAGTGTAGTCTGATGACGAGCTTCCTGCTCCACCTGTCGGTGTAATATCAATTGCCCCGTCTTCAACGTCTGGGCAGCTGCGCTGGGTTACTGTAACGGGTGTAATCGTAATTGCCGGATTAGCATTTAATTGGGAAAATTGAATGCTGTCTGCGCATCCGGCGGCGTCGGTCACCACAACAAAATAATCCGTTTGACCACATAGGGTATTGTCAGATGTTGAGTCATTAAGTCCAGGAATTACAGTGCCCGAGCCAAAGGTTCCCTGAAACCATGCGTAAGTGTAATTACCTGTTCCGCCATTGGCGTCGACGGAAAATTTACCAACGCAATTGGAAAGACAAACCGGATCGACTTGCTCAACAATTGAGATAGTTAGGTCGGCAGGATTTATTAGACTGTATTTGAATGTGTCAGAAACACAACCGCTTCCATCGGTAATTACAACGCTGTAATCTCCTGCGGCTAATCCTCCTACCGAATCATTGCTGGTGGACGGAGCAAGCGCTGGATTAACCCAGTCGTAAGTGTAAGGACCACCGTCACCGCTGTTCGGCTTTAAAGTTATATAGCCAGTTGAAGTACCATTACAAATCGGAGATTGCACTGTTTCTCCATCGTCCATAGCTGGAGGGGCCACTAGAACTACGGAGGTGTCGAAGGTGCATCCATTATCATCTGTAATTGTGAGAGTAGTAGTTCCGAAGCACAAAGAATTTGCATTTTTTGTGTTTTCTCCGTTGGACCAATTGTATTTATATGGATGCGTTCCTCCAAAAATATTGTATTGTGCAGACCCATCGCATGATGATTTACAAGTAGGGGGAGTGGTTGAAAAGCTGGAGGGACTCATTTCGAATGGTGCGCTTAGGTTGTGACCAGCAACACATTCAATCCCTGTTACATTGTCTCTTACGACAACCGTTATAGATAACTGGTCGCAGACTTGCTCAAATTTTGAATTGGTGGTTGATGTACCATTTGATGTTCCGCTCCATGAATAGGAATAGTTTCCCGAACCGTGTTGAACCTTAAGGCTAAAAAAACCTGAACATGATCCTGCACACTTTAAGTCCGTTCCGTTGTAATTGCTATCCGAAACAATTTCAACCTTAAGTGAGTCGTTGCCATCGACACAAGTTTGTGCTGGACCTCGAAATAAATTTTCATTCTCCAAAAGCTGCAATTTCTGCACTTGCGGCAGAATTTTTGGTGTGATCTTCACTGGTGATATTTGGGCTTGAACGTTAGTAAAACATACGAAAGCCAGCAATCCGGCAACAGGTAAAAATTTTCTCATTTATGCTTTCAGTAAAATTGAAATTTATGGGAATGGACACAAGCGATGAGCAATAACAGGAACAATCCCACACTAAATATCAGCACGAAGTTAACAATATGCCCGTGATTAGAAGTATGCTATTATGCAGGTTCTGCACTTCGAATTGTAATTTAAAGAGCTGATTATTGGATTAAATAAAAAGTCGATCGGATAAAGCCTAAAATAGTTTAGATCAAAAAAATCAGGGATTAGTGATTATTTGCTGGTCACATATTCTTGTACTTTTGCAGCTCATTGTAATTCAGAGGATGAAGAATATTCGAAATTTCTGCATTATTGCACATATTGACCATGGTAAGAGCACCTTGGCAGATAGGTTGTTACAAACGACTGGTACCATTTCAGATCGTGACATGAAAGATCAGGCGCTCGACGATATGGATTTGGAACGAGAAAGAGGCATTACCATAAAGAGTCATGCCATCCAAATGAATTACAAGCACGAGGGAGAAGATTACATTCTTAATTTGATTGACACCCCGGGACACGTTGATTTTTCTTACGAAGTTTCTCGGTCGATTGCGGCTTGTGAAGGAGCATTGTTGATTGTGGATGCGTCGCAAGGGATTGAAGCGCAGACAATTTCAAATCTGTATTTGGCGCTTGAGCACGATTTAGAGATTATTCCAATTTTAAATAAAATGGACTTGCCCGGGGCAATGCCCGAGGAGGTGAAAGACCAGATTATTGAGCTTATCGGTTGTAAGGATGAAGATATTATTCCTGCCAGTGGTAAAACGGGTTTGGGAGTTGAAAATATTTTGGAGGCTATCGTAAACAGAATTAAGCCACCTGAAGGAGATCCTGAGGCGCCTTTACAGGCCATGATTTTCGATTCCGTGTATAATTCTTTTCGTGGAATTATTGCCTACTATCGAATCCTGAATGGTAAACTTAGAAAAGGCGATCAGGTTAAATATATGAGCACCGACGAGAGTTATTTCGCAGATGAGATTGGAGTGCTGAAAATGGATCTTGATCCGCAGAAAGAAGTTTCTACTGGAGATGTTGGTTACCTCATATCAGGGATTAAGGATGCGAAAGAGGTTAAAGTTGGGGATACGTTAACGCATGTAAAACGGCCTTGTGATGAGGCAGTGCAAGGTTTTGAAGATGTAAAACCGATGGTTTTCGCTGGAATATATCCGGTAGATACCGACGACTTTGAAGAGTTGAGAAACTCGATGGAGAAATTGCAGCTTAATGATGCTTCTTTGGTTTTCGAACCCGAATCGTCTGCTGCCTTAGGTTTTGGATTCCGTTGCGGGTTCTTAGGGATGTTGCACATGGAAATTATTCAGGAGCGATTGGAACGGGAATTCAATATGATGGTGATTACTACGGTTCCTAACGTGTCGTACTTTGCCTACTTGAAAAAAGATACCGAAAAAACCATTGTTAATAACCCTTCTGAATTGCCTGATCCATCGAAAGTTGATTACATCGAAGAGCCTTTTATCAAGGCTCAGGTGATTACCAAATCCAATTATGTTGGAGCGATCATGACCCTGTGTATTGAGAAACGCGGGGAATTGACTAATCAGGTGTATTTGACTCAGGATCGAGTTGAAATTACTTTTGAAATGCCATTAGCCGAAATCGTTTTTGATTTCTACGATCGACTTAAATCGGTGTCGAAAGGCTATGCTTCTTTTGATTATTTTCCAATTGGATACAAACGTTCGGATCTGATCAAGTTGGATTTGATGCTCAATGCTGAACAAGTGGACGCGCTTTCTGCCTTGGTTCACAGAAGCAATGCTTTTGATCTTGGTAAAAAGATTTGTTTGAAATTGAAGGAATTGATTCCGCGTCAGCAATTTGAGATTCCGGTTCAGGCGGCTATTGGTTCCAAAATCATTGCCAGGGAAACAATCAAAGCGCTTAGAAAAGATGTAACCGCAAAATGTTACGGTGGAGATATTACTCGAAAACGAAAATTACTTGAAAAGCAGAAGCAAGGAAAGAAGCGTATGCGTCAAGTCGGTCGTGTAGAGATTCCTCAGGAAGCCTTTTTAGCGGTCTTGAAACTGGACAGTTAAACCAATTTTTTGGATTAACTTAGTGTCATGAATAGGCTGAAACATTGGACGGTTTGCAAAGCTTTATTGGTTCTTGTCACTATTTCTTCATTTGGTGCTTTCGCGCAAGTTCCAACTCCTGGTAATCCGCAGGAAAAGTCAATATTAATTGTCAATGGAATTGCTCATTTGGGAACTGGCAAAGCAATTCAAAAATCTGCAATAGGTTTTTCGGCAGGTAAAATCAATTTGGTGTCAGATTTGAGTCGTGAGAAAGTTGATCGCAGTCAATTCGATACGGTTATTGATATTGCCGGAAAGCATGTTTATCCAGGGTTTATTGCGGTCAACTCAACTTTGGGTTTGCAAGAAATTGACGCTGTTCGCGCTACCCGTGATAGTTGGGAAATAGGTTCGTTTAATCCGCATATTCGCTCGATAATTGCATATAACACTGATTCGAAAATTACGCCAACGGTTAGAACAAATGGCGTGTTGCATGGTCAAATATGTCCCCGAGGCAACTTAGTAAGCGGAAGTTCTTCCATAGTGCATTTTGATGCTTGGAATTGGGAGGATGCAATAGTAAAACAGGATGAAGGAATTCATGTGAGTTGGCCAGATGAGTTTAGCTTTTCAGGGCCTTGGTACATGCGTGGAGAACTAAAAAAATCAAAAAGTTACAAGAAGAAAAAACTCAAGATCGACGAGTTTTTTCGTGCCGCGGCGGCTTATTGTAATGAAGAAGCGCCCAACCAAAGGGATTTGCGATTTGAAGCAATGCGAGGTGTTTTTGCTGGAGAAAGTACCGTTTATGTTCACGCGAATAGTGTAAGAGAATTAATGGACGTAGCATCGTTGAAGGCAGCTCATAATTTGAAGCGCCTTACCATAGTAGGTGGCTACGATTCTTGGAGAATTACGCAAATACTAAAAGCGCAGAATATTGGGGTTATGGTGAAGCGCGTACATGCGCTACCAAATTTAGCCGAAGAGGATATCGATTTGCCCTACAAATTACCTAACCTGCTTTATAAAGCTGGAGTTTCATTCTGTTTGGAAAGCTCTGGGGGTATGGAGCAAATGAATTCTAGGAATATTCCGTTTTGGGCTGGAACTGCGGTTGCTTATGGTTTGCCGTATGAACAGGCCATTGCCTCCATTTCATATAATGCGGCAAAGTTGATGGGCGTTGATGATCGCATCGGAGCAATTAAGGTGGGGTTAGATGCTACTTTGTTTGTTTCGGCGGGTGATGCCCTCGATATGAGAACTAACCAGGTCTCTTTAGCTTTTGTGCAGGGACGAAAGATCTTATTAGACAATCATCAGATTCAGCTCTACAAGAAGTACCGTAAGAAATACGGGCTTTCAGGTGATTGATAAGGTAATGGAGTTGAGGTTTTGTGGTTGTCTTTGTAGAAGTTTCACAAGTTCAATAATTGACCTGAATTAACATTTTTCCTATACTGTGGGTGAGTTGACTGGTCGCCAAACCGACCTGATCCGCAATCCACCCATCAATTTTCAAATTGGAGTGTATTGATTTGTAATTTTACCGTATGACAATAGAGGAACAGGAGATCATCGACGAATTCAGTCTCTTCGAGAGCTGGATGGAAAAGTATGAGCATATTATCGAACTTGGAAAGGATTTGCCGTTGATAGAAGAGCAGTTCAAAACTGAAGAGAATATTATTAAGGGTTGTCAGTCCTTGGTTTGGTTGCGGGCTACGCATGATGGCAACCTTGTCCAGTTTACGGCCGATAGCAACGCTATCATTACTAAGGGCATTATTGCTTTGTTGGTTCGTGTATTGTCCGAAAAAACACCGAACGAGATTTTGAACTCAAAACTTGGTTTCTTGGATGAAATTGGGCTGAAGGAGCATTTGTCTCCAACAAGGGCTAATGGACTTGTTAGCATGGTGAAACAAATGAAGGCGTATGCGCTTGCTTTTTCTGCAAAGGCGTAGTATTTTGATTATCCTGCAATAACCTCGACCTTTGCAGCATCAATGGAACTAATGATAGATAAAAAGGAATTAGAAAACGTGATCGTCAATGTGCTCAAGACAGTGGAGGACCCGGAGATTCCGGTTGACATATTTGAGCTTGGCCTGATTTACGAGGTTAGGATTGATGACGAGTTTCAAGTTGAGGTAGACATGACATTGACTTCTCCAAATTGTCCAGTTGCTGAATCTATGCCGCAGGAGGTAAAGGATAAAATTGAGGGTATTGAAGAGGTGAAATCTTGTCGCGTCAATATAGTCTTTGATCCGCCCTGGGATAAGGACATGATGAGTGAAGAAGCTAAATTTGAATTAGGCTTTATTTAGATGTCCTTAGAAGATCAAATAGTTAATAAAGTTGCCCAAAGTAGTTTGGTTCAATTGGATTTGGAGCGACTGGTTCCCAAAGGGACAAGAGCTGTTTTTGACGTCAGGCCTTTTCTTTGGCAGGAGATGGTTGTCAAGGAAAAGGAGTTTCGGCAGTATGTTAAAGAATATGAGTGGTCGCAGTACGATGGAATTTTTGTTGCTGTAGAAGAAGTTATCGAGGCTATTGTTCCATTATGGGCCTATATGTTGCTTGCTTCTTCTTTAGAGCCGTTTGCGACCAAAGTAGTTCTAGGAACAGCAGGAGATTTAGAAACAGAGCTTATTTACGACGCAATTGATGCTATGGATGTTGCTGATTATGCAGACAAGCCAGTTATAATCAAGGGGTGTAGCAACAAATTGATTCCAAAAGGCGCTTACATTAGGGTTATAGAAAAACTGCAGCCCGTTGCAAAGAGTATAATGTTTGGAGAACCCTGTTCTACTGTGCCGTTGTACAAAAAGAAAAGGAGACCTTCGCACATAAAGTAGTTTGAGATTGTTGATTAAGTTCTGTTGTTGGTTGATTTTTCATTCTATTCATCCTTTATATTGTTGCTGATAAATGAGTTACAAACAGACCAATATATCTCA
>JAHDGY010000115.1 GCA_020631555.1 Flavobacteriales bacterium | reverse complement strand
ATTACTACCCGTAAAAGAAAGTTAAACAACTACACGTACTACACCGGATGCTTACAACTTAATCAACAATCTCAAACTACTTTATGTGCAAAGGTCTTATTCTTTATGGTCGTTTCCGGCCATAGCCGGACAGTGTACACTCCGGCTCCGATTAGGTATTGTGCTGGTCTTTCGCAGTTCTATATTTTCACAATGCGATGACTTTCAATAGTATGG
Source organism: Flavobacteriales bacterium (assembly GCA_020631555.1). Lineage (GTDB taxonomy): Bacteria > Bacteroidota > Bacteroidia > Flavobacteriales_D > Parvicellaceae > JAHDGY01. Next base: position 5,601 of record JAHDGY010000115.1, on the reverse strand, counting down.
TTAAAGAATATTTTTATAAAATAACTGTCCGAACAAACTAGACAACTACAGGGAGTATTTCTAATGGAGGTTAATCGAGTCTGAACTTCCAGCATTAAATACACTTAAAATAATCGAAGGGCTCGAGGCAGGTGTTGCATTTGTATAGGGCTTTGCAAGCTGTTGAGCCAAACTGACTAACCATTGTTGTATCCTCTGAGTTGCATCTGGGGCAAGCAACCTTAAGTTTTTCAGTGGCGAATAAGACTCCTTTATCTCTCGATCCTTTTATTGGAGGAGCAATGCCGTAATCCTTTAGTTTTTGTAACGCTTCAGGATTTATCCAGTCGGTTGTCCAAGCTGGGGAGTAAACTGTGTTCACCGTGACCTGATTAAAACCGTTATCGTTTAGCTTTTTGATTACATCCGTTTCGAAGGTATTCATGGCAGGGCAACCCGAATACGTAGGAGTAATGGTAACAATAACCTTTCCTCCTTTTTCAATTTCAACATTACGAACCACACCAAGGTCCAAAATTGTTAACACTGGAATTTCAGGGTCTGGAACCTCCTCAAGAAGCTTCCAAATTTCCTTATGTTGATTTGTTTGCTTCATTATTCAAAGTCCGATTCGCAAAGGTACGAATTGACAACTAGATTATTTAGTTAGTTTGACGAACAGTTCTCTACCAAGTCTAGGTTCAATAGAATTTTTGCACGGTCTTAGGAAAACTTTATCAAAATGTGGTTGGAAGTATCCGAGGTATTGGAAAGTGTTGGCCATAAATGGAGGTCCTTCCATATTTTCGCTTTCTGTTAAGAATAATACTCCGACCAATTTGCCACCTGGTTTTAATAAATCATACATTTTAGAAACGTAGGCTTTTCGCAATTTTGGATCAAGTGCACAAAAAAAGGTTTGTTCAAGAATCAGGTCGAAATGTGAATTGGCATCCAAATCAAAAAAGTCCCCAATAATTATTTGATCTTCCGGAAAGTCCGGCACGCGATTGACAAAATCAGCTACTGCCTCGTACGAGTAATCTAGAACGAAAACGTTATCGAAACCTGATTTCCACAAGTATTCGGCTTCATATGCTCGACCACAACCCGGAATCAGAATATTAATTTCACCAACCTTTAATTGGTCAATGTATGCAGTTAATGGAGGGGTTGGATAACCAACATCCCATTGTGTTTCATTTGTGTGATACCGTTCCGACCAATACGCCTCGTCCAACTTCATTTATCCGCAGTCTAATGTAAGAACACTGTTACTCCATTTTCATCAAATTGCACGTCAATATGCTCTTGAATGGTTGTAGATAAAGTCATTCCAACGAAATCGGCTTTTATAGGGAATCGTCGATGTCGACGATCTACCAACACAACAGTCGAAAGTTGTTTCAATGGAGAATCTACGATATAAGCGGTAGCGTACATTAAAGTTCTACCAGAATTGAGAACATCATCAACCAAAATCACCGACTTGTCCTTAAGCTTGTTTACTGGCATTGTAAGTTCACTTACGTTGCCCACCGGATCGTCTTTATTTATTCTAATTTTTGCAAGATGTATTTCGTTGGAGCAAACCCGTTTCAACTTTTCGGTCAACATCTCAGCGATAAGATATCCCCTACGGGCTATTCCAATTAAAATAATTTCTTTCTCGTCAAAATTGTTTTCGTAGATCTGATATGCAATTCGATTCAAAATTTGATGAACTTTGTTGTCATCAAGTATCTTGGTTTGAGAACTGATCATGAGAAAATTTAAGTGATTAGTTTAGGTTGTAGTTGCTACCTCCTTGTCCTTCCTAAAATTCGGAGCGACGATAAGCTCTTTGGTTCCGTGTGTCCAACTATAGAATCCTTCGCCTGTTTTTACTCCCTTTTTACCGGCCATTACCATATTGACTAAGAGTGGGGCAGGAGCGTATTTTGGGTTTCCAAGTCCATCGTGCAGTACTTCAAGAATTGATAAACACACATCCAATCCAATGAAATCTGCCAGTTGCAATGGTCCCATTGGGTGGGCCATTCCAAGCTTCATTACAGTGTCAATTTCTTCAACTCCCGCAACACCTTCGTTCAACGTAATAATTGCTTCGTTGATCATAGGCATCAATATTCGATTGGCTACAAAACCAGGATAGTCGTTAACTTCAACAGGTACCTTGCGAAGCGCTCTGGAAAGATCCATAATTTGTTCGCAAACTATATCACCTGTAGCGTAACCTCTGATGATTTCTACCAATTTCATTATTGGAACAGGGTTCATAAAATGCATTCCAATTACCTTATCTGGACGCTTTGTAGCTGCCCCAATTTTAGTAATAGAAATTGATGAGGTATTAGTCGCTAAAACTGCATTTGCGGGAGCAAGTTGATCCAATTGCTGGAAGATTTTCAACTTTAATTCCACATTTTCAGTAGCTGCTTCAACAACCAAGTCTGCATTGCTTACGCCATCCTTTAAGGAAGTAAGTGTCGTCAAATTTCCTAAAGTTGTAGCCTTATCAGTTTCACTTATTTTCTCTTTTTTTACCATTCTCGACAAGTTTTTATCGATTGTGGCTAAAGCTCTATCTAGGGCATCTTGCGAAATATCAATTAGGTTTACCGCAAACCCACTCTGAGCAAAAGTGTGGGCGATTCCATTTCCCATTGTTCCTGCTCCAATAACGGCTATATTTTTCATCACGTAGTGTTCAATTTATTCGATGCTAAATATAAAAATCATGAACCAAAGCCTTACTTTCCACTACCTCTTATTATGATTACAATAGTGTAAAACATGATTTTTAAATCAATAGCGAATGACATATTTTCTAAGTAGATAATATCAAACTTGAGTCTTTGAATCATTTCATCTACATTCTCGGCGTATCCGTATTTGACTTGTCCCCATGAAGTTATGCCGGGTTTAATCTTTTGAAGATGGGCATAATGGGGAGCTCTTTCTTTGATTTGATCAATATAAAACTGTCTTTCAGGCCTTGGCCCTACTAAAGACATGTCTCCTACCAAAACGTTGTAAAATTGAGGGAATTCATCCAATCTCATTTTTCGTAATACTTTGCCAATGGGGGTAATTCGGCTATCGCCTTCACTAGAAAGTTGGGGGCCATCTTTTTCGGCTCCCTGGTACATTGTTCTGAATTTTACAATTTGAAATGGTCGACCGTGAAGGCCGATGCGTTCTTGCCTAAAAAATATTGGTCCGGGGGATGATTGCCTAACGAGTATGGCTAAAATTGCATAAACAGGCGCGAGAACAACCATTGCGAAAATAGAAACCAGAACATCTGTAGAGCGCTTGATAAATTGTTGCAGGGGTATCATCCTATCGGCGTTGATCTCAATCAAGGGCGCTCCAAAAATACTGGTCATTTTTACCGAACCAGTAAGTATATCGTACATGTCCGGAATTATTTTGATCCTGACTTTACACTCGGCCAATTCATTAATAATGTTGCTTAAATACTGGTGTTCGGAACTTTCTATAGCTATAATTACCTCTTCTATTGATTGTTCTCGAATTACCTCCTTGACATTATCAAATTTGCCAAAGTAGTGTAGGTTGTGTTTTGTTAGTTTCTTATCCACTCCATTGGTGCTAACAACTCCTATGAATTTGTAGCCAGGAGAGACTTTCATTTCCATTAATTCATCGTAAATCATACTGGCTCGTTCGTTTCCACCTATTATTAGCGTAGGAAATCCAAATTCTCGACGATGGATTCGTTTTACAATTTTGGTAGTCAGGTAGTATCGAGGAATAATTGTTAACCCCAGATGCAGACTCAATAATGTGATAAATGAATAATGGTAGTCTTTGTAAACCAGTACGTTGTCGTCAAGTATTAGTATAAAAAAGAGGAAAAGACAACCAACAAAAGAAATGAAGAGTGTTTGACTGATTTCTTTTAATCTGTACTTTCTAAAAACGTTAGTGTAAGATCCGGTAATTAAGTATAGTCCGACCCAAAAACAAGGGACTAGAATTAGTCCATAATAAAAATTAGAATCGACTACTACCGGTGCCTTTTCTATGTATTCCTTCCGATAGGCATAGAATAGGCTCCAAGCAACAGTTGAACTGATTGTATCACTAACGACATATTTAAGTGTTTGTGTAAATTTATTCATCACTTAAAGTACACCACTTTAATATTATCAAAATAACTAACTAATACAGTATTATTTGGGTTTAGAACCTGCAGATATAATTGAAAATTCTCAGCATTTTTGTTGAACTTTACTTCGGCGGTTAACTCCACGTATATTTTCTTTCGTTGAGCGCTAGGGTTAAGCACAACAACACCAAAATTTTCTGGAACTGAGGTTCCTTGTTGAGTGACTTTCATTCCAACCAGAGGGTTGGAATTAGTGATAAAGTCCATTTCAAGATAGGTCGTATAGCTGTTAACAAGTTCTGTAAAGGTGGGTTCATTGGTCTCTATTTGAAATAGACCTTGACCGTCGGACAACACTGATTTTCCGGTTCCATTTCCATCGATTACTTCTGCCGGGTTATTTGTTATTGTAAGTGTTGTGTCGGATTCAGGCGTTGTATTAAATTTAGAGCCGAAATTTTCGAAATCTTCCAACCAAATTTTTGTGTTCGACTTGTACTTCACGATTGGTTTCAAGGTGTCAACTATTTTTGGTTGTAGGTCAAGAGATACCTCAAACGGCTCGTAAAAAGGATATGCCGTTCTTTCACTGGAAACTCCATTTTTTTTAATTCCAGGTACTACCTTGACAGTATGAACTCCCTCTTTTAGAATCGGAACGGTAACCGGTAGTTCAAAAACACCAAGAATAATATTGTTAACGTAAATCCATGCATCTACAATTCCATGGGAATTTTCTCCTTGACCTGATGTTGTTTCAAGATCAATTTTTTCAATATGGATAAATGCCGGAATTTGTTCCGGTTTATCAAAAAGAGAACATCCAACTCCTAGAATAAATACTCCGATACACGCTAATGTCCAGTTCAATATCCTCTTCATGTACGCAGTAATAATTTCTTCATCCGAGCAAAAATATATCAATTATTGCAACAAATGTCTCTAGATCAAATTTACTTAGCCTTTAATTGGTCTGTGATTTCTAATGCAATTGCTAATGTCTGAGCACCATCGCTGATTGTAACCGCATGTGTTTGGTCGTGGATTATGGATCCGGCGAAAGTCCTTAGTTCATCTTCTACGTTGACTATGTTTTCAGTTGGAAGTTGCTTCTCAATTTCTCTCTTGACCTTCTCTTGACCTTCGGAAGTATGTTGCAAATCATTAACAATTTTGCTTTGACCTCTTAATTAGGTCAATTGATAAAGTGCAATCTCGCTGTTAAAAAGTAGTTTGAACAGCGTGTTTGTGTGCAACTTTGCTTGAAGTTAGATTGGCGACTCATCCGTTTGCAAAATCAATTTGAGCATTTACAATGTCGAAGGTTGTTCCAAATACTTTAGTTTCCGTAGCTTTTATTCGTTTTACGTTAGCATCCACCACGCTAGATAGTGTCGTTATAAGATATTTGCCCAAATGCTGATACACCTTATTTGAACAGCAGCCAAAAAAGAGGTTGTATTTTTTGCATACCTAGTAGCTAT
>JAHDGY010000114.1 GCA_020631555.1 Flavobacteriales bacterium | reverse complement strand
CGATTTGCTTGAAAGCTCTTTGCGCCAACGATAAATCTAGTCGGCTTTAACCCCCTAATTCTTCTGCAATTTCTCGTGCATTACCCCGAACATTGCTTAATTCAACAGCTTTCAATTTGAACTCCTTGCTGTAATAACGTTTTCCTGTTCCAATCACTTAAACATATTAATTCATGCTTAACTATAGTGTCCAGATAAAGGTAGAAGGTTCAGTAAAATCTTTTGCATAAAAAAAGCCGCTGGAAGCGGCTTTTTTGTAGTACTTAATTGGGTCCGGAGAAATTGGTACGTGTTCACGCACGTAACCAATTTAATAACGTGGTCGCTCTTCTTGGTGTCCATCGTTATTTCTAGTTGTAGTAGGATGGATAAATCCTACTACCTCTTTTTCGCTTTTAACAGCTGTATGTTTTGACGCTTTAATTGCGCTTGTGTATTCTATGCAGTTATATATGTCGATGATCATAATTTTAACGTTTGAAAACGATTGTGATACAAAATTAACACGAGTGTCGGTAGTTAGGTTTACAATTAGGTACTTGTTTGGGTCGATTTATATTTTCACTCGTGTACAATCGCGAATTCAATACGGAGTCCGGTTGAACTTTGAATATTGGATAAAGTCTTAGGCGTGATGTCTTGTTAGGGAGGCTATTTGTCTGGCGATTTACTAGTGTTGTCTGGTTAAGTGGTGGGGCGTTTTAAGGTGTCACATTGTAAATTTTATCCTTTTCACTCCTGGACAGAATTCACGAAAACCGTCGAATATGCTACTTTATATGGTGTTTTGTCGCCTGTTGCTCATCAACTTTTGTACAGTTTACTGTGTAGTGCCCTGCATTGGCGGTTTATGCTTATTACATGTTGTGCTTACGTATTGTTGTGCAAAATGTCTGGCCTAACTTCCTCTTTGAACGCCGGATAGAATTACTTGACTTTAGTTTGTAAAAGTAGGACACTGGATGGACAATTTTACTTTTGGGGTGGCTGGGGTTCTGTATTTTTTTTATGTAAAAAAACGTAAAAAACTATCTGCTAGTTGTTTATGTTGTGTGGAGCTTATGAGGTGCTTGTATGGTTCGTTTCTTACATGTTTTTTAGTTGAATGAAGTTCTGGAAATCCTTATTTACAGTGGGTTGAATGGTAGTTAATTGTTATTTGCAGTTGTAATTTGGACGTGGCATTAATCGGTTGTGTTGGTTATTTTGGGCTGTCGTCATAAAATAGGCTGCGTTGTTTAAAAAACAACATAAAATACGTTTATTGTTTAATATTTAGGTTGTTGGTGGAATATTTATTGACTTAATTTTGAATCGGAGGTTATATTTTTCTTGTACCTCGTAAGAAAAAGGATGTTACGGATGGTCGTCTTATCCAAAGTTTACCCCACGATTAGGCTTTAGTGACTTCTATCTGACTTTTAATTGAATGGAATACGTTAGATTTATCTGCAATGGAAAATACTTTGAAGGATTTTGTTGGTCTACTGGAACATTTGGTAGATGTTGAACTGAAAACGCCAGTAGCACAGTATACCGAGGCATCAGGTTTATGTGAGACTGTTAATTTGCGTTTGGGGCAGGAAAGTTCTGATGATTCTCTGATTCGGGTTCTTAAAGATGTATTGGAGTATACGCCTAAAGTGGCGACTAATAAATTTTTTAATCAATTATTTGGAGGAAGGCAGCCTAAAGCTGTTTTAGGTGAATTGTTGTCTGTTATGCTAAACAATAGTATGTACACCTACAAAGTTGCCGGCCCCCAAGTTCTTATCGAAAAAGAGGTTCTTGCTCGTTGTTTGCAATTGTTAGGACTCGAAAAATTTGGAAGTGGAACATTCTGTGCTGGTGGGTCTATGGGGAATTTTATGTCAATGGTAATGGCAAGGGATAGCCGAATTCCGGAATCAAAGGAGGTTGGCGTAGTAGGTAAACTAATCGCATACACTTCTTCTGGGTCGCACTATTCAAATGCCAAAAACGCTTCTTTTTGTGGTATTGGTAGGCAAAATATCCGATATATAAGTGTTGATTCGGGCGGGGTAATGATTGTAGAGGAATTAGAAAGACAAATTAAATCCGACCTGACAAGAGGGTTGATTCCGTTTTACGTTAACGCCACTGCTGGAACTACAGTACTAGGTGCATTTGACCCCATTTTGGAAATTAGTAAAATAGCTCGGCAATATAATGTTTGGCTGCATGTGGATGGAGCCTATTGTGGAGCTGTGTTTTTTAGCGATAAATTTAAGCACTTGATTAGCGGGGTTGAATGCGCGGATTCATTCAGCTTTAATGCGCATAAAATGCTTGGCACACCATTGTCATGTTCAATTTTGTTAGTTAAGAATGGGGAGGATTTGCACAATTCATTTTCTAATGAAGCAAGTTATTTGTATCAAACGAGTAATGACGATTTAAACCTTGGTAAGACTTCGTTTCAATGTGGTAGAAGAAACGATGCGCTGAAATTATGGACCCTATGGAAGTCTGTAGGCGATAAGGGGCTGAGGGAAATGGTGGATAAATTGTTTGCATTGGCAGCTCATGCAAAAAAATATGTTGTCAGCACTGAGCATTATATTGACTATGGAATAGACAATTCTTTGTCCGTGTGCTTTACTTATAAAGGTGTTGATAGTAGTTGGCTATGCAAAGCATTGTATGAAAGTGGAAATTTAGTCGTTGGGCACGGATCGTTTCGTGAGGTGTCTTTTGTTAGGTTGGTGTTAGTCAATGCTAACAACAGTTTTGAAGACATCGACCAGTTTTTTAGGATCCTAGAGAAGTTTGTTGAAGAGCATGAACAAGTAATTGCTGAGAGCTAGAATCTTCAAGTTGTCATTTAAATATTAAAAAAACCTCTAAGAAAATTCTTAGAGGGCTGTTTAAAGGTTGAGAGGTTTTTATTTGGTAAATAACAATTCTCTTAATTTGGGAAGTGGCCACATTTCATCATCAATGAGTACTTCTAGCTTATCTGCGTGAAATCTGATTTGATCAAAGTGGGCCTTAACCTTATCGCAGTAGGCGAAAGCTTTCTTTTCAATGCTTTCCATTCTGTTGGCGGTCATCCTTTCTTTGACCATGGTGTCCACTTCGCTTGTGACGCCAGCGATATGTTCAGAAATTCGTTCAATTAGATCAATTTGCGCGCTAGTTGCATTTTTCGCTTTTGCGGCAGGCAAAATATTATTCAGTCCCTTTACATTTTCAATTAGTATATTTTGATACTTGATCGCGGTCGGGATGATGTGGTTTTGGCACATGTCTCCAAGAATTCTCGCTTCTATCTGAAGTTTCATTATATAGTTTTCCAGTGCTACTTCATGGCGAGCTTCCATTTCAACTGGACTAAGTATCTGTAGGTCATTAAAAAGTTTAATTACCTTTTTGTCCTTCATCACAGAAAGTGCTCTAGGCGTATCTTTTAGGTTTGAAAGTCCTCTTTTGTTCGCTTCTTTCACCCATTCTTCACCATATCCGTTTCCTTCGAATCTGATTTTCTTGGATTCCTTAATTAACTTTTGAAGTTCTTTTAAAATAGCCTCATCTTTTTTGTCTCCTTTTGCTATTCTTTTATCAACAGAACTTTTGAAATCTACTAACTGTTTTGCAACAATAGCGTTAATTGTCATCATAGCGTTACCGCAATTTGCACTAGAGCCAACAGCTCTAAACTCAAATTTATTTCCAGTAAATGCGAATGGGCTAGTTCTGTTTCGATCGGTATTATCCAGTAAAATTTGTGGAATTTTACCAATATTCAATTTCAAAGCAGTTTTCGCTTCGGGAGTCATTTTTCCTGCTTGAATTGATTTTTCAAGTTCGTCCAATAGCGACGTTAATTGAGAACCAATAAATACAGAAATAATTGCTGGCGGAGCTTCATTTGCTCCGAGTCTGTGATCGTTTGATGCAGATGCAATGGATGCTCGCAAAATATCTGCGTTATCGCAAATTGCCTTGATTGTATTAACAAAAAAGGTTAAAAATTGCATGTTGGACTTTGGGTTTTTTCCTGGAGAAAGAAGGTTTACTCCGGTGTCGGTAGCCAAAGACCAGTTATTGTGTTTTCCAGAACCATTTAAACCTTCAAATGGTTTTTCGTGCATCAAAACTCGGAAATTATGTTTTCGAGCAACTTTTTCCAACAAATCCATCAGGAGCAGATTGTGGTCGTTTGCAAGGTTGGCTTCCTCGAACATTGGTGCGCATTCAAACTGATTCGGTGCAACTTCATTGTGTCTAGTTGTAACCGGAATTCCAAGTTTGTGAGCTTCATATTCATACTCCTTCATAAAAGCCGCTGCGCGATCTGGAATAGATCCAAAATAGTGATCATCAAGCTGTTGTCCTTTGGCAGGGTTGTGGCCAACCAAAGCTCTTCCTGCCATCATTAAATCAGGTCGGGCATTGTAAAGCGCTTTGTCAACCAAAAAGTATTCTTGTTCCCATCCAAGAGTGGCAGTTACTTTAGTTACATTTTTGTCAAAATACTTGCACACATCCGTAGCGGCAAGGTCAACAGCGTGTAACGCCTTTAATAATGGCATTTTGTAATCCAGTGCTTCACCGGTGTAGGCAATGAATATGGTAGGGATACAAAGTGTCTTATTCATTATAAACGCTGGAGAAGAAGGATCCCAGGCGGTATATCCTCGAGCTTCAAAAGTGTTTCGAATTCCTCCATTTGGGAATGACGAGGCGTCTGGTTCTTGCTGAACCAGCAAACTTCCTTCGAATTGTTCAATCGCCCGACCTTCTTCAACAGGTTTGAAAAAAGCATCGTGCTTTTCTGCTGTAGACCCTGTTAATGGCTGGAACCAATGAGTGTAGTGAGTTACTCCCTTTGAAATTGCCCAATCTTTCATTGAACTAGCAACTTGATCCGCAATTGCTCGGTTTATTCTTGTTCCTTTACTACCAGCATCCATAACACTATAAAATGCTTCCTCAGTGAGGCATTCGCGCATGGTATGCTCGTTAAATACATTGGATCCATAATAGTCCGGAATTCGGTCAATATTTGTTCCAGATTCAATGGGTTCTCTTGCCAATAAATCGTCTAAAGCTTTGAATCTTATGGTTGCCATAGTTGTTGGATTAAGTATCGAAATTTCTTGTACTCAATTTAGTTTGGGTAAAGGTACCTAAATTGAGGGTGGTACGAATCAATTTATACTTTAATTTAGAAATGAATTGAAAATACAGGGGGTGTAATTTAAAAAATATAGTTTTTTCTTGATTGGAGAGTAGTTTTAAAGGGGGGTCTCATATGTGTAGTGTTTAAGTGGTTCAATGATGAGCGTTAAATTGTTTACATCGCAGAAATGGTTGTAAAATCATGTGGGCTATGTATTCTGTAATCAATTGCTGGGATAATTTACAGTCACCTTCTACGCGAAAAATTTATTATTGTTCCGAAGAGTCGGTCGGTCAGATTATATGGGGGCTATGCGCATCTATATTCGCATGGCATGAACTGGACTTTGCCTGTACGTGTCATAACTAATTGTGTCTCCAAAAGTTTAAGTAATGTAAAAAAGCACTATTTGTTGATAATAGTCTGGTATTCAGTATTTAGATGGGTTTTGTTGGTTTGTCCTGATGTATTGCAGGTTAGTCTACAAAATGTTGGCACTTAGAGAATTGTTTTCAATGGTATAAAATGTCAGTTTAGATTTATTTTACTAAAACTTAAAAGCTAAATGATTGCTTAATCAATTTGACCGTGTGAGACCTTTGCACATAAAGTAGTTTGAGATTGTTGATTAAGTTCTGTTGTTGATTGATTTTTCATTCTATTCATCCGTTATATTGTTGCTGATAAATGAGTTAGAAACAGACCAATATATCTCAGATGAGTTTTGCCAGTTACGATGTTGATCGACGCA
>JAHDGY010000113.1 GCA_020631555.1 Flavobacteriales bacterium | reverse complement strand
CAAATCAATGCATTTTTAGCTGCTGCTGGATGGAATTTGAAGAAAATGATGAGAACACTCAAAAACGATACCCCTGTTTGGGTATTAATTGTCCTCAAAACCAAAATCAACCCAAGAATCTTACAACACCTCCAAAATCTATTTGGTCCTCTATTAGTTCAAATTAGGGGCTAAAACTAGTTTATAAGAAGAGACTAATTATTTATCCTTAAAGGAATTTTGGTAATTGTGTGGAACTTTGATTTGCAGTTTATAACTTCGTGGATGTATGGAAAACAATGATCAGAATAAACAGGGACAGCTGAATATTGAATTGTCGGAAGAAATAGCAGAAGGAACATATTCCAATCTAGCAATTATCACACATTCAACCTCAGAGTTTGTAATGGATTTTGTGAGAATAATGCCAGGAGTACCGAAGGCACGTGTAAAGTCCAGAGTTTTAATGACGCCCGAACACGCGAAACGATTAATGCACGCATTACAGGAGAATATTGTTAAGTATGAAGGGCACCATGGACCTATTAGAGAAGACCACATGGGGGGGGGCGCAGTTCCTTTAAATTTCGGTGGGCCAAATACAGAGGCTTAAGGGGTAGTCGGTTCAACTGCTGTTTGTCTTTTTCTTTGGCCTAAATTCATCATTGTGAGGTGGTTTAAGGTCTAGGCAGTTGTTATGTTTTGAATCTATTGTTTATTATAATAGATTCGCTAATCAAATTTTATGCTGGCAAAAGTAGGTAAGAAATCTAAAATATCGGTTTCAGAAGAAACATTGGAACAGGCGTATAAGTATATGTGTACTGCTAAGTGCATGACGGATCTGTATGAGGAGAGGAAAGCTATTACTGCAAAATATGTGCATGCTACGTCTCGTGGTCATGAGGCAGTGCAAATTGCATTGGGTATGCAATTAGAGGCTAGAGACTTTGTAACTCCTTATTATAGAGATGATTCTATTTTGCTCTCTATCGGTATGTCCCCTTATGAGTTAATGTTACAATTGCTTGCTAAAATTGACGATCCATTTTCTGGAGGTCGAAGTTATTATAGTCACCCAAGTTTAAAAGATGAGGACAAGCCTAAAATTATTCATCAGTCTTCGGCTACAGGAATGCAGGCGATCCCAGCAACGGGTATCGCTATGGGAATCCAGTATAAGGAGAAAACTGGTATTTCAGATAGTACTGGAGCTGTTGTGGTATGTTCACTAGGTGATGCCTCCTGCACCGAAGGAGAAGTTTCTGAGGCGATGCAGATGGCTGCGTTGAAGCAGCTCCCTATCATTTACTTCGTTCAAGATAATGGGTGGGATATTTCAGCTACTGCGGCTGAGACTAGGGCTCAAGATATAAGCTATTATGCTCAGGGATTTAAAGGGATTGAAGTGGTGGCTATAAATGGAAGCGATTTTGTTGAAAGCTACTTAAAGATCGGGAAGGTGATTGGTTTGGTACGTTCTGAAAGACGACCTTTTGTGATTCACGCTAAGGTTCCATTACTAAACCACCATACTTCAGGGGTTCGAATGGAGTGGTACAGAGATGACTTGGACCAGGCGGCTAAAAACGATCCCCTTCCGAAACTTGAATCCGTTTTGCGGAAGTCCCAAGTGTCTGAGAACAGAATTGAAGAAATCCAGAATTTTGCTCAAGATTTGGTGGTTGCTGATTTTTATAAGGCTATGCAGGCCAATGATCCAACTGAGGCCAATTTGACAGAATATATTTTTGCGCCAACTCCTGTCCAGGAAGAGGACGGGGTTAGGGAACCTGCCGGAAAGGATCCAACAGTGATGGTTGATTCTGCTCTTTTTGCCGTCAGGGAATTAATGCAGAAGCATCCTGAGTGTTTGGTTTATGGACAAGATGTTGGAGGTCGGCTAGGCGGGGTGTTTAGAGAGGCTGCAACGTTGGCTCAAACTTTTGGGGATGAACGGGTATTTAACACTCCAATTCAGGAGGCATTTATTGTTGGAAGTACGGTTGGAATGTCTGCTGTGGGCTTGAAACCTATTGTGGAGGTTCAGTTTGCAGACTATATCTGGCCCGGATTGAATCAGCTGTTTACTGAGGTCAGCAGATCCTATTATTTGTCGAATGGAAAATGGCCTGTCAGCATGATATTGCGAGTGCCTATTGGTGCTTACGGTTCCGGTGGACCTTACCATTCATCGAGTGTTGAATCTGTGATCACCAATATTCGTGGAATTAAAATTGCCTACCCAAGTACTGGGGCTGATTTAAAAGGGCTACTTAAAGCGGCGTACTACGATCCAAATCCTGTGGTAATTTTGGAACATAAGGGATTATATTGGAGTAAAATTCCGGGTACCGAAGGGGCTGCCACTCCTGAACCTGATGAGAACTATGTGATTCCATTCGGTAAATCGCGGGTAGTTTTAGCAGCTGAATCAGATCAAGTCAATTCTGGAAATTCTTGCGTTGTTATTTCTTATGGTAGGGGAGTTTATTGGGTACTAGAAGCTGCGGCTTCCTTTAATGGTATGGTTGAAATTATTGATTTAAGAACTCTTAATCCAATAGATACTGACGCTATGTTTAATGCGGCCAAAAGACATGGCAAGGTTCTACTTGTGACTGAAGAGTCTGAAAAATGTTCATTCACACAAGGTTTGGCTGGACAAATTCAGCAAGAGTGTTTTGAGTATTTGGATGCACCTGTCACAGTCTTGGGCTCTGTAGATACACCGGCGATACCTCTAAATTCTATTCTTGAGCTTGCGTTGCTTCCAAATGTTAAGCGGATTACCGAGAAAATTTCCCAAATTCTGAATTATTAGGGCTACTGAATAGTTTGTTCCTGAATGAATAATAATTTGCTCGGAATACGGTTAGTATAACCGCATTTGAAGGCGGGTGTTTAGATGAAATATAATCAGCTATAAAGGAAAATGAGTGATTGTCTTCCAGGTTCCAGCAATTGCGACTATTGCCAGCAAAGCTATAGACACCTTGGTCAAGAATTCGTATTAGCTTATCAGATGTGGTTAAATTGTGAAGAACTGTAGAAAACTGCCGTTTCTACTCCTTTATTTAACATGCTGGAGGTCATTAGTTTTGGTTTTTTGGGCAACCTATTTTTAGAATGAAAATCAGGATGAGCTTAAAAAAAATGAAGGCTTTTTCGACTTATTCTTCCTATCTTGTACTCCTAGACCTTACAATATTACTACAAGCTAAACCCAAAGAATTGAATAAAGCAATAGAAATATGTTTATCTGGATATAGGGAAGTATATGAGCGGAAGTTAGAACTTGCAGCAGGTGATAACCTAGCAGCACATTTTGGGGTTTTCTCCATGGATAAGGTCTCCATTATCACTAGTAGCCTTGAGCAGCTAATCTTAAATTCTGGTGAGAAGAAGTCGACAGCAAAGCGTATGTTCTCTATTCTGATAGAGGGTCTGCAAAATATCCGAATTCACAGTACGGATGATGAGTTTGGTGATAAAACAGCGTTCTTAGTAATTAACCGGACTGAGAACTTGTATTCGATTCAGTTTGGGAATGTTGTACAGAATGAGGATGTGGCTCAGATTAGAGGACGTCTCGAAATGATTAATGGTTGTACTTTGAGTGAGGTTAAGAATTTGTACTTACAAGTATTGACTGAGGGAATCATTTCAAAAAAGGGAGGCGCTGGACTTGGTTTTATAACGATGGGCATGAAGTCCAGAAATTCGTTAAAGTTTCAGTTTGAGAGAATGTCGGAAGATCGGTCTTGTTTTGTTCTTGAGGTGGTTTTGGGGAGATAACAGGATGCGCTTCGTGCTGGAAACTTCTTACTCTTTGGTTTTGCTTTAGAAAATGGTGTAGAATTCCTTTGTTAATTTCTTGTATTCTGGAGTGTAGTCATGTCTTTGACCAGATTCAATTGTAAGTTGCTCACGAGTCACATTCTGGGAGGTAAGTGAGAACTCCATTGTTACTCGTTTAGCTGTTTTATAGGGAACCGGTTTAATAAGGCACTCACGAATTAGGTACAAACCATGGTTGGCGGCCAGATTTGTAAAATCCCTAAATTCAGAAACAGGTAAGATGATCGATAACTTGCCTTGTAAACTCAGATTTTTAACGCTAAAGTGAATAAGGTCTTCAAAGGGTAGGTTGTCAGTATGGCGTGCAATTGTTCTATTCGCTATTGGAGCTTTAAGACTGTTTCTAAAGAATGGTGGGTTAGATATGATTAAGTCATATTTAACTTTAGGAATAAAATTCTGGACCATACCATTAAGTACCATGATTCGGTCAGACCAAGGACAGTTGTTAATGTTGGCCAATGCCTGGTCAAATGCGTTTGACTCCACCTCTATTGCATGTACTGTGGCATTTGTGCATCTTTGCGCCATCATAATAGCAATAACTCCAGTTCCAGTTCCAACGTCTAATATGTGATTGCACTTCGATACGTCTGTCCATGCCCCCAGTAGAATTCCGTCTGTTCCGACTTTCATGGCACATTTGTCGTGGTATACATTGAATTGCTTGAATTGAAAGAAATGGCGACTCACAACATTAGGAGTTGAGATTAAGCAATCCTTCTGGCAAGTCTATGGTAATCATGTTATTACGCTGGTTAATCTCGATAATGAGATCTTGGTGAAGCGGGACGAGAAATTCTCCTTGTTGGCTTTCAACGGTAATTATGATATTCGCTGTTGCGTCATTAATAGCAGTAATTGAGCCGATTGAGCCTAATTTGGGATCTACTAACTGATAGTTCTTTAGTTCTTGCCATAAGCTCTTTTGCATGTCTCGCTCAGCTATATCTTTCTCTAAGGTGTAAATTGAGCTTCCAGCCATTTTTTTGGCTGAAAGCTCATCATTAATATCCTCAAACTTGAAGCGAACTTTGTTTCCATTTGGCGCGGTTGCTGATTCAATAAAATACGGAACGTACTGACCATTTACTTTGGTAAATACATGTTTGAGATGTAAATAATCTCTGGCCATAACCTTTAGAGTGGCCGTAACAGCACCTTTGAAACTGTATGCTCTAGATATCTTGCCTATTTCAAAATATCCATCACCAGTTGTTTGTTTGGATTCTGACAAGATTTATAACAGAATTTGAATTTTATTCAGCAGGTTTTTCTTCTTGCTTGTCCTCTGGTTCTTCACCATTTTCTGCAGTTTCCGGAGCAGCCTCTTCCGGGGCACTAGCTTCTGCAGGAGCTTCCTCAGCCGTTTCTTCGCTGACTTGCTCAGTTACTGGTTCCTCAACTTCAGGAGTATTTTTGGCTGCAATTTCTTTTGCTCTAGTCTCGTTCAGTTCTTTTTCCACAGCCAATGCTTTGTCCACAGCGCTTTTTGCATCAACAGCAAGCTTATTTGCCTTGTCCGCAATTTTCGCTTCCTTATCTTCTAACCAAGCTTTGAATTTTTCTTCGGCTTGCTCTTCAGACAAAGCTCCTTTTGTAACACCCTTCAACAAATGGTTCTTGTACAGAGCACCTTTATAGGACAAAATTGCTCTTGCTGTATCTGTAGGCTGTGCACCATTTTGCAACCACTTTATGGAACTATCTACATTTAAGTCGATAGTTGCTGGATTAGTGTTCGGATTGTAAGTTCCCAGTTTTTCGATAAATCTACCATCTCTTTTTGCCCTTGCATCTGCCACAACAATGTGGTAAAATGGTTTAGATTTTTTACCGTGTCTTTGTAATCTGATTTTAACCGCCATGATTAATAGTTTAAAAAGGGTCCGAAACCCCGTTAATTAATAGTTTAGCGCGCAAATATCGTTTTTTTCTTGAAACAATACTGTAGTATGATCAAAAAAGTAGCATCGGTTGAATGCAAAAATGACTCTATTGTCAATCGTGTTAGGGGTATTGTGGACCTTCTACCTTTATCTGGACACTATAGTTAAGCATGAATTAATATGTTTA
>JAHDGY010000023.1 GCA_020631555.1 Flavobacteriales bacterium | reverse complement strand
TTTCCAATGATTTTTTTTAGTCTGTTTTATTGCAATTACAAACTTGTTAAATTGTGGGAAACTCCTTTCCTTTTCAGACACACTCTTCTGGACGGGTATCGAATATATCAACTTGCTAAAGTGCAGAGCGTGAACTAAGTTCAATTCTGCTGACCCAACAAAAGTGACCGATGCAGTGAAAAGGGTCAACTGGTTTTAATAGAAATTTAATGGATGGACAGACATAATAGACAAACCTGTTCCGAGCCAATTGGATTATAAGCACTAATAAAGGGATTCTAGCCGGCTAGTTTGCCTTTTCGCTAGAAATTAGTAAAACTTAGCAATTCTGAATTGACTTATGCAAGAGTTTATTTCAGCTTACGCGCAACTTCTACTTCGTGGTATGATTCAATATGGTCACCTACTTTAATGTCGTTAAATTTGTCGATGTTAAGACCGCACTCGTAGTTATGTGTAACTTCTTTTACGTCATCTTTAAATCGCTTCAAAGAGCCAAGTTCTCCGGCATAGATTACGATACCTTCGCGAATAACTCTAACCTTGTTATTTCTAACTAGCTTACCATCATGCACATAACATCCAGCAATGGTTCCAACTTTGGTGATCTTGAAAGTTTCTCGTACCTCCGCTGTACCGGTAATCTCTTCCACCATTTCTGGTGCAAGCATACCTTCCATGGCATCCTTAATTTCTTCAATTGCTTTGTAGATGACTGAATAAAGTCGAATGTCGATTCCTTCTTTTTCAGCAAGTTTTTTAGCATTTGCAGAAGGTCTTACTTGGAAGCCGACAATGATGGCGTCAGAAGCCGTTGCAAGTAACACATCTGATTCTGAAATCTGACCAACTGCCTTGTGAATAATTTTAACCTCTATTTGCTCTGTTGACAGTTTAAGCAATGAATCACTTAATGCCTCAATTGAGCCATCCACATCACCCTTAACGATTACGTTTAACTCTTGGAAGTCTCCAACAGCGATACGTCTACCGATTTCCTCAATCGTAATGTGCTTTTGGGTCCTTACGGTTTGCTCACGCTGCAATTGTTGTCTACGAGCGGAAATTGCTTTTACCTCTTTCTCATCCTCCATTACGTTGAAGTGATCTCCTGCAGTAACTGCACCGTTCATACCAAGAATAGATACGGGCATTGAAGGACCGACTTCGTTAACGGCTTCACCTCGTTCGTTGTGCATGGCCTTAACCTTCCCATATTGAGTTCCGGCCAAAAGTACGTCGCCGATTTTAAGTGTACCAGCTTCAACCAGCAAGGTGGTTACATATCCTCTACCTTTGTCAAGGGTGGATTCTATAATGGTACCCAGTGCACGTTTATTCGGATTTGCTTTTAATTCTAGAAGTTCAGCTTCTAATAAAACTTTTTCTAGAAGTTCGTCAATTCCTTTTCCAGTTTTTGCCGAAACCTCTTGACATTGGAACTTACCTCCCCAGTCCTCAACAAGGATATTCATCTGTGAAAGTTGTTCTTTGATTCGATCTGGATTAGCGTCTGGTTTATCACATTTGTTGAATGCGAATATCATTGGAACACCGGCAGCTTGGGCGTGGTTGATTGCCTCTTTCGTTTGAGGCATCACGTCGTCATCTGCCGCGATAATTATAATTGCAACGTCTGTTACTTGAGCTCCACGAGCCCGCATCGCGGTAAAAGCTTCATGACCAGGGGTGTCTAGGAAAGTGATCTTCTGGCCACTCTCACCAGTCACATTGTAGGCCCCGATGTGCTGAGTAATTCCACCCGCTTCACCTTCTGTAACTTTCGCCTCTCGAATGTAATCAAGGAGCGAGGTTTTACCGTGATCAACATGACCCATGACAGTCACAATTGGACATCGTGGTAGTAGATCTTCAGGTTTATCTTCTTCAATTTCGATTTCATCCTGCTCTTGAGCTTTGATAAACTCTACAGTGTACCCGTACTCCTCTGCAATGATAACGATTGTTTCAGCGTCAAGTCTTTGGTTAATAGAAGCAAAGATTCCAAGAGACATACAAGCGCCAATAATATCTGTCGCCGATTTGTTCATCATAGAAGCAAGTTCAGATACAGTAACGAACTCAGTAAGCTTTAATACTGTTTCCTGTTCTGCCTGTTCCATGGCTTCCATCTCTCTTCTTTCCGCTTGTGCATCTCGTTTTGCACGACGGTTTCGAGCGCCTTTAGACTTCCCTCCACCGCTAAGTCGCGCAAGAGTTTCTTTTATCTCTTTGTTTATTTCATCTGGAGAAATCTCCTGTTTTTTAACCGTTTTTTTATTGGCCTTTTTATGCTCTCGGGTAGCTCTTTGGCCAGCCTTTTCAACGTTAACTTTCTTAATTCGTTTACGTTTTCGCTTGTTGTCATCATCTGACGACTTAGAACGAACTTGTTCCTTAGGAAGTTCAATTTTACCAAGAACCTTAGGGCCAGTTAGCTTCTCGCTTCTCGCCTTAATGGTTTCAATCTGTGGTGGTGGCGTAGCTTCCTTAGGCTTTTTCTCTTCCTGCTTAACAAGCTTAGGCTGTTCAACCTTTTTAGGTTGTTCCTTTTTAGCAATAGGCTTTTTAGGCTCTGGTTTGGGCTCTTGCTTAGCCTTTTTTACTGGTCGGGTGCGTTGGTTTACAGCACTCAAATCAATTTTTCCAATAACCGATGGTCGAGTTTTCTTTTCTTTTTCTGCAGCAGGTGCTGGAATTTGTTCCGGCTGAATTGGTTCAGGAAGCTTTACCTCTTCAACAGGATCTTCTTCTTTAACCTCTTTTGGAGTGATGGAAATCGCAATTCGTTCCTCTTTTTCAAGCACCGATTTGGACTCTTCTTTGGCTTTCTTTTCGGCCTGAAATTCGTCCACCAACAAATCGTACAGATCAGAATCTATTTTGGTGTTCGGATTGGTTTCGACCTCTTTACCAATGGAAGCAAGAAATTCAACGATTGTACTTATGCCAACATTAAACTCTCTCGCTACTTTATTTAATCTTTTCGGTGCTGCCATATAATGATGCCGCTTTCGGTTTGCAAGTATACTTAAAACTTTTCTACTCCTTTAATTCACTGTTATTGAACTCGGTCTTCCTATTCGAATTCCGATTGTAATATTTTTACCACTTCCGAAATCGTTTCCTCTTCCAAATCGGTTCGTTTCACCAAGTCTGCTGTTGGAATTTCAAGCACAGATTTTGCCGAATCGCAACCAATTGCTTTCAATTCGTCCAAGATCCAGCTGTCTATTTCGTCTGCAAACTCCTCTAAATCAACATCTTCTATATCTTCAGCTCCTTCTCGGTAAACATCGATTTCCAGTTCACATAATTTTGACGCAAGCTTAATATTGTGCCCCCCTTTCCCAATTGCCAGAGACACTTGATCTGGCTTCAAAAACACCTCTGCCCTCGAATTCTGGTTTTTCAAAGTGATAGAAGAAATTTTTGCTGGACTTAATGACCGCTGTACAAGTAGTTGCGTATTCGAGGTCCAGTTGATAACGTCAATATTTTCATTTCTGAGCTCACGAACAATGCCGTGGATTCTAGATCCTTTCATACCAACACAAGCCCCAACTGGATCAATTCTGTCGTCGTATGATTCAACAGCCACTTTTGCTCGTTCACCCGGTTCCCGAACAATTTTCTTAATCAAAATTAGACCATCAAATACTTCAGGCACTTCCAATTCGAATAGGCGTGCCAGGAATTCAGGCGCAGTTCGGGACAATATAATTACTGGGCTATTATTTTTAAGGTCAACTCGTGCAACAACCGCTCTAAGAGTATCTCCTTTTTTGAAGTAATCCGATGGTATTTGTTCGGATTTAGGAAGGATAAGTTCGTTTCCTTCATCATCAAGCACCAAAATTTCTCGCTTCCAAATTTGGTAGACTTCCCCAGTAATAATGTCTCCAACTTTGTCCTTGTAAATTTTGTATATGTTGTCTTTCTCAAGTTCTAATACTTTGGACTTTAGGTTTTGGCGAAGCGCCAAGATATTCCTTCTTCCAAAATCAATAATCTTTATTTCTTCAGATACTTCCTCGCCAACCTCGAAATCTGGCTCAATAGATAGGGCGTCGGTGATAGAAATTTCCAAGTTAGGATCCTCAACCTCACCATTCATCACAATTTCCCGGTTCACCCAAATTTCAAGGTCGCCTTTGTCAATGTTGATGATAACATCGATGTGATCGTCCGTGCCATATTTCTTCTTTAATGTGGCTCGGAATACATCTTCCAAGATACGCATCATGGTAACTCGGTCAATATTCTTGAATTCTTTGAATTCTGAAAACGAATCAATTAATGTGGCATTGTCCATCGTTATTCGTATTTAAAACTTAATTACAATTTTCGTCTCTTTCACCTTGTCCATGGGGACTTCGTGTAATTCAGACACAATTTCTTTTTTCTTTTTTCCCTCCACTCTTTGTTTAGAAGTGGTCTCGATCCAAATGTTATTTCCGTCGTAATCTTTTAATTCGCCTTCGATGCTGCCATGCCCCTGAAATACCACCTTCACTTGTTTGCCAAGATTTTTCTGGTATTGCTGCCCTACTTTAAACGGTCGGTCAAGCCCTGGAGATGTTACTTGCAGTTCGAAATCTTCAACTTCTCGATCCAAATTGTGCTCAATGTTTCTGCTTATCGAAACGCAGTCTGAAATTCCTGCACTTCCCAACAGATTATCCACCTCCACCAAAATTTGATTTGATGGCGAAACGGTAACGTCCACCAAATAAGTGTTGTTATCCAGTTCTTCAATTCGCTTGTTGGCAAGTTCAATAACTCGTTCTTTGGCAATCATAGAGCATAAAAAGAGGGGACTTTTAGTCCCCTCACATTCCTAAATTAATTTAGTACTAGACCACAAATATAGGGATTTATTCGGCCTTTTAAACGAATGCTGTTTCTATTTTCTATCGAGAGTGATTTTTGACCTTTGTGCCATTTTTAAAAACCATGTGACTTATTAGTTTTCTATTCCTTCCGTACACTTTGAAGGGGCCGTGTTTTTTGTTGTTTTTATATCCAATTTCAGATTTTATTTCGCCCCGCCTAGAGAAGGTTTTGGTGGTACCATGGAGTTCTCCGTTGCTGTAACTGATTGAAGAAGCAATAATTGCTCCGCCTGGATAATAATATTTCCATTCTCCGTGTTTGTTGCCTTCGTTGTAGGTTCCCTCACTCACCTTTTCTCCATCTACTTCAGAATAGGAGAGCCAAGTGCCAGATCGAACGCTTTTTTTTCTTGAATGCGACTTTTTCTTGTAAAGAGCTTCACTAATTTGCGATTTCACCTCAATAATCTTGAAGTCTCCTTGGTCCTTAAGTTTACCGTTCGAAAACCAATAATTCCAAGTCCCGGTTCTTAATCCGTTTTCATATTGGCCTTCATAATTCTTTTTGCCGTTGGGGGTCCAGCCAACCCAATGGCCGTCAAGCTCTCCATTGGTAAATGACCCTTTGTCTTTTTCCATTCCGTTTTCGTACCATGATTCCCATAATCCGTGTTCCTTGTCATCTTTGTAGCTGCCTTTGTGGGAAAAAGCTTCGGATTCAAACCAAACTTTCCATTCTCCATTTTTCATGTCGTTGGAATATGGGCCTTGTTTCCATAATTTGCCCGATTTGTAGTTGTAGGTCCAATTTCCAGACTTTAAGCCGCGTGTAAATTCTCCTGAATAGTATAGTTGGCCGTTAGGGTACCAATAGTTCCATTGCCCGTGTTGTTTGTCGGCTTCAAACTTGCCTTGCATGTCTTTTCCGCCCGTAGTAGTTTGCCACTTCCATTCGCCCTGTTTGAGGCCGTTTTTGTAGTTTCCAGCGATATTAAGCACGCCATTCTCAAAGTACTGCTCAAATTTTCCATCACGTTTGTCTTGTTCGTAGTTTGCTCTTTGGTAAACTTGATGATTTGTGAAAAAGTAGAGAGTCCATGCTCCGTGCCGGAGGTTGTTTTCGTATGTTCCTTCAATCTTCGGATTGCCATTGGCGCTCCACTCTTTAAAAGCGCCGTTCTTTAACCCTTTTTCGTAGTTATAATCCTCTTTTGGTTTTCCAGACGTGTAGTAAGTTTTTTTGTGGCCCTTTCCTTTCTTTATGGTTTGTTTTCCTTCTTTGGTCCAATACTTCATCAATCTTTCGATGGTATCGGTATCAACGTATTTGGTTTCCATGAAGGGTTTTCCGTTTTCATAAAAATACTTCCAGGTTCCGGTTTTTTTCGGTTGCCAAACTTCGTGGTAGGCAGAAATTAGGCCGGCATTCCATAGTGAATCGTACAATGCTTGATCAGGTTCGCCGTAATCACCTTTTTCGGCAAGTTTGCCATTAACGTAGTAGGACTTGAATGGGCCGTATTGTGCATTGCAAAAGAAATTGCCTTCAAATTTTTTCTGACCATTGGTATAGTACTCGGTAACCTTGCCGTTAAGCATTCCACGGAAATAACTGGCTATCATCTCTGGTTTGCCATTGCGATGCCAAAATCGCCACTTGCCATGCATTTGACCAATTCCTTGAACGCCTCCTGCGCTGAGCATTCCCCTGCGTCTGAGCTTTGTGCTGTCGTAATCCCAAAAAACAATTTCCTCTTTAAGTTCTAAAGAACCTGAGCTAAGGTCGTCAAGGTCTTTGATCTGTGCATCTACTTTGATGCTCAACATGACCAAGACCCCAATGATAATATTCTTCATAATCAAATATCTAATCATATGCCCGCAAAATTAAGGCGTAAATTGAGGTTGTAGAGAATGGAGTAGCAAGATATTATGAACATAATGAAACGAATAACGGTGGCTCGGGTCTGATATTTTTTGAAATACTAGTTTGGAGTCCAGTTGAATTAAAAACTATTGTGTTAATACTTCTGGTGGATTATTGAAATATTGGCGAAATGTATGCGTTCCTTTGCACGGACATTTGCTACAAGAGGAAAGAATGAGCGTAATTAAACGATTGGCGGGGCAGACAGCTATTTATGGGCTGAGTAGCATTGCTGTGCGGTTTTTTAATTTTCTGCTTACACCTCTATATACCGGAGATAATCCGTTAACAGGTGACCGGATATTTTCTACCGAACAATTTGGAATTATTACAGAAATGTATGCTTACGTTTCGTTCCTTGTTGTGTTGCTTACCTACGGAATGGAGACAGCATTTTTTCGTTTTACCACATTGAAAAAAGAGCAGAATAAACCGGTTTATCCAACGATTCTACTCTCGTTAATGACGACGACGCTGTTGTTCATTGCTGGGGCGATCGCCTTTGCGCAGCCAATTGCCAATTGGTTAGAATACCCGTCACACAAAGAATATGTTGTTTGGTTTTCGATGATCGTCGGTTTGGATGCTATAAGTTCTATTCCATTGGCCCGGCTGAGGGCAGACCGGAAAGCTTCTTGGTTTGCGATTGTAAACCTTATCAACGTTGGGGTTAATATTTCCATGAATCTTTTCTTTTTGGTGTATTGTCCAGCTATTGAAGTTCGGGGAGGAAATGCTATTACACAATTGGTTTTTGATCAGGAAATTGGGGTGGGTTATGTTTTTATCTCCAATCTCGTTGCTAGTATTTGTAAGTTTTTGTTGCTCATTCCGTACATGCAATTTAATGGTGGGTTTGAATATGCTTTGTTTCGGCGATTATTGAGGTATTCCTGCCCGATGTTATTTGTTGGTTTGGCGGGAATTGTGAATGAGACTTTAGATAGAATCCTGATTAAGAAAATTGAAATGGCGAAGTATATGGAATACATGACACGTCAAGAGGCTGCTGAGGCTGCACAGATTCAAAATGGAATTTATGGTGCGAATTACAAATTATCTATGATTATTACCCTGTTCATTCAGGCGTTTCGTTATGCTGCGGAGCCATTTTTCTTTAGTCAGCAGTCCTCTAAAAATGCTAAGGAGACATACGGTTTGGTGATGAAGTATTTTGTGATTGTGGTTGCATTTATGTTTTTAGTAATCACGTTGAATCTGCATGTTTTTAAGTACTTTATTGCGAATCCGGATTATTGGGAAGGTTTACATGTGGTTCCAGTATTGCTGCTGGCATACCTCTTTTTGGGCGTGTACTACAATCAGTCGGTGTGGTACAAGCTTACCAATAAGACTAAGTACGGGGCCATAATTTCACTTGTGGGCGCGGTTGTGACGATTGGGGTCAACACGGTATTTATTCCGATTTATGGATATACGGCCGCAGCTTGGGCAACGTTGATCTGCTATTTTACCATGATGCTTTTGTCGTACTCAATAGGGCGTCGGTACTATATAATTCCTTATGACCTCAAAAGGATAGGTATGTATTTTGGACTGATGGTACTGCTGTATTCTATCAGCTGGTCCTTCGATCCGGTGTCGAATTATTCATGGGAAGTTTATGGATACCATACTATTCTGCTTGGGTGCTTTGTAGTAGTAGTTTACCTGCTAGAAAGACCGAAAAAAGTGGTAACTTCGCAAGTCTAATTGCAATTAAAATAAGGCAAGAAATAGGTGAAGATAGAAGTAATAAATAAATCAAAACACACACTGCCGAAGTACGAAACAGAGCATTCGGCTGGAATGGATATTCGTGCAAATTTGGAGCATCCAGTAACTTTAGCTCCTCTTGAACGAGCTCTAATACCCTCAGGGTTGTATTTAGCAATTCCGCAAGGCTTTGAGGCGCAGGTTAGACCAAG
Organism: Flavobacteriales bacterium; assembly: GCA_020631555.1. Taxonomy (GTDB): domain Bacteria; phylum Bacteroidota; class Bacteroidia; order Flavobacteriales_D; family Parvicellaceae; genus JAHDGY01. Next base: position 26,051 of record JAHDGY010000023.1, on the reverse strand, counting down.
AAGCGGACTTGCTTACAAGAAGGGTATTACGGTTTTGAACGCCCCAGGTACAATTGACGCAGATTATAGGGGGGAAGTAGGCGTGCTTTTGATAAATTTATCCAATGAACCTTTTGAAGTTGTAGACGGAGAGAGAATTGCACAATTGGTATTTGTCAAACACGAACAACCGCAATTGGAGGCTGTAGTAGAGTTGGAAGAAACCGTTAGGGGTTCAGGTGGGTTCGGTAGTACAGGAGTGCACTAACGTATTAAAACAATATAATAGCAATGAAAATTATTGTGCCAATGGCGGGCATTGGTTCTAGATTAAGACCACATACCCTTACTGTTCCTAAACCACTTGTTCCTGTAGCAGGAAAACCAATTGTACACCGATTGGTGGAAGATATTACTAAGGTTTGCAATGAACCAGTAGAAGAAATCGCCTTTATTATTGGAAATTTTGGCGATCAAGTAAAAAAAGATCTAGTGAAGGTTGCCGAAAGCCTTGGTGCTAAGGGAACCGTTTATCATCAGGATGAGGCCTTGGGAACAGCGCACGCTATTTTATGCGCTAAAGATTCGTTAGAAGGTAATGTAGTAGTAGCGTTTGCTGATACCTTGTTCAAGGCAGATTTTACGTTGGATGCCTCTTGCGACGGTGTGATCTGGGTAAGCCAGATCGATGACCCCAGTGCATTTGGAGTTGTAAAGCTTGATGGTGATAATGTTATTACTAATTTCGTTGAGAAACCTGCTGAGTTCGTCTCCGATTTGGCTATCATTGGAATTTACTATTTTAAGGACGGGTCGTATCTTAAGGACGAGTTACAATACCTGATTGACAATGATATTAAAGACCGAGGTGAGTTCCAATTGACCGATGCTCTAGAGAATATGAAGCGCAAGGGAACTAAGTTCAAACCAGGAAAGGTAATTGAGTGGTTGGATTGTGGCAACAAGGACGCGACTGTGTATACCAATCAAAGGGTATGCGAATTTATCAAGGATGAACCGCAAGAACGAAGTGGATTGGTTTTGGAGAATTCCATTTTAATCGAGCCTTGTGTTGTTGGCAACAATGTGGAAATTAAAAATAGTGTAATTGGTCCGCATGTTGCTATTGGCGACAACACATCAATTGGGGATGCGGTAATTAAGAACTCTATAATTCAGAAAAATGCGGTTATCAGTAAAGTGAATGCGGCAAATTCGATGATTGGAAACAACGCCAAATACGAAGGAGCGACTAAAGATCTTAGTATTGGCGATTATAACGTAGTTACAGGATAATTATATTGAAAAGTCTACATTTAATATTATTCAGTTTAGTTGTATTGCTCCTAGTTGGGTGTAGTGGTTTGAAGTCAAGTAAATCTGGCAAGCCTCTATCGAAAAAACAGCAGGCGGATCGACTTAAGAATGAGAAGCAAGCGAACAAGCTTAAAGAATTGTTTTACGATGCCAACAAGGCAAAGATTACGGAAAACTATTCTCGAGCAATCGAGATGTTTGAGCAGTGCGTTCAGCTAGATTCAAAGCATGATGCTTCGTATTACGAATTGTCCGGATTGTATGCTGCACAGGGTCGTTTTGTAGCAAGTATAGAAGCAGCTAAACAAGCGGCAGAAATAGATCCGACTAACAATTGGTACCTCATTCAGCTTGGATATATGTACCAGAAGAATGGTCAGTACGATAGGGCTACCAAGACTTTCAAGAAGCTTGTAGAACAGTTTCCAGAGAGTACAGAATACTTATTTCCACTGCATAAAGCTTTGATTTTGGAAGGTAAAATGCCGGAGGCCATTAAAATTTTGGATGGTATTGAAGAGAAGCATGGCCCATCGGAAGAATTGGGGATTCGGAAGCAACAAATGTATGTTGACCTGAAACAATACTCAAAGGCAATATCTGAAATCGAAAAGTTAATTGAGCTCGATACCGAAAACCCAAAGTACTATTTGATATTGTCGAAATTACATTCTGATAATGATGAGCCAGAGAAATCTTTGGCTGCTTTGAAAAGAATGCAGGAAATTGATCCAGAAAATGGGTTGGCCCATTTGGCGATGTATCAGTATTATAGAGCTAAAGGGGAGGATAGTAAAGCGTTTGACGAGGTGATGGCCGCTTTTCGCAGCGATAATGTAATAATCGACGCAAAAATTGAGGTGATGTTTCAATTGCTTTCAAAATCGGCAACAAACCCTGAAGTTAAAATGCAAGCGTACCAATTACTAGACACGTTGGTAGTAGTGGATTCGGCAGAAGCTAAGGCGTTTTCGGTTTACGGTGATTTTCTCAATCGTGACCAGAGAAGCAGAGATGCTCTAGTGATGTACCGACGTGCTTTGAAGCTGGACAACTCAAGTTTTATTATCTGGCAAGAGGTGTTGTTTTTGGAGTCAGAGATTGGTGATTTCGAATTGATGTTTGAAGATAGTAAACAGGCGATGGACCTATTCCCTACGCAGCCGATGTTTTATTACTTCAATGGTGCAGCAGAGATTCAAAGAAAGAACTACCAGAATGCGATTGATGTATTGAGTCTTGGCAAGGAAATGGTGGTCGATAACCGGCGGTTGCTTGCGCAGTTTTATACCAGAATGGCTGAGGCATACCACAATTTGAAAGAGCATAAAAAGTCAGATACGTTTTACGATAAATCCCTAGAGTTGCAGCCAGATCAGGTGTATGTTCTTAACAACTACAGCTACTACTTATCTGTACGAAATGTATCTATTGATAAAGCAGTTAAAATGGCGGAGAGGGCTAATGAGCTTGCGCCAAACACTTCTTCGTTTATGGATACTTACGGCTGGGCTTTGTTTCGAGCCGAAAAGTTTGTGGAAGCAAGAAAATGGATTCAAAAGGCATTGCATACTGGAGGATCGAATAGTGGTGAAGTTTTGGAACATATGGGTGATGTTTTGTTTCATATGGAAAAAAAGGAACAGGCTCTACGATTCTGGGAAGATGCCAAATTGAAAGGTGGCGGATCCAAAGTTTTGGACAAAAAGATTGAGGAGAAGAAGTACTTAGAAGAGTGACACGGATTCGATTTTCGAATATTTTACTTTGGGCTGTTGGAATGATTCTGCTTTTGTCAGGATGCTCAGTAAAAAAGCTGATTCGTACGCATGATCAGGAGCATGAATCTGCATTAGAAGCCTTAAACGGTAATCGGAAAACATTGGATTGGTTTGACGCAAAAGCGGCAATCAATCTGGAGTCTGGCAAAGACAACAAAAGCTTTAAGGCGGTTATTCGAAACCGAGTGGACAGCGTCTGTTGGATGAATTTATCAGTAGCGGGATTATCGGTCGGGAGAACATTAGCCACAGTTGATTCGATTAAAATGGCAGTTAAATTTCCTAAAAAGCAGTTGTTGCGAATGGAGTTTAGCATGCTTCAGCAAAGATTTGATGAGGCTATTAGCCTAAAAATGTTTCAAGACGCATTGGTTGGAAATCCAGTAGGATTGTCGAAGGCACATGAGTATTATACAGATTTGGATTCTGGGCAGTATTGGATTGGAACTTTGCCAAAGAATGAAGTTTTAAAATTAGAGCAGGCCGAAAGTCCAATGGCAAATCAGGTTTATCAGTATTGGTGTGATAAACAAACTGGAGTACTCACAAAAACGAGAATAATTGACGTTGGGCGATCAGCTAAAATTGACTTGGCTTATTCGAATTTCAAGAATATTGATTCTCTCAATGTTCCGATGCACATTGATATTCGAGCCACTAGTTCGACAGATAGTGCGCGTATGCGGGTTAAGTTCAATCGATTTCGCGTCAACAGGAAATTGAAATTTCCTTTCAAAATAAATGATTCCTATGAGGTTCTCGATTTGCAATAAGAATTGGGGCTTAGGTTCGTTGCTCGCGATGATATTGCTATTAGCCGGTCAAATGGCATTTGGGCAGTCATCGAAGGACTTAAAAGCGAAGGAAAGGGATCTGCTAAAGAAGATTGAAAATACGAGGAGCCTTATTTTGGAGGCGAAGAAGTCGCAGGATCTCACCCTAACTCAGCTTGCTGTTCTGAACCGACAAATCCTGTATCGGGAAGAGCTGATTAACAATATTGAGTATCAGAAACGAAAATTGGATGACCTTATTCAGGACAACAAAAAGTCCATTGCCGTTCTAGAAAATGAGATCGTATACCTAAAGTCTGAATACGCGAAATTGGTCCGCTATGCCTATAAAATGCGCAATACAGATTACAAATTGATGTACATTTTTTCTGCTGGTTCTTTAAATCAGGCTTATCAGCGGTTAAAGTTTATTCAAGACTACGCTGAATTTAGAAAGCGGCAAGTTCAGCTCATTCAGCGTCGGCAGGAAGAATTAAAAGTGGAGAACGAAAACCTAGCTCAGCGATTGGTAGAAAAGTCCAATTTAATGGTCAACGCAACCAAGGCAAAAAACGAGTTTGTTGACGATGTCGCGCTTCAGAAGAAGAGTTTGGCCAAACTTCAAAAAAATGAAAGTAAACTCCGTTCGGAGTTAAAGGCCCAGGAAAAAAAACGTCAGAAAGTGGCTCGGGCGATTAAAAGGGCTATTGAACGTGAAATGGCGAAAGCTAAAAAGTCCAGCAAAGGTTTTGTAATAACTCCTGAAATGAAACTGGCAGCATCAGGTTTCAAAGGTAATAAGGGGCGGTTGCCTTGGCCACTCGTTAGAGGAGAGATTACCGCCAAATACGGACAACATCCGCATAAAACTTTGCCTGGAATTATGATTGATAACAGGGGGGTAGATATCAGTACTTCGCCAGGTGCTACTGTTCGAGCTATTTACAAAGGGAGTGTGGTTAAGGTTTTAATTATTTCGGGTGCCGGAAAAGTTGTAATTGTTGAGCACGGAACCTATCGATCGGTGTATTCTAATTTGGCTGAAGTGTACGTAAAAAAAGGCGACAAGGTGAATACCAAAGAAGACCTGGGGGTTTTGCTGAAAACGAAGGATAATATTTCTGAACTGCATTTCGAAATATGGAATACTTCGGCCTCAGGGGCCAATCCAGACAATCCGGAAAACTGGATATATTCGAAGTAGAACACGTAAGAATGCGGGCATTAATCCTTACCTTTGCGTAAATTAACAAAACTGTACGGCGATGGAATTACCATTATTATTTATTCAAAGAATGGGTGTTCCTGGAATTATTTTGATTCTAGTAATAGTCCTTTTGCTGTTTGGCGGCAAGAAAATTCCTGAAATGATGAAGGGTCTTGGCAAAGGGGTTAAAGAATTTAAAGACGCCACCAAGAACGAAGACAAGTCCGGCAAATCGGATGACGATAGCGCAGCAATCGACAGGGCATAAGTTTCCCAATTTCAAATTTTTAAGTAATCCATACTCCTGGAAATGTTCAAATCGTATTCAGAACTGAATAAAGCGTTGAGCCAAAAAGAAACTACTTGTGTTGAGGTAGTCAATGCTTATATCCAAGAAATCGACAAAAGAAAATCGTTAAATGCCTTTCTGGAGGTGTTTGCAGAAAGCGCTCTTAAAACAGCCGAATCTGTTGACGCGAAGATTGCAAATGGAACAGCAGGAAAGCTTGCTGGGTTTGTAATTAGTCTTAAAGACAATATTTGTTTTAAAGGACACAAAGTTTCCGCTTCTTCCAAAATATTAGAAGGTTTTGAATCAATTTATAATGCCACCGTGGTAGAGCGACTTTTGGCGGAGGATGCGATTATTATCGGCCGGCTCAATTGCGATGAATTCGCAATGGGAAGTTCCAATGAGAATTCTTCATTGGGATACGTTCGAAATCCGATACAGGAAGACAAGGTTCCTGGTGGGTCTTCCGGTGGAAGCGCTGCTGCAGTTGCGGCAGGTTTGTGTCTAGCTGCTCTCGGATCAGATACTGGAGGTTCAATTCGTCAGCCTGCTTCATTTTGTGGGACGGTTGGTCTAAAGCCAACCTACGGACGGGTTTCTCGTTATGGTTTGTTGGCCTATGCCTCTTCTTTCGATCAAATTGGTCCTTTAACCAATAATGTGGAAGATGCCGCGTTGTTGCTTGAAGTGATGGCAGGTAAAGATCATATGGATAGCACATCATCTAGTAGAGAAGTAGCAAATTATTCGAAGCCGGAAGAATCTGGTAAGAAAAGAAAGATCGCATATATCAAAGAAACCATTGACAGCGATGGAGTAGATCCTGAAGTTCGAGCGTCTGTTTTGAAGTCAATTGAACAATTGCGTGCAGATGGCCATGAAGTGGAGGCGATAAGTTTTCCTTATCTGGATTATATGGTTCCTACCTATTATGTGTTGACCACGGCCGAGGCATCCTCTAATTTGTCGCGGTACGACGGTGTACACTTTGGCTATCGCAGCGAATCCGCTAAAGATGTAGAGTCGACTTATGTAGCATCGCGATCGGAAGGCTTTGGGCCAGAGGTGCAACGTAGAATTATGCTCGGAACCTTTGTGCTTAGCGCAGGTTATTATGATGCCTACTATACTAAGGGACAGAAGGTACGACGGATTATCACGGAGAAAACGGAAGAAATTTTTTCGAGGTACGACTTCATATTAACCCCTACTACACCGGCTACAGCGTTTGGTTTAGGCGAGAATATTGATGATCCAATTACCATGTACCTGCAAGATATATTTACCGTGCAGGCTAATTTGTACGGCGGGCCGGCCATTTCGTTGCCAATGGGAAATCATTCAAATGGTTTGCCATTCGGAATCCAGTTGATGGCTTCGAAGTTTGAAGAATCTAAACTCCTTTCATTTTCCAAGGAACTTATGAGCTGATGCTATGAATCTACCTTCGCGCCTTGTTCTACTACAACCAATCTTAATATTTGTTTCTAGCCTAAGTTTTGGACAAATTGATTCTAACTTAAGGCAAGATGATCCGGTGTTGGTTGCTTTAGATTCGATGTGGTGCGAACGTTTAAGTTCTTCTTTGGACAGTGTTTCGGATACCGTTTTTGAACAAACGGCGATACACTACCCAGATTCTGTCCATAAAAAGTGGATTTTCGCCTTGGATCAGCACACGCCGATTAGTTTGGCGTACAACGCAGAAGTAATCAATTTTATTAACGTTTATTCCAAAAAGTATCGAAAGCATTTGTGCAAAATGCTGGCTCGATCACCTCAGTATTTTAATCTTTTTGAAGAGGAATTGGAACGACAGCAAATGCCTCTGGAGCTTAAGTATCTGCCGGTTGTAGAGTCGGCCTTAAATCCGCAGGCAAGAAGTAGGATGGGGGCAGGGGGCTTATGGCAACTGATGCCCGGAACAGCTAAGCTGTACGGTGTTAAAATAGGTTCCTATGTTGATGAAAGATTTGACCCACAAATTTCTACAGAAGCTGGGGTTCGTTATTTGAGGTTTTTGCATCGCATGTATAAAGACTGGCTTTTGGCAATTGCTGCGTACAATTGTGGACCTGGAAATTTGAATAAAGCGATGCGCCGAAGCGGGAAAAAAACATATTGGGAAATCCGCCCTTATTTGCCGCGTGAAACTCGGTCCTATGTACCGGCATTTATTGCGGTTTACTACACGCTCGAACATGCGGATAAATTTCAATTGAGGCCGGATACGTCTTTTGCTGCTATTCAAATAGATACGGTTCATGTTTCCCAACGAGTAGATTTGAAAATAGCTGCTAAACACTTGCAGGTAGATACAGAAGTATTGGCTCAAGTAAATCCAATGTACAAATTGAACATTGTGCCAGATATTAAGGAAAGTATGGCGATTTCTTTGCCAATTACTACCGTTGGAGCGTTTCTATTGCACGAAGATTCTATTTACAGTCAAAGTGCACTTAAATATGATGAGAAAGAAATTGAAGTCAAGGCTGTGACGCATACCGTGCGTCGCGGAGAATGTCTTGGCGTTATCGCAGATAAGTACGGGTGTAGGGTATCCGATTTGAAGCGATGGAATAATCTGAGGTCCGATCGATTAAGGACTGGAAGAAGATTGCACGTAAGAGAATACTACGGATCAACAGCCAGTAGCAGGCCTTCAAAAACAAAGCGAAAGCAAACTTCTGGAGATAAATATTACAGGGTTCGACGTGGGGATACCCTTTGGGACATTGCTCGAAAATATCCTGGAATATCAACGCGAGACATTTTGAAATTGAACCCAAGTTTAAACGCTAAACGATTGAAGCCAGGAAAGAGAATCAAAATTAATTAGTAATGGTATTAAGGATTGCAGCAGTGAGTAGGGGGGTATGGATGATTGGCGTACTGGTTTGGTTAAGTTTGATTTTTACAGGTTGTAGGCCTGGCGAGCAGCAACCCTCTACCAAATCCGAGTCGAAAAAAATAACCCATAAACCTGCTTCTACAGGCAATGCAGGCGAATTGTTGATTGTAATTCCGGACCTATTGTGGAACGGAGATATGGGCGATGCAATTAAGGATTGTTTTGCTAAGTACCAGCGCGGTCTTCCGCAACCAGAGCCATTGTTTGATTTAATGCAGCGAAGTCCTGATGATTTTAAAGGACCATTGCGGTCGCATCGCAACATCTTGGAGATTCAATTGTCGCAAAATGTTAAGGCTGCAGGCCTTTCGATTAAGGAAGATTTGTGGGTGGAGAATCAGTTGTACATGAAAATTGTGTCGCCTAGTAAATCTGCCTTAGTGAAGTTGATTGACAAGCAAGGATTAAAGATTTTAGAAAAGATAAGTCAAAAGGAGACGGATCGTTTAATCTCCAATTTTCGCAAGAATCCAGAGGTTTCTGCTGGTTTAAAGACAAAACATAATTTGGATTTCAAATTAGGTCACGGCAGTGTTTTAATGGAAAACAAGAAAAATTTTGCTTGGATAAAGCGAGATCTTAGTAAGTCTGTTAATGGATACAAACATGCTGTTCAGCAAGGGATTCTAATTTACCATTACCCTTACACAGATACCAACACGTTTACCGACACATTTTTAATTGCAAAGCGTAATGCTTTTCTAAAGAAGTATGTTCCGGGTCCTAAAAAGAATTCTTTTATGATTACCGAGTTGATGGATGGTTATGAGCCTGTTGGCAAATCGTCGTCTATTGGAAGCCAGTATGCTTTTGAACTTCGTGGCCTGTGGAAAATGGAAAACTACTTCATGGGTGGACCATTCATTAGTTATACTTTTTTGGATAAAAAAAGAAATCGAGTAGTAACCGTGGAAGGCTATTTGTATGCACCTCAATTCCAGAAACGAGAATATTTGCGCGAAGTGGAAGCGATGGCGAAATCGGTGCGTATTTTTGATTAAGTTCTGTTGTTGGTTGATTTTTCATTCTATTCATTCTTTATATTGTTGCTGATAAATGAGTTACAAACAGACCAATATATCTCAGATGAGTTTTGCCAGTTACGATGTTGATCGACGCACGTCGAAGAATAAGTTTTTCAAGGAGATAGACACTTTAATCGATTGGTTACCGATCGAGAGGGAGTTAAAGAAATCAGCAATAACCAGACACACTAATCTGGACACTACCAATATATTTCCACCAAACAGCACTCAGAGCAACATTCTAACTACTAAAATTCAATCAACACAAAAAGGCCGCACACTTTACGCATGCGGCCCAAAATTTAACTGATATTCCAGGATAGTCTAAAACTTGTACGCCAATCCTGCAGCAAGCATCTGCTTTATTTGTAAGCGTGGACCAAATCCTATAACGGTAGTTCCATCCTTACCGTACTCCGTAATATTTACATCATGATCGTACATCATCTGCAATGTAAAGTTTGCAGTCATGTACTTATTAATTTTCATATCGAGCCGCAAATCATAGTTTACGTCAATATTCTGCGGATTCTTCAAGTAGTTTGAGAATAAACCTAAGTTGGTCTTCAAACCAACATTCTTGAATATCTCAGGATCTTCATAACCTATTTTCAAATAGCCCCCAATCTCTGACCGAACAACTGACCCAGAATCCACGCCATAAGCACCCGCATCGGACAACCTCTTATCATTAACGATGGTAAACTTAGCTGTGGCCGGAGACACAAACATAGAAAACTTGTCATTCGGTTTATAGTCCATACCAAGTGCAACAAGCACATAACCAGGGGCAAGAAATCTAGAAATATAAATTGAATCTTCCCGAGAGGCATAACCAACATCAAACTGACTAAGGAAATTCAACAGGCCACTGTAACTCAAATGGTCATTAGCTTTTATTCCAAGTTTTGAATTCAACTCAATTCGGTCACTGCTCTTGTAGAATTTTGCAAATTTCGGATCATCAGTAAATAACCCATATTCCAGGTCTAAAGCGTTATCCCAATAGACGTTACCCTTCTTATATTTGGCGTACAACCCCGCTAAAGAAGTGACAGTAATTGAATTTTGACCACCACCGGCCCAATTCCTAAGCGAAACCTGCGAAAAATTCAGCCCAAAGATTCCTCCATAGTGCCAGGTAGAGTCATAGCTATACCCCTTAGGGTGAACCCTCTTTCCGGCAATTTCATCTGTCTTCAGTGCAGTTTCAACTTTCTCTTGCTCTTTGTCCGTCAACACCTTGTTTCCCTGCGCCTTGCTACTTACCGCAGCGCACAAAACAAGTACAGCTAAACTTATCCGTCTCATATCAAATTTTTTATAATATCCTTATTTGTTGTGCACGTGAACATCCATTTGAGGATAAGGAATGTTCAATCCCTCCTTCTCGAACGTATTATACACTTGTTCATTCATATTGAAGAAAACATCCCAGTAGTCTGGTGTTTTTACCCAACATCTTACCGCAAAATTAACAGAACTATCGGCTAATTCAGAAACTCCGATAAAAGGAGCTGGTTCTGATAAAATTCTAGAATCAGCCTTAATCATAGCCATTAGTACTTCTCTTGCCTTCTCAGTGCTATCCCCATAACCTATGCCTACAGTCCAGTCCACTCTACGCTGGCCTTCAGTAGTATAATTTACCATCGCACTATTTGACAATCCACCATTAGGGATAATTATCGTCTTATTATCAGGAGTCTTAAGAATCGTATTGAAGATCTGAATTTCGTTTACACCTCCTGTAAATCCTTGCGCTTCGATAACATCTCCTACCCTGAACGGCTTAAAGATCAAAATCATAACACCTCCCGCAAAATTTTGAAGTGTCCCGGACAATGCCATACCGACCGCCAAACCAGCAGCACCAAGTATTGCTACAAAAGAAGTTGTTTCAACCCCAACCATACCAACTACAGCGATTATCAAGCATATTTTTAATGCTACTCCAATCATAGAGGTGAAAAACGGACGCAACGATTCGTCAACATTTCTTTTCTTCATTAACTTACTTGCTACTCCAACAATCATTTTGATTACCATCAAACCGATAATAAGAGTCAAAACAGCCATTAATAATGGCATCAAGTCGGATAACTCAAAATTCTTTAGGGAGTTTAAAATTGAATCCATGTGTTCTGTTTAATTAAATTTTAAATTGTTAATATCTGTGAAATAAATGGATAATAAAGGTACTATCTTTAGTCAATAGGTTTTCTATTTTTTCTCATTATCAAAACAATAATTGCCGCCAACACCCCAGCAACCAGCAAAACTACACCAATTTTAAGTAAACCGTTCCTTTTTTTCGATTCTTGGTACAATAATTCCCTTAAGCGGTAACTAAAGTCGCCAGGTGACGACTTTTTCATAGCAATTGTCCAATTTTTCAAACTGTCGTTACTCAACCAGGGGTAAGTTACCTCCATTGCGCGATACCTTTCCGGTGCTCCCCATAGTGTGGTGTCATACACATAAGTCAACGTATCAACCAGCAACCCAATATTATCATACAGACCAATCTTATCTTTCCACCCATTGAGTCCGAAATCCATGTCCCCGATAAATTGAGCGATTGTATCACCATAATAAGCCCTGAATTTTGCCGTGTCCCGACAAACCACTAAAAACGCTTGAGGAGCTATCTTTAAACGATCCGGAAAATAGAAGTACTTATTTTTTCGAGAAGTCACGTGCCACCCTGAGAGGTCTATGCTTTGTCCGGACTTGTTTTGCAACTCAAACCAATCGTCAGTATCGTGTGCGGAATCTTGTTTGAAACAAATTTCACTAAACACCACAGAATCACTATGTCTACTCTGTGGCTTAAGTCCAAATTCAGGATTCAATACAGCATGGGTTGTGGGTGTATATCGATCGTCTGAGATTCCTAACGTTTCATTCCAACCCGGAAACACAAAATTGTAATTCACCTTTGCGGCCAGATGCATTCCCACTTCTTCAAAGTATAATCCACTATAGCCTGAATCTACTATTCGATCATTTATCAACACCGAACCTCGAGTAGGATCATAGTTTACACGTACCTTGAGCATCCCTCCCAGGTTGAACTTCTTTGCAAGAAATTTCCTCATATACTTAGGCCGAAGTCTAGCGTACTTTCTCAAGCCTTCAACTTTATCCTCCCACTTCTCCATAGAACTTCTCCACCTATCGAAATGATAAGGAATTTCCTCCCGAATGCCATTCTGGATAGAATCAATTAGGGGAATCACCTGATTAGGATGAAAAATTGTATTCAAGTAATGTGAAAATCGATTGACATATTCTTCTCTTATACTATCGTTCTTCAGAAGATTTCGGATAATAAAAGTACTCCAATTGGGATTCGGCCAAGCCTCGTCCGACATTTCTGTCATATCTGCAAGCGTATTTGAAATGTATGCCTTTCGATCACTAATTCCGAAACCAAAATCGGTGTCAAACAAAATCCATTTCCAGCGCCCACCTTCGGAGGTTGGTCGCCAAAACCTTACATTTCCACCCGCATCCCGATTATCAATGTATACCTGACTTATATGATAGTCTAAATAATTGTCAATATCCATCATCGCATTCAGCTCACGAATATTCTTATTAACAGACAAATCAGTTGTGCCGATAAACTTCATCATCTGAAAATAGTGCGTTCTCGTTCCAACTTTTAGCTCGTTGCGCCGCTTTAACAAATCAATACTATCCCGATGCACATCATGATTGTAATGCAAGTAATGCTCATTGATCTTTTCCCGCATGTTTAATATGCCCCAATACTCTCCGTTAATAAAAGCCACAACTGGCTGATAGGCCTGAATATCCAAACCAATGTCCCTTACTAAATGAGTTGTAAATGCATCCCGAAAATGAGTGTGGCAAAAATCCCCTCCCGAGTTGCGCAAGACTACGGATTTATACTTTTTGTGTTTGCGCTCCTTAAAAAATCGATAATTCAGCTTATTAGAACCGTACATGTTTCTAGCTATTATCGAAAGTGATTTTTGCGGCAAACTTCTACTATATCCACCAAATATTTTTACCCCAACCTTTTGATTGATAACCGATTCACCGTTTTTGAGTATGTACTCAAAATTAGCAGGCACCTCTATATCTTTCCAAAAATTAGCACCTCGGTACGGCGACACAGAATCTGCGCAACAGCCTTTAGAGTAAATTCCTGAGGAATGTCCAAAAAATTTCTTTGGTTCAACGCATATGGAAACAATTGGCAATGAATATTTTCTGTCTTGAATTATTGACCGGGAATAGACCTCTCCCCATTGCTTTTTGTAACGCAACCTAGCTCTAATAACAGACAAATCACCAACCCTAAAAGGTTTGCGATAAAAGTGCCCCCTTCTATTAGGCACCGATCCATCCAAGGAATAAAATATCTTTCCTTCTTGCTTGGACGATAAGGAAACTTTCCAGCGTGCAGAGGAATCAATTTGACTGATCTCAAAGTAGACTGAATCTTGCGCTAATACGATTATCGACCGCACGACGAAACAAATTACAACACTAAACCGTACCATCGATCTGTTAAAGTATGGAATATACATTATCATAAACTAGGATTCGTCTAAAAGTGATTCATAGCCACCTGTTAATTTCGATCAGCCCATCCTAAATGCATATCTTACCGCATCCAAAATATTGACATCCCCATTGAAACAACTCATTTCCATACACCTATCTATACTTCTATCAATTTGGATTACGGTATGTTACGCACAACAATATAACTTTTCCAAATACGGACTTGATCATGGAGTTTCGCAGTCGCAAATTTCCATGATAAAGCAAGATTCCAAAGGTTATTTATGGCTTGGGACATATGGTGGTGGGCTGAACCGTTGGGATGGAAATGACTTTGTAATTTATGACGAAGACAACCAATTAATTGGAAACGTGGTTTGGACCGTATTGGCTGACAGCAAAGGCGCTGTTTGGGCTGGCACCAATAAAGGATTGAATAAAATATACAAAGACACTATTATTCAGTACACTGAATTTAGCGGATTATCTGGCACCCAGGTTTGGTCCATAATAGAAGATAGTGAAGGCCGTATTTTAATAGGAACCAATAATAATGGAATTGATATCTATGATGGGCAAAAATTCACCAACCTAAATGCAAATGATGGCTTAGGGTTCAATGGAATTTCATTCTTAATGCAGGGTACCAACGACGACTTATGGATTGGTTCAAATGGTTCTGGCTTATCCAGATATAGAAACTCCAAATTCCAAGCTATTCCAATGCCAGACGGCAGTCTAAATTTTCTTGTTACGTCTATTGAAGAAGGAGGAAATGGTGAAATATTGGTTGGAACAAACAATGGATTATTCATCGTAACTGACGACACACTGCAACCCACGCAAATATCGACTGTTTTGCAGTCGGCAAACATCGGTACAATATTTTACAATCCTAATGATCATACGCACTGGATTGGAACACAGGGAAAAGGTCTCTTTAGAGTGTCGAAAGACGGCCAGATTCTGCAATTTTCCGAAAATAACGGTCTTAGTTCAGACTTTGTAAACTGCATATTTCAAGACAATGGCTTAAACTACTGGATAGGCACCGATGGTGGTGGACTGAATAAATTTGAAGGGGAAATGTTCACGTACCTCAATAAGGAAAATGGACTGCCAAAAAATGATGTAATGACCATCGTTCGCACAAGCGATGGGGCTATTTGGTATGGCAATTCGGGGGGAGCAACAAGATTTCTTGACGGGAAGATTACAAACATTGATGAATCCAAGGGGCTTCCGAACGCGAGCGTTGCGTATATTACAGAAGACCTGAGAAAAAACATTTGGATAGGTACCCTGAGTGGTCTGACAAAATTTGATGGCACCAAAGCTGTGGCCATAGATGATGAATGCATGAAAAACGTTGCAATCACCGGCATGGTACAAGTCGACGAAAACACCATGTGGGCCGCTACCTACAACGGGATAATTATTGGTAAATACAACTCTTCAATCAATCGGTTCCAGTTTAAATCAGCTTTTGATTCTGCCGTTGGGCCAATAAAGGTTTATGCAATTCACAAAAAAGCAGACGGCAGCATTTGGCTGGGCACGGAACAGGGGATGATTAGTTATAATAACGAAAAATTCAAATACTACTACAATAAAAATGAATTACCTACAGACATAATCGCCATAACCTCTGACCCTTTTGGGAGAACTTGGTATGCCAGCGACAAAGGTGTTGGGTATATCGATGATGGCACGGGTGGCTCAATCTCAAAGTCTGGTGGCCTTAGCTCTAATCACGTATACTTACTGACGTACTTTGATCAGTCTATTTGGGTAGGAACAGAGCGCGGCATTGATAGAATACAGCTCGATTCTACTGGCAAAGTAACAGGCATTAGACATTACGGAAAAACAGAAGGGTTTTATGGTGGAGAATGCAATGCAAATGCCGTTTTGGTCGAACCTAAAGACAGTGTGATCTGGATTGGAACGGTAAACGGTGTTTCAAAAATGGACCTCCGTTACGATAAACCAAATTCAGTAACTCCTATCGTTCATTTAAACGGCATCAGACTTGCCTACGCTAAACTGGACTGGAAAACATACGGAGAAGGGTTTGAGGTAAAATCTGGATTACCTGTGGATTTAAAGTTGGATTACCGAGACAATCACATCACATTTGACTTTTGTGGAATCGAATTCAAGAACCCTGAAAAGCTGGCGTACCGATTTAAACTGGAAGGGTTTGACGAAGATTGGCAACCACTTACTTCTAACAATCTTGCAACATACAATTATTTAAAATATGGAAACTATTTGTTTCGAGTCAAAGCACAAAACAGCGATGGTGTTTGGTCTTCGGAGATTAGCTATCCATTTACCATCGTGGCTCCATTCTGGAAAAAAACAACATTCTATGTTCTTTCCGCAGCAACGCTAATATTATTAATGTTCCTGTATGCTGGTTATCGCAGCCAACTCGCCCACAAAAAAAGACGGCAACTCGAAAGCATTGTAAACAGAAGAACACGTGAATTGGCCGAAAGAAACAAAGAGCTGAAAAAACTATCTATCGTCGCGAGTCAAATGAACGAAGCTGTGCTGATTTTGGACATCGGAGGAAAGGTTGAATATCTAAATGATAGTTTTGTTCGAAATACCGGTTTTTCTCGAGACGAGTTTCACGCCAAATATGGCAATGATCTTAAAATCCAAGAAATTAGTTCTAACAGCAAAATTGAAGAAATTATAAAGTCGTTCCAGACCTCACCAGAGGCCGTTAGTTACGATTCTCCACACGAAACTAAGGACGGCGGAACCAGATGGACCTCAGCATCAGTAAGTCCGATTTATAACTATAAAGATGAACTAGAAAACATCGTGGTGGTCTATTCAGACATCACCGAACGTGTTGAAAACCAAGCCAAACTAGAACAGAAAAACAAAGACATAACAGACAGCATAAAATATGCTAAGCAAATTCAGGAAGCGATCCTGCCATCAATTGAGGGCTTAAAAACAGAATTCCCCGAGTCGTTTATTTTTTACGAACCTAGAGATATAGTTTCTGGTGACTTTTACTGGTTTACACGGATAAATGAAGACTACCTTGTAGTGGCTGCAGATTGCACTGGGCATGGTGTTCCTGGTGCATTGATGAGCATGATTGGCAATGAGTTTTTGCATGAAATAGCAAAAGATCAAATTGGAGCCAGCCCTGATTTAGCTTTGGTTCAGCTGGACCAGAAAATAAACCGGGCCCTTCAGCAAGATGTGCCTAACACTAAATCTCGTGACGGTATGGACATTGCCATGTGTTCTATTAATACAAAAACCGGTATTTGTCAGTTTGCTGGCGCATACAATCCACTATACTTAGTTCGTGAAGGAGAACTTAGCATTTTCGATGCCAACAAAGAATCAGTGGGCGGGTACAAAAACAGTGAAAAGAAATTTTCTGCTCATGAAATCCAACTAGAAGTTAACGATGAACTGTACCTGTTTTCTGATGGCTATATGGACCAGTTTGGAGGGCCAAAAAACAAAAAGTTCATGAAAAGCAGGTTTAAACAGTTGATTACCTCACTACACCTTATCCCAATGGAAGAGCAACAAAAAATAATTGAAAGTCAATTCCTTTCATGGAAAGGTCCAAACAAACAAGTTGACGACGTACTTGTAATGGGGTTGCGATATCAAGGATAAAAACTTACCCCACTTTGCCAAATGATAGGTAAGAACCTGTGCTACAAAGCCCTCGCCTATTGAAACAAGAAAGGTTATCGCGCTAAAATGCTTCCTCCAGAAACAGTTGCCTCAAGAGGATTCACGCACATTACCGGTATCTGCGTATCATTGGTAATCATATGCTGCTCATAACTAGAACCCATTAATCCCATAATTGAATTTTTCTGCAAATTCATAATCGCAATTAGATCTGCGTCAACGCCGCTTGCATAGCGGATAATTTCTGTGGTAAAGCCAGATTTAGGTACAATCTTAGTAAAAAGCTTGATGTCGAGGTCACTCAGATACTTCTTAGCAAAAACGATATTGCCGTTTACTTTGTGAACCAAATATTCATCTGTCTCTTTTGGAACCAACAGATGAACACGCGATTTAAAATATTGCGCCATATTGCCCACCAACTCCAACTTTTGTTTCGTCTCTTGACTAAGGTCAAGCGGCACTACAATATCATCATATCCTGTTTCCTTAACTCCCTTATTTTGTACAACTATGAAGGGAACCGAAGAATTCGTGATGACCTTGAGGGCATGGCTTCCCATAAACTTCTGCCAACCACTAGCTCCGTGAGTACCCATTATAATCAATTCAGCGTTAACAGCACTCGCCGTTTCACCAATATCGTCAAAAATATTTCCAACCCGTACGGCCGGAGTAACCTTTACACCAGGCTCTCCATTACTAATGAGTTCAATTTCGGCATCTAATTTTTTTTCCGCCCCATCTACATCAGCAAGATCTTTCACAACATGCAAAAGAATAATCTCACTTTGAATAGTCTTGGCAAGCTTAATACCATGCTCTACGGCTACTTTTGCTACTTGAGTAAAATCTGTCGGAACTAAAATGCTTTTTGACTTCATTAGATACGTGTTTATTTGTACAAAAATATCAGAATCCATATATAATATTGGACCCGAACCGAGAAATTAGAAAAACGCGAGAAAAAATTTTTCATGTTCAAAGGCACTTGTTGCGCAACATACTAATTATCCACTAACAAGTAATTGTAAAAGACGAGTTACAACTACCAATCGACAAGTAAATTATACTTCTAGTGAAACAAGGTTAATTGGAAGACCGGTGAGTTCGATATATTCTTCTCCTATTTCGCGCATGTCGGTATCTGGTTCATCGTAATACCATTCAATCATGAGAGTCACCCCAAACTGCTCCAAAGCCTTTACTTTTAAGAGCAGCTGCAACACGAATTTATTAGAAGACGAATTGATGTAATCGAAAGCAAATTTGAACCTCACCACGCTTGGTGTTGCGAGCTGTCCCCAAGATTCTATCAACTTATCCATCCATTCATAAATCTGCCTATAAAATTTGCGCGTATTTTCAGGACGCGAATCTCCAGATATTTCAAACAACCCCTTCGCAAGATCAAAAACCACCTTTGGAGTGTATTCTGTTGGTTCCTTAATTAGTGCATCCATAAGTTACCCAGCCATATTTATTATTACTTGCATCGAGAAAAATTGTTTTCCCTTTGGGTGATCGTTAAATCGGTACTCTATTTTACCGTTAGCCTTCAGCGCAATATCAATTAACCCCATACCAGCATTGTTGGACAAACCTTCACTTGTGTCTGACAAACGATCTCGATACAACTCCTTCAGTCCTTCTCTATCGACATCGTTTATTTTGCCAAGCAGCCCGGTAAGCTTGCCAACCGTATCATCTGATACCAAATTTCCGGTTGCCACATAAAATGTCCCCTTTTCGTTGCCAATCAAAAATATTGAATCGACTTCAACTTCAGTATCTCCATGTTGACACATATTTTCAAGGCACTCAACAGCAATATTATATATCCGTTTGGCAAGTATGTATTCAACTCCAAGATCCTGAACCTTACGCTTAAGTATGCCCAGAAGTGCGTCTACAACCGCCGTGTTAAGCTGCCCTTTGTACAAAAAGTCCATGTTTTCCTTTTGCATCCCCTTATGGAGCTCATAGAATGTTGTTTCGCCTAACTGGGTCATTGGTTGAAAACTTGCGTTCCTAGAGAGTGAATTTAAAAAAACTGTAGATAACTTTATTGATTGGTGAAACTATTTTAAACCGAATTTTTGCCGGTGCTATTTCAATAAACCGATCTATGTTAAGTTGAAACAGACTAATCAACTAACAAACAAAGCTAAACAATAATATTTTGCCGATTGTTTCTTAAATTGGAGTCCGTAATGACATCTAACCTGCAACACAACTCACCAATTCCATTTTTTGACAAAAAGTACAGGGTAATTCATCATATTTTATTCTGGTTATTTGTTTGGTTTGAAGAAATATTTGAGTTTCTCGCCTACTCTTCCATTCCGGAAGCACACCACCTGGTGTCCATGGCTGTCATTTTCGCGGTTATTTACACCAACTTATATTGGTTTCTTCCCTTATTACTCGAAAAGCACAGAATCGTAATCTACGCAGTTAGCACTATCCTTTCTATTGCAGTCTTCGTATTTTTCACCGTATTAGCTCTTCTATATTTCCAGGAAGTTGACAACCCTGCAATGAAGGACAGAAAAATATGGGATACAGCCATCTTTTATTTCATGGTTGGATCATGTATGGTTGGTTTGGCCGTAGCATTTAAGTTCTTTAAACTATGGTTAAAAAATCAGGAAAAAATTAAAAGTCTGGAACATGAAAATTTAAAATCGAAATTAGGGTATCTTAAAAGTCAAGTAAACCCTCACTTTCTCTTTAACTCTCTTAACAACATATATGTACTGACCAGAAAAGATCAGAAATTGGCTTCGGAAATGGTACTCGGTCTTTCTGATTTAATGCGCTATCAGCTCTACGAATGCTCTAAAGATGCCGTTATGCTCACGGATGAAATCGAATACATCAAGAATTTTCTGGAACTTGACAATATTAGAAAAAGCGGCGCTGAGGTAGTCTGTGATGTTGTAGGAAACCCATCGGGTATCGTTTTACCTCCATTACTTTTTATGCCATTTGTCGAAAATGCTGTGAAGCACGGATTCGTAATGGACGGCTCATCGTACATAACCGCCAAATTTTTCATCAGCGAAGAGACAGTAACCTTTATCATTCAAAACTCGAAAATGAACGCAAAAAGAAGAAGAAAACAAACTAAATATGGAGGGTTTGGTTTGCCTAACATCAAAAGAAGACTAGAACTTCTTTACCCGCATAAACATCTTTTGTATATTATTGATAATATTGATTCTTATAAAGTTGAACTCAAATTAGAACTAAAATAGGAGTATGAAGTGCATAATTGTGGATGATGAGCCTTTGGCAAGAGAAGGAATGGTTTTGAATGTCGAAGAGGTAGAATTTTTAGAGCTTATTGGAACATTTGAAAATGCCATAAAGGCCAACGAATTTTTACAATCTAATGAGGTCGACTTGATTTTTTTGGACATTAACATGCCCGGACTTTCTGGGTTAGACTTTATTAGAGGCCTAGAATATCAACCAAGTATAATTCTATCTACAGCATACCCGCAATATGCGCTGGAAAGCTACGAACTTGGAGTAGTGGATTATTTAACCAAGCCCATTCGTTTTGAACGGTTTCTTAAAGCCGCGAAAAAAGCGAAAGAACTCTTTGAATTAAAGCATGGCGTTGAGGAGATGGAAGAAGAAACGCCAATTGCGGAACCAAATGAAGACTTCATCTACGTAAGAAGCGACAGAAAATTGGTCCGACTTCATTATGACGATATTCAATACATCAAGGGGTTGAAAGACTATGTTGAAATCCACACAGCTAAAGGAAAACTACTAACAGCAATGAACATTAAAACGGTATTCTCTCAACTACCTCCAACAGTTTTTGCAAGAATCAGTAAGTCGTACATTATCAATACTAGGGTTATTTCCGAAATTCACTCAGATTTTCTGAAAATAGACTCAGAAGAAATTCCAATTGGAAAAACTTACAAGGAAGAGTTCTTTTCCAGATTTGTGGATAAGAAAATCGTGGATAGGAATTAGCCTCTACTTATAAAAGTGCATTTCTGTAACGTAATTGTAAACAGGCTCCGTAAGTAAATACCTCACATCTTTTTTGTCTCGAATAGACCTTCGAATAAAGCTTGAAGACACTTTCATAACCGGGGCTTCGCAGAGTGCAACCGAAGGATGGTGTAACAAGCCATTTTTTTGATTTTCTCGCAACTCATCCATTTCAGCAAGTTCTTGTTTAGTCAAAGCCCTTGGATAGACGTATAGACAATGATTATCGAGAATTTGTTCGTAATGTTTCCACCGATGAAGTGTACGCAAATTATCTTCGCCCATAATCAATGCAAACTCCCGATCGGAATATTTCTCCGACAAATAAGCCAGAGTATTGATAGTATAAGATGGCTTTGGCAGCTGAAATTCGATATTGGAAGCCCTTAGTTTTTGATTGTCCTCAATTGCAACTTGAACCAACTGCAACCTATGAATATCTGGCAATAGTGAAGACTTCTTCTTCAGCGGATTTTGCGGAGTTACTACCATCCAAACTTCATCCAAATCCGTATGATCGGCCATATAATTCGCAATGATCAAATGACCCACATGAACTGGATTAAAAGTTCCAAAATACAACCCTACCTTTTTCATTTCTTCAAAAATTCCGACACCAACTGAACCGCTTTACTACAAGCAGTTGTCAATTCATCATTTAATAACACAACATCAAATTCTTGAGCTACTCCCAGCTCCTGTTCCGCCTTGGCCAACCTCATCACTATTTTGCTTTCTGGCTCTGTTGCCCTCGATGTGAGCCTTGTTCTTAAAGCATCGATGCTCGGAGGCTTAACGAAAACAGACAATGCAGCCTTACCAAAATACTTTTTCAAATTTAATCCACCAACCACATCAACATCGAATATAACGTGCTTATCCGCATACCAAACACGCTCTATCTCCGATTTCAACGTACCATAAAAATTATCCTTGTAGACCTCTTCCCACTCAACAAACTGCCCTGTTTGTGTTTTTGCAACAAATTCCTCACAAGTCAGAAAGTGATAATCGCGCCCATCAACTTCATTGGATCTCCTTTCACGACTCGTTGCTGAAACAGAAAACTCCAAATCAAGTTGCTGCTTTAATAGATGATGAACAATTGTGGTTTTACCGGCTCCAGATGGAGCTGAAAAAATCACAGCCTTTCCCTTTATCATATGCTAAAGCACATTTAAAACCTGTTCCTTAATTTTTTCTAACTCGTCCTTCATCTGAACGACAATGCGTTGTAATGGCGCGTGATTCGACTTTGATCCTAGAGTATTAATTTCTCGGCCAATTTCTTGACAAATGAATCCAAGCTTTTTGCCCAGTGACTGTGGTTGCTCAAGCGTTTGCAGAAAATACTCACAATGGTTTTTCAGCCTCACCTTTTCTTCCGTAACATCCAACTTCTCTAAATAGTATATCAACTCTTGTTCGAAACGATTACGATCGATATGTTCTTCCGTCATCGACTCTTTCAAACTCTTATCAATCTTTAGTTTAACAGCCTCAACACGCTCCGCTTCAAATGGATCTACTGCAGCAAGTAATTCTAAAATTTTGGCAATTCTACCACGAAAATCATTCTCTAATATTTTTCCTTCCTGCTCTCGAAAACCGTTCAAGTTTTTCAATGCCTCCTTCACCAATCCTTGGACGGCTGCCCACTCCTCAGGATCAAGTTCGGGGCGCTCGGCCTTGGTAACATCTGGCAGTCGCATTACCATAGCAAGAAGGTTTTCATCCGTCGCCTCCAGTTCAGAAACAATCGACTTAAGCGCATCGAAATATCCACGAACTACAGATCGATTGATTTGATGAGGCTGATCCACATCCGTAGCATCATAATAGATCATAAGATCACACTTTCCGCGCTCAACATTTTTCGCAAGCATGTTTCTTAATTCGATTTCTTTCTCTTTATAAAGAGGGGCCATTCGAGCATTGATATCAAGCTGCTTACTATTTAAAGACTTGATTTCTACAGTGATCTTTTTGTTGAAAACAGTATCAACACACTTACCGTAGCCGGTCATTGATTTTACCATACACGGCAAATTTAACCCTTTTCCACTTTCTTCAGTTTCAAACTCACTAAGTAGACTCCTGCAAAAATGCAAACAGCTGAAACTACCTTCTCAGCACTCAGCACATCAGCCCCGCGCATCAGCGCAATGATAGTAGCCAGTAGAGGTTGCAAGTAAATGTATGCACTCACTACCGTAGGGCTTACGTTTTTCAACGCAAAAACATTCAGCACGTAGGCAAAAAACGTCGTGAACACAATGACATAGCCGATTTGCAAAACAATATCTACAGGCATATCCCAATTCACCTGATCGATTTGAAAAAGTCCAAAAGGAATCACGTAAATCAATCCATATGTGAACACCCAACGAATTACCGTAATTGCGTCGTATTTTTTCATCAGCGACTTTACCAAAATCAAATAGATTCCATAGCTCGTGGCATTTCCGAATATCAATAAATCACCGGCAATAGTTTCTGATCCCGCTGTGAGACTCCCGTTACCCAAAATGAGGTAAGCAGCGCCTCCGATTCCTAAACAAATCCCAAGTGATTTTGTCCAACTTAATGCTTCGCCTATTATAATGCGTGCCATCAACAAAACCAATACAGGGTTGGAAGTCATGATAATTGCGGCATTAATTTCTGTTGTCTTTGCCAATCCAGCGAAAAACATAAGCTGATTGGCTGCAATACCAAATATTGCGCACAAAGCAATTCGCCAATGATCGCGCCTATCGACTTTTTCGTTGGATAACCCAGCCAAAGCCCAAAAGAGCAACGTAGCTCCTATAATTCTAAATAAAATAAAAGCAAACGGAGGGACATATCCCCTACCCATGACATCCTTTGCGACACTATAATTCAGGGCATAAATTAGGTTTGCCCCAAGCAGAGCAAAATGCGCTTTAGTTACCGATTTCATTTCATGGCTTCCTTAGCCGCTTCGATTTCCTTCTTTGCGCTACCAACAAATATTTTGTCGTTTGTGACTATAACCGGCCGCTTCAAAAACGTATCCTCCGCTAAAATCAAAGATTTGTAATCCGACTCTTTAAGGTCCTTTTCAGCTAATCCCATCGACTTATATTTCATCGCTCGACGACTGAATAATTTCTCATAAGAACCCGCAATTTTTGCCATCTCATCAAGCTGATCTTCGGTAATTTTGTCTTCCCGAATGTTTTGCAATTCGATTGAACTATGAGCTCCAAGCTCATCTATAATTCGTTTACACGTGGAGCAATTTTTCAAGTAATAAATCTTCGCCATAATGTGTGGGGCCTGCCTATTTTAAATACCAAGTATAATTCCTGTTTCTCCTTAATATCCACAAGTTTTTCTTACCCTATCCAATGTTTTCTGAGCAACGCCTCTCGCTTTCTCTGCACCTAGTTTTAAAATCTCGTCCAATTGCGCAGTATCAGCCATATACTTATCGTACTCGGTTCGGGCATCTTGAAAATATACGCAAATCGCTTCTAACAAATCCTTCTTTGCGTGTCCCCAACCATAGCCACCACTTCGAAGCTTGTTTTCCATGTCATTTGCTTGATCTGCCGTCGCAACAAGCTTATACAAAGCATGTATCGAACAACTAGCAGGATCCTTTGGATCTTCCAATGCAGTAGTATCGGTTACAATTTGCTTATTGATGATTTTCTTGAGCTCCTTTTCTGGCAGAAAAACGTTAATAAAGTTCTGTCGTGATTTACTCATCTTTTCCCCGTCTGTACCAGGAACCCACTGCGTAACCTCATCTATTCGAGCTTGCGGCAATACAAACGTTTCCCCCATTTGGTGATGGAATCTACTCGCCACATCTCGTGTAATTTCCAAATGCTGCAATTGGTCTTTTCCTACCGGAACGACGTCCGCGTCATAAAGCAAAATATCTGCTGCCATAAGCATCGGATAAGTAAACAAGCCAGAATTTACGTCTTCCAAACGATCTGCTTTGTCCTTGAACGAAGTCGCCAATTTCAACCGCTGATATGGAAAGAAACTACTTAGATACCACGCCAATTCTGTACACTCTGGAATATCGCTCTGGCGATATAATACGTTTTTCTGATAATCAAACCCCAACGCCAACCAAGCCGCCGCCGTCGCATAAGTATTTTGGCGCATCAGCTCTGCATCTTTAATTTGTGTAAGCGTATGCATATTGGCGATAAACAAAAAAGCTTCGTCATCCGTAGAATTACTCATTTGTATCGCTGGCAACATCGCTCCAAAAACGTTCCCCATGTGCGGAACTCCTGTACTTTGTACACCCGTTAAAACTCGTGACATTTTTCAATTGGTTTTGATGGGTGTAAATATAGCCACTACCTTTTACCCTTGCTTTGCCTTTTAAATGGAATCCTTTAACTTATTTCCCACAAGGGTTCCTTGCAAAATTTGCTGTTGAAAATCTGCCATAGCCGACGGAGTAAATTTCGGAGAAGTAAGAGCCGGATTATGCACAAAGCCTATCGCAATAGACCTTTAACCCAATG
>JAHDGY010000022.1 GCA_020631555.1 Flavobacteriales bacterium | reverse complement strand
TTTTAGTCTGTTTTATTGCAATTACAAACTTGTTAAATTGTTGGAAACTCCTTTCTTTTTCAGACACACTCTTCTGGACGGGTATCCTTTTCTTGATTCTATTCGCGTTACCGGAGGTTTGAAATGATCTTTATGTTGAATTTTAGTCATGTGCAAAGTCCAGTAAAAAGTATTTTATTTGTCTGTTTTCGATTGTTGATAACTTTAATTCGGAATTTCGCTCGGAGATCGAAAAAAACATGGATCTTTGAAGAAGTACAACCTTTATTAACGCTAAAACCTAAAACCTAATTTATGATATCCTGTACAAGTTAACCCAAGAAAAGAGAATTCGCCTTGTAAGAAAAGAGAACTGTTCATTCTGGTCAGTTCCCATACCCTTTCAGAATTACTAAATGAGGACTATTTGCTGACTAATTGAGTCGGTGGTTGTGTTCCTTACGGTAGCATTTAGAGTTTAAGCAAATTCTGAGCTGGCAGGTCTATGTCTGCTTTTCTTTTACCCGAATACCTGTTTTGACTTGTATATCACATCGCAAATATGATTTTCGAGACTCTAAAAATATTATCCGAGGAGGTAGATCGATACTTAGAAACTTCTACGATAACAATTGAAAATGTGGCAATCGTTGATTCGCAAAATGATCGAGCGGATGATTTAAACGACGATATCATACTTACGCTTGTTAACATGGAGGAAGAAACTACCTTAAAGAACTTTCCTAACCGCCAGTTGGATGGCGATCAGATGAGGTACAAGAATCCAAAGGTAAATCTGAATCTCTATATTCTGTTCAGCGCAAATAGAAGTACTTATGTGCAGTCTCTTAGCGATATTTCTAAAATTGTAGAGTTCTTTCAGGGCAAGAGGGTTTTTACACAGGCCAATTCTGTCTACAATCGACTAAATCCAGCTTTAGATGGGATTGGAAATTTCAAGTTTACTGTGGAATTGTATACCCCAAGTTTTGAAGAGATGAACTTCATCTGGGGAACCCTGGGCGGAAAGCAATTACCATCAGTGCTATACAAGCTTGTTTTGGTAGAAATAGAAAGAGATGTTTTAACCAAGCAATCAGCGGCTATTACTCAGTCTGCTGGAAACCTAAGCACCATGTAGCCTATGTCATTTTCGAATAATTATAAACCTCTATTTGTACTTCATATTCACCATCGTTATTTCTTGGATGAAGGAAATAAAGAGTTTG
This sequence comes from Flavobacteriales bacterium, assembly GCA_020631555.1. GTDB lineage: Bacteria > Bacteroidota > Bacteroidia > Flavobacteriales_D > Parvicellaceae > JAHDGY01. The sequence continues at coordinate 33,625 of JAHDGY010000022.1, read as the reverse complement.
GTGATGATTTGGAGACGGAAAAAGCTAAAAAGAACTTGTTGGCGTACAATCTAGGTGATTTTATGGAGGTGATGCCAACTGCAAAGTGCGCTACTATTCTGAAGAATTGGAGGGCGAGATTCGTGGTTAATCCAACTAATTTACAAGTTTTTTTATTGGCAGATCCCTCTAATAGTGCTAAGCCATTTATTGGATTTTCAGAGGACTTTGTGCTTGACTTTACCTTCCGATTTAAGGATCCGTATTTCGAAAACTATACGGACATAGAATTAGACAAGAATAAGCTGATCATGCTTTCTAATCGCTCGCCGGAGGAATCGGTGAAAGAGGACGCCGTTACCGTAGGTTTCAAGAGGTTGTCGAAATATAAATCCCAAGGAAATCTAAACGACAAAACCATTGACTTAATCAAGGACATCGATGCTTCAGAATTGATTGGGAAATCAGGTTTTATTAGAATTCACTTGGAAGGACAAGGTATTGAAATGGATTTAGTAGCGGGAGATGAATTTGCTGTAACCACTCCTGAGGAAACGATAGAATTTAAGAACAGAAAAACTTTTTGGCAATATATAAAATCAGAGGACGGATCGGTATTGCATACTACAGGAGGAAGAAAACCATTAACCAAAAATGGTTATTTGGAAGTTAAGAAAGCTGGAGTAACGTATCCAAACCCGTCTGTTGATATCATTCATAAAGGTGACGCTTCCAAGGGCGAAGACGACACCCAATATTACTCGAAAACATATTTATAAAAATAGAAAATCAACCAATTACTAACTAGTAGCATATTATGGCAAACTACAAAACCCCTGGTGTCTACGTTGAGGAAATCGTCAAATTCCCTCCTTCGGTAGCACAAGTTGAAACTGCTATTCCGGCCTTCATTGGGTACACGGAAAAAGCGGAGAAGGAAAATGGCGATACATTATTAGAAGTTCCAACACGTATAACGTCTTTGTTGGAGTACGAAACTTATTTCGGTTCTGCGGCAAATGAAGATACCATTACGGTTGAGATTGATGATGTTGTAGATACGGATAACAACGTCGCTAGATCAATCAAGGTGAACCAACCTTCGTCGCCAAAACCATTCTTAATGTACTACTCATTGCAGATGTACTTTGCGAATGGAGGTGGTCCGTGCTACATTGTTTCTGTTGGATTGTATGGAGCTGACGCTGCTTTACTTAAGACTTCCGTGGATGATGGCGAATTGACAAAAGGATTAACAAGGCTTGAAAAAGAAGACGAACCAACTTTGATTTTGTTCCCAGATGCAACGAATATTTCAGATTCTTCTAAGTTTCATGCATTGTACAATTCGGCTTTATCACAGTGCAATAAGTTGCAAGATCGTTTCACAATTATTGACACCAAATCAGATAGCCAAACGGATGTGGATAGCCTGAGAAATTCAATCTCAAGTGAAAAAGATTATGCAAAGTACGGAGCGGCGTATTATCCATTTTTGGAAACTATTTTGAGCTATGCTTATTCCGAAGGTGATATTGCTATTACTCATACTTCAAACGATCCGGATGCACTTCAAACCGCTAAACAGAATCTAGCTAAGTTGAAAAGTAGATTTGTAGATGATCTTGGCCATCTTCGAAATAGAACGGATATTCTTGCGGGAACAGCTACAGGCGAGTTAGTTGCCGCGATTGAATTTATTTCAGGTGGTTTCGGAGGTTCTTATAATGCTGCCAACGCATCAACTTTCATAGACCATGTTGATAACGTATTAGGTAGACTGTCTTCGGCTATTGCTGATAAGGATGCAGTTAAGGCTGAGGTAACTGCGGTGCTTAAGGTTATTTCAGATGACGGTCCTGCTGCTGTTGCCACCAAAACGGCTATTGAAGGTGCGCAAACAACGTTCTTAGGTGATTTTGAAGGTAGTGGTAAGATTGATGAGATATATGCAAATCTTGTTTCTCTTAAATCTAAGTTGAAGAAAGATTCTAACGCGGCGGATCGCGAAGCCACGGTAACGACTGACACTTCAAATTTTCAAGCTGAATTTGCAAAGTTGTTGACTTATGTATTGGGTACTAGCATTTCAATTGACTTATTCCAGCATGTAGAGACTAATGTTGATGCAATTCTAACCATAGTTTCTGCGGCACATGTTAGTGTTTTAGATAAAAACAATGGTTCGCTTCATGCTCGTACGCTTCAAGAGGTAAAAAGCTTCGATACCGATAGCTATAACAGGATCAAAAACAAGATCGCAAACATGCCTTTGACATTACCACCTTCATCGGCAGTGGCTGGAATTTACGCTAGAATTGATGCGACTAGGGGGGTATGGAAGGCACCTGCGAATGTAGGTGTAAGCTATGTTATTAAACCATCTGTTCAAATTTCACATGAGGAGCAAGCGGACCTAAATGTTCATACAACAGGTAAATCGATCAATGCAATTAGAACCTTTACAGGTAAAGGAACTTTGGTTTGGGGCGCTAGAACATTGGCCGGAAACGACAATGAATGGAGGTATGTGCCAGTTAGAAGATTCTTCAACATGGTAGAGGAGTCGGTTAGAAAGGCTACCGAACAATTTGTTTTTGAAGGAAACGACGCAAATACTTGGGTTCGGGTGCGAGCAATGGTAGAGAATTTCTTGGTTCAACAATGGAAAGCAGGTGCATTGGCAGGAGCTAAAACGGAACAAGCATTCTATGTTCGTGTTGGATTGGGTCAAACGATGACTGCCCAGGATATTCTTGAAGGTCGAATGATCGTAGAAATCGGAATGGCGGTAGTACGTCCGGCTGAATTCATCATCCTACGCTTTTCTCACAAAATGCAGGAAGCATAAAACCAATTGATTCATTATTAAAAAAAGAAAATTATGAGCGCACAAGCATATCCATTAAGTGCACATAAGTTCCAAGTTGATTGGGGCGGAACAAAGATCGGGTTTACAGAAGTTTCTGGTTTGGATGTGGAAACAGAAGTAATCGAGTACAGACATGGTGCAAGTCCAGAGCATACGAAGATTAAAATGCCTGGGCAACAGAAGTATTCTAACATAACCTTAAAGCGTGGAACGTTTGTCAACGACAACGAGTTTTACGATTGGTGGAATACGGTTAAACTAAACACAATCGAAAGACGTGATATCACGATCAAATTGTTAAACGAGGATGAAGATCCAGTTTATACGGTGAAAGTGAGAAATGCATGGCCAACTAAGGTTCAAGGTCCTGGTTTGAAAGCAGACAGCAGTGAAGTTGCTATCGAGACTATCGAATTGGTTCACGAAGGATTGTCTATCCAAAACGATTAGTAAAAGATGGACAATTATCCACCAGTAGGGTTTAGATTTCGGGTGAAGGTTGAAGGACTTCCTGAACTGAAAGACGACATGTATTTTCAGTCGGTAAGTGGGCTGTCGGTCGATATAGAAACCGAAGAATACGCCGAAGGTGGAGAGAATAGATTTAAACATAAACTCCCGGTCAGAACCAAGTTTCCGAACTTGGTTCTGAAGCGGGGATTTTTGAAAAATTCAAAAATCATCAAATGGTGTCAAGACGCGATTGAGAACTTTGAATTTTCGCCAAAATCTATTGTCATAAACCTCTACGGAGAAGCAAAAAACGACTCTGAAACACCACTGGTTACTTGGAAAATTACTGGGGCAATACCGGTTAAATGGGCTGTTGATGAATTCAATGCGCAGGAGAGTAAACTAGCAATGGAAACACTGGAATTGTCTTATCAATATTACACTACTGAAATAGGAAACTAATGCCGATTGAAATTAAGGAAATGCACATTAAAATTAATGTGGAAGGGGATGCGAAAAAGGGAGGTAAAAAAACTGCACCGCAAGGTGGAGATTCGTCAGGTGGAGCTGTTTTGCAGGAGTGCATGGATGAGGTAATGAAAGTTCTAAAAAACAAGAAAGAAAGGTAGCGCAATGAGCAACGGACAATTGCAGAAATTGGTAATAAAAGCGTACACAGACCCTGAGTTTCGCAACGAAGCAAGCGATGGTGCATTGTACACGACGGCGGTTAATCCGGAAACCTATTCAATGACGCTTAAAACAGAATACAACGAGCAGTCAGGCCAGGGAAACAGTAGCGCCACGCCGAAATTCGTTCGCACGATTCCAGAAGAATTGGAGCTTGATTTTTTGTTTGACAGAACTGGCGTGTTTCAGAACAATGATTCTGCTGGAAGTGACAATGGTAATGGAATCGAAGAGGATATTGAGAACTTTAAGAAAACCGTATTTCGTTATAACGGAGAAATCCATAAACCGAACTACCTAAAAGTTTCTTGGGGGACATTGCTATTCCAATGCGTTTTACTCGAATTGAATATCGAGTATAAGCTTTTTCGTCCGGACGGAAAACCACTTCGGGCAGTGGGTAAAGCGAAGTTTAAATCATTAATCGACGAGGAAAAACGCGCCGCGGAGGAGAATAATTCTTCACCAGATTTGACGCACATTCGAACGGTATACGATGGTGATACCTTGCCATTGATGACGCATAAAATTTATGGAGATTCCAAGTATTATCTGGAAGTAGCAAAGGTGAACAACCTGACAAATTTTAGAAAGTTAAAAGTCGGTGACCGACTGTATTTTCCGCCCATTGACAAATTAGCCCAATAATGAATAACAGCGGATTAATAGACACCTCAGAGAATCCAGACTTGATAACGAGTACGGTGCTTGCTGGGGGATTGGAGTTGGCTGCCACATATGAGGTGGTAAGTTTGGCGGTGTCTTTAGAAATCAATCGTATACCTTATGCGCAGATTGTTTTGGTGGATGGGGAAGCTTCGGAGCAGGATTTTGCGATGAGCAACGAGAGCAAATTTGCTCCTGGTGAATCGATCGAAATTAAGGCAGGCTACCACAACAACGAGGAAACGATTTTCAAAGGAATCATCATCAAGCACAATATCAAGATTCGAGAAGGGAGTAGCCATCTGATTTTGGAGTGCAAGGATGAGGCGGTTAAGATGACCATAGGGAGAAAATCGCATTTGTTTTATGAAAGCAAGGACAGTTCCGTATTCGAGGAAATAATCGATACTTATGGATTGGAAAAGGAGGTAGAAGCAACAAAACATGAACACGCCGAACTAGTACAATACCAAGCTACAGATTGGGACTTTATGTTGTCGAGGGCCCAGGCTAGCGGAAAGCTATGCTGGGTGGATGGTGGTAAAATTACCATCGCAGCACCGGACCTTGGACAAGGTGAAGTGGAGACCATTACTTATGGAAGTTCAATGTTGGATTTTGACGGCGAGATTGACGCTCGGTATCAGAAAAGTAAGATTACGGGATACGGCTGGAATTATGCCGATCAGGAAGTAGTTGAAGTTGAAGGTACTGATCCAAACGTTGAGCTGAACGGTAACATTACACCGTCGGAACTTGCGAATGTTGTGGGTTTAGAAAATCTAGAGCTTAAGCATGGCGGAAATTTGACGGAAGTGCAATTGCAAGATTGGACCGATGCAACCTTTCTTTATAACCAATTGGCCAAAGTCAGGGGGCGAGTCAAATTCCAAGGGATACCTGGTGTAAAGCCTGCTACAATGTTGAAATTGGAAGGTGTTGGTGACCGTTTCAATGGGAAAGTTTTTGTTACTGGCGTTCGACACACAATTACCGATGGAAACTGGACTTCTGATGCACAGTTTGGACTAGATCCCGAATGGTTTAGTGAATGTTATGAGATTGATTCTCCACCAGCGGGTGGACTACTTCCAGCCATCAAAGGCTTGCAGATCGGGGTTGTTACGCAATTAGAAGAAGATCCGGATGGTGAAGATCGAATTTTGGTGAAAGTACCAATTGTGGACGGTGAAGAACAGGGGATTTGGGCTCGTGTAGCTTCTCTGGATGCAGGAGATTCTAGAGGCGCATTTTTTAGACCAGAGATTGATGATGAAGTAATCATCGGATTTATTAATGAAGACCCAAACCATTGTGTCGTTTTGGGGATGCTTCATAGTAGTGCGAAACCGGCTCCAATTACAGCAAGTGACGATAACCACGAAAAGGGATTTTTTACCCGAAGCGAGATGAAATTGTTGTTCGACGACGATAAGAAGTCGGTGACAATAGAAACTCCGGGAGGTAAAATTTTTACGCTCGACGAAGATGCGGGCGAGATAAGAATCGAAGACGATAACTCCAACATTGTTACAATGGACAGTAATGGCATTGTGATCGAGAGTGCTGGAGATATAGATATCAAAGCGTCGGGAGATGTCAACATAGAAGGAATGAATGTAAACGTAACTGCACAAGCAGAATTTGTAGCAGAGGGTAGCGCGGGAGCAGAAGTATCCTCAAGTGCGATTGCGGTATTAAAAGGATCGTTGGTCCAGATAAATTAAGAACAATGGGACAACCAGCAGCAAGAATTTCGGACATGCACGTGTGTCCAATGACTACAGGAGTACCACATGTTGGTGGGCCTATTCTTCCTCCGGGAGAAGTAACGGTATTAATAGGTGGAATGCCAGCCGCAAAAGTCGGCGATATGGCAACTTGCGTAGGACCACCAGATAGTATTGTAGCTGGATCGGCTACCGTTTTGATCGGAGGGATGCCGGCAGCAAGAATGGGAGATAGTACTGCACATGGCGGAACGATCGTGCAGGGTGAACCAACTGTATTAATTGGGTGATTGAATGATTCTTTTGCGCCTGAAGCACGCTGAGGCTACTCGAGGGGGCGATGGGTGAAGGAAAATAGAATGAGCACTATGACAACAGATAAAGTATTTAGCAATGGAAATGTATCCCTTTTGAGAGGGGAGTTCGAAAATCAAACTCAGATTTATAACTAAAAAACACCCAATGGAAGAGAATTCATTTTTAGGAACAGGGTGGTCGTTTCCACCAACGTTCGAGGCCAAAACATCGCAGGTGGAAACCAGTTTTGGCGAGAAAGATATTGAAGAAAGTTTAAGAATTTTACTTTCTACCAGACCTGGCGAAAGGGTAATGAATCCGGGGTATGGGTGCAATTTAGATGACTTATTGTTCGCACCGCTTACACTTACACTGAAAACTTTTGTTGGCGATTTGATTAAAACAGCGATTCTCTATTACGAACCACGGATCGATGCAAAGCGAATTACGATTAACAGTGGAAATGATTTAGAAGGCGAACTTCTTATTGAGGTGGATTACGTGATTCGGGCTACCAATTCGAGGAGGAATTTTGTTTATCCGTTTTACCGTGCCGAAGGCACCGAACTTTAAACCACTTGATTGATGAGTGATGATTGCAATACAATAACGGAAGTCCAAAAGCGCGGAGGAACCGATCAACAGAGTCGGAACCACAAGTACCTTAGACCCGATTCCATAGAATTGGTGGACTTCGGTATTGAGGAATGGATGGAGTTCGCCTATCGTATGGCGAAGCATGTCAATTACTACGACACTAGAGATAGTACCAATACATCAGGTAATTGGGAGGCCTTTTTCAAGCATAAAGACGAGATAAAAGAATTTTTAAATGGGTTGGTTGGGAGCAACGAATTGACGCCACACATGACCTTGTTCGTTTGCTTTTTGAAGTTGATGGAGCTTCCGCGAAAGCGAATTAATCATTTGACCAAAAAGCATTTAGATTTCTTTTATAAAGATCTGCTTCAGATCAGTAAGCTGGGACCGGTTGAAGATAAGGCCTATGTGCTTTTTGAATTAGCTAAGAATACTGCTCAGACCAAGTTAGAGGAGGGACTAGAACTAAACGGCGGTAAGGATAGCGACGGTAAAATATTGAAGTATAAACTTACCGAGGAGTTGGCGGCTAACAAGGCAAAAGTTTCACAGTTGAAGAATGTCTATTTCCATTTGGACGATATAGACAATTCTACCGAGCCTCCAACTATTAAAACAAGTTATCAGTATTTAAAAGCTTCGGAGGTTGCGAATTCTTACGATGGAATTGGTGGAACATTTCCGAGCGAAGAGGATTTGGCTTGGAACCCATTTGGACACTATGATCCTGAATCGACATATCAAGGAGGTCGATTTCCTGCCGCTGTGGATGCTAAAATTGGTTTTGCTGTAGCTTCGCCCATTCTAAATTTATCGGAAGGTGAGCGGAATATCTTATTTGAAATTAATTTTCAGGACACTGCAACGGCACTGACCGCGGATTCTATTATACAGTCTTTGGCGGTAAATTATACAGAAGAAAATAAATGGGTAGAGACCGATGTCTTAAAGAACGACAACAAAGCATTCCACGAATCTTACAAGACGCAAGTTTCAGGAAATACTTTGAGCCTTTATGTTCAAATTAAGTCAAAGGACAAGCCAACTTTTGGTTATAACGTAGAAAAACATTTTGGAAATTACGCTACTACCGATCCGATATTTCGGTTTTTGGTCGACGTAAATAGTAAGGAAGGTCATGCCTTATACAGGCAAATGACCCAAGAAATTGTGACTGTAAAAGTAAATGTCGATGTGCGCGGAATGCGCGCACTCGACTTGGAGAGTGATGCCGGAAAATTGAATCCGGATAAGCCAATGTATCCTTTTACCTCAATCCCCAAGCGAGGTTCCAGTTTGTCCATTTATCACAAGGAAATCTTTGAGAAAAAATGGGCAAGCATGGATGTTTTCATGACTTGGAAAAACGCTCCAACAAATTTCAGAGAATGGTATTTCGCTTATCAAAAAAGTTTGGCATCCAATCTTTCGATTAGCGTGTTGAAAGGAACACAGGCTCAGATGAAAGTCAAGGAAGGCTTTATGTCCAAATTACCTTGGATGAAAACTTCTAAAGAGGAAATTACTGCTGATCAAAGGTTTTTGGAAAAGGTAGTACCGATGGTTCCGAGTCAAGCCTACTTTGAAATGAAGAAGCTGATGAAGACCAATGGAAAATGGTCTGCGGCGAAGGCAAACCCGAACGATGATTCGAATGTGAAGATGTTCAAGAATGGTCCAACTCCGGACAGTGGACTTTATTCAACTTCGTTTCGGTTTGTTCGTGAACCTGGAAACAAGGATGATTTGGGACCAGCAAGAGTAGCCTTAAACCAATCTTTTTTGCATGAATTGTACCCCAGATTGTATGCCGTTTCACTTTCGAGTGGAAACGATAATACGCTGATTCCAAATGAGCCTTATACGCCATTTTTAGAAGAAGTATTGGTAAACTATACCGCTAGCGATGAAGTAACGCTTACGGAAACGTCCGAGTCGAAATACAGTCAGGCGTCGGTGGTGCTAATGCATGAGCATCCATTTGGCCAGTCGTTAGAGCATGGTTATTTGAGAACTACTTTCAATAAAAGCAATACGAAATGTACCCTTGCACCGGTTTATTGTCGCGGAGGAGAGTTGTTGATTGGAATAGAAGGAGCTGAAAATTTACAAACCGTTTCGTTGTTTATTCAAGTTTTGGAAGGTTCTGAAAATCCGCTCATTGATTCGTTCAATGCTGCAAATGGAGTTGATTGGGAAGTACTCTGTAATGACCATTGGATTGAACTAAAATCAACTTCCATTATAAAGAACGAGATTGATAATTTCCTGACTTCTGGTTTGGTGAAAATCAAGTTGCCTGAGGAAGCAACAAAGGATAACTCCCAGTTGCCTTCGGGAATGCACTGGATTAAGGCGAAAATGCATCATCGATTTGATGCAGTCTGCAAAGTGTTGAGCGTAAATGCCCAAGGCGTTATGGCGCAATTCTCCAATGAGGGGAATGATTTGGCACATTTAGCCTCCGGAATTCCAGCAGAAACAATTGGGAAACTAGTTGTTCGGAAGTCTACGGTTAAAGGGATTACCCAACCTTACAGTTCTTTTAGTGGGAAAAATGAAGAGACAGACGACCATTACTACCGCAGGGTAAGTGAAAGAATTAGGCATAAGAATAGGGCCATTACCCAATGGGATTACGAACATTTGATTTTAGAAAAATTCCCTGAAGTATATAAGGCGAAGTGTTTGAATCACACAGGTTGTTGTTCCTTTACTCAGGGCGGTCACGTGACGATTGTTGTGGTGCCAGACACGGTTAACAAAAACGTTTTTAATATATATGAGCCAAGGGTGAGCAAAGCCTATTTAAACAAGATTGAACGGTTTATTACGAAGCTGAACTCCTTGCATGTTAAAGCCAAGGTAATTAACCCAGCATACGAACCCGTAAAAATTGAGACCGTGGTAAAGTTCCACGATGAATACGACGACTCTTTATACAGAATTCAGTTAGATCAAGATTTAAAGAAATTGCTTTCGCCGTGGGCATTTGACAGCACTAAATCAGTAGAGTTTGGAGTCAAATTGTACCGCAGTGTGTTGATAGATTACATAGAGAAACTAGATTATGTTGACTATGTACGAAGCATTGTTGTAAAGCAAGGATTGAAGCTTGAGGTGGTTAAGGATGCCATTCCTAGTTCACCTAAAGCAATTCTAGTTTCGGTAGCCGAGCACATCGTCAAAATTGACAAACAGCCGTGTGAGAAGAGTCCAAAATTAACCGCAATACCACGTCAACAATGATAAAGGATAACGATCAGATACCGGTATCGGCAGACGCACTGGAGCACGGAACAATGGTGGAAGCGGTAACGATTCCAAAAAATGTTTCAACTGAAAATGATCTGGATTTTGAACACCTCAAGTCATTGGGGATTAAATATATTGAATCACTAGGCGGGGGGCTGTGGACAGATTTTAATGTTCACGACCCGGGATACACATTCCTTGAGTTACTCTGCTATGCAATCACAGATTTGGCGCATCGATTAGAGATGCCGATTCGGGATTTAGTTTCGTCTGAAGACGATCTAGAATTAGCCAATCAATTTTACAGAGCAGAGGAATTACTGCCTTCATCGGTAGTGACTGTTTTGGACTATCGGAAGCGTTTTGCGGATATTGCCGGAGTGCGAAATGTATGGATGGTGGCGTACGACAAAAAGCTACATGTAAATTGTCGGGATAGTCAGATTGCCTATAGCCCAAAAATGTTTGGCCCACTGCCAAAAGAGTTGAAAACTTCGGTAGACTTACTAGGATTAAGTAAAGTTTACATCGATTACGATCCTGACGCGGTAAACGAAAATGGCGAGACCTTAAAGGTGTCAGACATCAACAAGGAAATCAGAAAAGTCTATAACGCCAATCGGAACCTTTGTGAGGACCTGGTGGAAATTGCGGAAATAGCTAAACATCCAATTGGAGTTTGTGCCAATATTGAATTGGACCACGAGGTAGATGAGAACAAAGTTCATGCTGATATTCTCGACGCAATCGAAGCATATTTCACACCTGAATTGAATCGGTATTCTTTGAAAGAGATGTTGGACAAAGGGTATCGCACCGATGAGATTTTTGAAGGTCCACATTCTAAGAAAGGATTTATTGACCCTCAGGAATTGGAGGACGCAGAATTACGTTCCGAAGTCAGGTTGTCGGATATCGTTCAAATTATAATGGCTGTTGATGGCGTGAAACTGTTGAAAGACATTACGATTAAGGATTGCAAGAAGAACAAGGATGGTAAGGATTGGCTCATTTGTCTTGATCCTTATACTAAGCCTGTATTGTGTGGAACAACCAAGTCAGATGATTCTGAATCATGTTGCACTGTAAGTGTTTTCAATTATTACAAAGGGGTTCTTCCCGTTACCTACAGCACCGGAAAAGTAGATGATTTAAGAAAATTGAATCGAGAAGCAATCCAAACTAGAAATGATGCTGCGGCAGCGGATAACGCGCTAAAACTTTTAAGGGGTACGTTTCGGGATCCAAAAGAGACTACCACAATTCAAAATGAATTGCCAGATACTTATGGAATTGGACCCAACGGACTACCTGCAAGTGCGACTGTAGAGCGTAAATCACAAGCCATGCAGCTCAAAGGATATTTGTCTTTTTTCGATCAGATATTGGCGACCTATTTTGCGCATCTGGGCAAAGTAAAGGACTTGCTATCCATTAATACAGGAGTTACGCCAACGTACTTTACACAGGCGATTCAGGACATGAAGTCGATGGATAATTTGATGAAAGACTATCCAACGTCAGACGATAATTTACTTGCCGAAAAGCTGATCGGCGATATGGACAAAAATATCCAGCGACGTAACGAAATTCTCGATCACCTGTTAGCGCGATTTGCCGAACAGTTTAGCGAATTCACCTTCTTAATGAAAGAACTTTATGGTGGTGCAGCCGACGAATTTGTATTGCGATCGAAGGAAAGCTTTTTGGCTGAATACGTAAAAATTAGTAGAGAACGTGGCGAAGGATACAATATTCTTGGCGACGCTTGGGACACGGATAACACTTCCGGAGCCGAGCATCGAATCGCAAGACTCACGGGAGTTAGAAATTATTTTCGAAGGGATCTTTCCAAAACGTTTGTAAAAATTAGAGAGGAAAAAGATCACGAAGGGGAAACGGTTTATCGCTGGGAGGTGCGTGATGATTCCGGCAATAAAATCATTCGATCCACCGAAGACTATCCGTCGCCATCGAAAGCAGGGGAAGAGCTTTACTTCACGATTTTCCAACTGATCAATATTGATGAAGACGCCTTAAAAGATACCCTTGATAAGGGTATCGTAGATGAACAAGTGATTCAGAACGTTCAGCTGACGGAGTCGCCAAAGGGAAGCTGGTCATTCAATGTCTTGAATCCAGAGGAAAATCCGAACAACAGTGACTGGATAATTGCACGTCATGGTCATTTGCATAAAGGAGAAGAAAAGGCCAAAAAGGCTTTGCTGGATACTTTGACTTTCTTGAAAGAAAGATTCACAGAAGAAGGAATCTTTTTGGTAGAGCATATTTTGTTACTTCCAGAATTGGATAATGATGCTGCGCCGCTAGAATCATTTTTACCGGTGTGTACGGATGATTGCAATACAGCATGTTGTACTGCTGATCCGTACTCCTTCAAGGTCAGTGTGATCTTACCCGGATACACCCAAAGATTTTTCGATACTGATTTCAGAAACTATATGGAATTGCTAATCCGAAAGGAGTTGCCTGCCCATGTGGTTCCCAAAATATGTTGGATCGGTTACCGCAAAGGAGAAGTAGCCGACAAAGACAATCAAATGCTTCGATTTGAGAAAGCTTATGAGGCTTATCTCAACAACCTAAAATACGCTAGAACTTACAATAAAACTGTTAAACAATCCAAACTAATCGATTTGAACAAGGTCCTCTCTGACCTCCATACAATTTACCCAACAGGTAAGCTACACGACTGCGACGGAGACCAAGAGTTGGAGGGGAAACTCATACTTGGAAGAACCAATTTAGGATCCTATTAAGAACAAGATGTTATGTCCAAAAAATTAACGAAAATAACGCCATCGTATCACTGTTTCGAGCCCGATCAGGTATTGACCGATAGCCAGTTAAACGAATTTTTAGAATTCTTCGAAGACCAACATAGGTTGAGCCGCATCTGTTTGAGCGGAGCAGGAATTGTTTGCGGATTTGAAGTAAAAACACTTAATAATAAAATCATCATTACCCAAGGTGCAGGGATTACAACCGACGGGGATTTGGTGAACTTGGAAAAAACACATGCCGACAATGATGGAACGGCGACGGTTGAATTTAAGGAAAAGGCCTACACGCATTTCAAGGTATTTATAGACGATAAGGCAGGCTACGCTCCCCAGTTTTACGAAACTTCTGGAAGTACAACCACACAAATTCCGCTGATTGAATTGGTTGCGGAGGGCGAAAATACTACCGAACCACCAATCTCTGGACTAGATCTATCTTCCAAGATTGTTTTACTGTACGTAGAATCTTATAAAGATGACCCCGGGGCTTGTTCAACGGTATCGTGCGATAATCAGGGAGCAGAGCAAGCGAGTAATGTTCGCGTGTTGTTGGTTGATAGAACAGATATTAAAAACCTAACGGATCACGATTCTCTATTTAGTACTTACAATGTCGTTTCTGAATATCTTTCGTTGGAGGATGTTTCGGTTCCTAGAATATTGTTAAATCCTAGTAATACAAGGTCCCTATCGAATTTGGCGCTCAGCTATAACAAATCCTTAAACCACGAAGGAAATGTTGATTCTTTGGTAAAAGGATTTACACTGATGCTCACTAAAGTTGGTTTGGTAAACGATAGAAATATAATTGTATCGTATTTGAACCAATTGTTTGATAAGACCTACTGGAGTACGGTTAAATTTCAGTACCGGTACGATTTTTTGAAGGATGTTGTCGATTCGTTTGACGAACTCAAAGAATTGTTCTTAACACGCTACAAAGAGTGTTGTCCGAATATTACGCCATTTCCAAAGCATTTAATGCTGGGGAGTCCGCTTGGCGATAATTCGGCTAATCAAGAATTTAGGCATCGGTTTTATCCTTCGCCGATTTTGAATGATAAATCTGAGGACGCCGACCGATTTGAGAGTGTTGTTAAGCGAGTAGTTCAAATGGTAACATCATTTAGTGCATACCAAAGCCTGACGAATGATACAGTTAGAATTACTCCGTCAAAATTCTGGGCAGAGTTAGGGAAAAGGTCAGTACCCTATTACTACAGGTTTAACACACAGCTTTTTGAACATTGGGATTTTGATCGATCAAAATATGGTAAGTTTAAAAAGCACTTAGGCTATAACGCTGCTACTTTCAGTAAGGATTTAAAGGTTAAAGAACCATTTTTGTATAATTCAGACGCTTACAATTTTTTCCGAATTGAAGGACATATTGGGCTAGAACACCGTGCTGCGTTGTCGAAGGTGATTGAGCAAAAGGAAAAGTATAGCTTACCTTTTGACGTAAAAGTTCTTGGAATTACGGTTGATCAGAGTCATCAAATATCTTTGGACGATTACGCTTGCGATTTTCAAGATTTGTCGGTCTTGCTGAAGGCGTGGTCTGAAGAGCAAAAGTGTGTCTTGGGACATGTCACTGAAGTTCTATCGGGTTTCAGTACCATAAAACCAGGTGTCAACCACAACGAAAATGATTTCTTGGATTTCACGGTTAAGCCGGTAAAAGGAACCACTTTACCTGGGCATACTAATAACGATAAGGTTACTTTGGTATTTGGTGGAGACGATTACGTCAACGATAATTACCTCGATTCGGACAAATATAGCGGTGCAGCTAGCCATGCTGCAGCCTCTTATAAGCCTACAGCAGATAGTAAAAGTGGTAAGGTTGCCAAGTATTTGTTTGGTAGCAAAAATAGCAAGAAGAAAAATCCTGTTTCCGATAAATTGACGGTAGAAAAAGATACCCTTGGACATTATGTTCATCAAGCGATTACGCATGGAGGACACGTTGGATCTTCGGGTGTTCAGGTGGTTTTAGATCAGTACATCGGAAATCTAGATGTTGTTAATTGGGAAGCTGGTTTGGCCTACGCCACGCTTGCTGTTCCAGGTAAGATTTTGGCTGCTGCATATGCAATCGCCGAAATTATTCCTGATGAAATTAGCCAACTGGATGGGGATATACTTGCTAAATATGTAGAGGAGGTTGATAAACTGTGTAGCTACACCAGAAAACTGCAAACAGCATATAACAAGGGGCATTTAACTAAAGTTTCCAAAGTCACGAGCACGATGGTGAAGTTGCTGAACAATCAACTTTCCAATGTGTGTTGCAGTGCCAAGAAGTTGGAAGTTTTACTTAAAGAGATTGAGGAGCGAAAAGCAGCGATTTTGGAGCGGATCGTCTTTGCGAATTTTGCACAAAAGCATCCGGGCTTGGAACATCATGCTGGTGTAAAACCCGGGGGCACATTCGTGATGGTATACGTATTGAAATCTCATCAGGCGAGTACTAAGTTTATTCCGGACAAATTCAGCGATGAACTATTCATTCGACCCGAAGATGGTATAAGCATTAAATCCTCGTCAATTCCTGAAGGTGTTGTAATTGCAGATTTTGCATTGCCTTATATGTTTCGTTCTGATTGCGAACCAATCAATTTCATTGTGCCGACACAAAAAATCTACCTCACGCTACCGACCGATACAGTTTGCCTTCCGGAAGAAGGCGAGGTCAAAACATTGGAGATGGCAGTTTCGCCACTGGATGGGGTCATCCGAACTTCAAAGCCGGTGATTGGACTAACCATTGTCGGTACTAAATTGTTAATAGATCCAAACAAAGTTGCGGAAGATAGTTTTGATAAAATTATTGAGTTCACCGTAAATGATCAGTACACGAATGCCCGTTTAATTCTAAGAAAGGCTATTCAAATTTCGTTTGAGGTTCCGGACGAACCAACGAGTCAAACTACGTTTACTTTTGTACCACAGGGAGATATTCAAGCTGGTCATAAATACGAATGGAACTTTGGAGATGGTTCACCGGTTGTGAGAGACCAGACTCCAACCCACACTTACAAGTTGCCATTAACAAGTGGCAACAAGGCCACTGTTACATTAACTGTAACTCCTGCTAATGGTTCTTGTCCGGCGGTAATCCGGCGCGAAATTCAATTTGTAGGTTTCCAAGTATCGATTGACAAAACGACATTCTGCGAAAATAGCAAGCCTTATCCCTTCACTATTGTACCTCCGGGCAATCCAAATATTGAAGGTAAAGGGGTAACCACTGACAAGAAACATTTCGATCCTTCAGTTGGCCCTGGAAATTATCCGATTACATTGGCGGGGCAACCGATTGCCACGATTACCGTAAGTCCGAGACCTAAGCTTACAGAAATAACTTGGCACGAATTTGAAGAAAACATGCAGTTCGATTCCAACGCGGAGTTTGCCGATACCCATCAATGGATGATTTTTGGAGGTGGCGAAGCCATATTGCAGTACGAAGGAGAATCGCCGGTCGTACCGCTTAAAAATCTTGCCAAATTGGGCCGTAAAACGAATGTGGAATTTTTAGTTGTCAAATTACGCGTTACGAATGGTTGTGGTTCTGCGATTCATAAAAAGAAAATGAAGGTTCCACATTTAGAAGATCCTTCTGTTACAATAGCAAAAAGTTACTTCTGTGTGGAAGACAAGAAGGACGCATTATTTGTAGTAAAAGGTTACAGTTCTGATCCTGAAATTACAGGTCCCGGAGTTAGTTCTAACCCACCACGATTTAGTCCAGCGGCAGCTGGATTGGGTATCCATTCAATATCTGTCAATGGGGTCCCTTCTCTATCAATTACCGTAAATGGAAAGCCGAAGGTGGTAACCAAAATGGCGGAAACTCAAACCGGAATTACGTTTAAAGCTGGAATTGCAAATACCATAAGTCACAATATTGTTTGGAGGTTTACCAACAAGGCAAATGGTGCTGAATTAAGACCTCCAATTAGTGGATCGGCAGCGGCTACGGTGTTGTTTTCTGAAATTCAGAATGAGGTTTGGAAAGAGTTGTTAGCAACCGTTACTGTTAGCAACAAATGTGGAAGCACTGTTCAAACTATTACTTACAAACGAAGGATTGAAGCAACAATTGGGTTAAGTCCGCTGGAGTATTGCCACAAGGATACCAAACATTATCCGTTTGAAATTAAACCGCAGTTTGCAACTCCAAGTATTGCTGGACCTGGTGTGGTAGGAGAGAGTAAGTTTTCTCCCTCGCAAGCTGGAGTCGGTAATCATCAAATTACCGTAAATGGTAAACTGGCACTTACCGTGGTTGTTCTTAGGGAACCACAAGGTGGTATTCTTGGATCCGCAACTCCGAAGAAACTTCACTTTGCTGTTGGTGTTCATCCAGATGCTGGAAAGGTTAGTATACAATGGAAAATATATCGTAACCTACATCTTGTAGATACTCGTGAAGGTCAGGTGTATGTGGATTCTACGCAGGCGTATGGCTTTAAGAGCGGAATGACTGTAACGGTAGAAGCCATCGTGACGAATATTTGCGGTTCAACCACGATAAGGAAAAAGTTTCCAATCCACGGAGATGAAATAAACCCAAATGACGGCCCAGGTGGTGGTGGAGGCGGAATCGATGTAATTGTTGAGGCTCCAGATGGCGATAGACCGACACGTCCTGAACCCGGTAGAACCGAGGGGGGCGATACGGTAGGGTGCGTCAATATTGTCACCAAAATGCTTAAAGCAGATATGAATTCGCTAGATGCTTTGGTTGAGCAGAACAAAGCCATTTTGACTGCTGGCCAGAATGCTACAGTAGATGAAGTAAAATCGTTCCTTGGACATTTTGAAAAAGATACGCTAGGGGCAACTACTGGTAGTAGAAACGATCAATTGCCGGATCACTTTGAGCATTTATTTACGGCAGTCCACAAGGCTATAAGAACTTCAAAAGCTGCCAATCGTCACGATAGAGTTCAAGTTTTGGTTGACGTTTATGAAATTTTGCTGAAAACTTTTGTGGGGTTGATTAGATGTCAGTCAGAAGAATCTCTTGGACATGCTAAAATATTGCAGGTTAGTAGTCTTTTGAAATCACATTTCGATGCTCAGAAAGAGAATTCTTTCCGAAATATGAAAGTTCCAATGGATCAGGACAGTAGATTACGAAATCTAATTGGTCAAGTTCTTGACGATAGGGATATAGCTACAGAGCCGTGGTATACATTGATGTTTATTACTCAAAATATTTATCAATCGATGTGATAATAAGTTAACGGTAAAATCCCGTGAGCGCTGCGAGCAAACATACAATCGAAAAGGTTTTTCTTGAAGTAGATACTAAAGAAGAGTACAGCGCACGTGAAATTCAGCGCAATGCCGGTGAGTTTGTACAGGATTTTGTTTTGGGCTATTTAGAGGATTATTTTGCCAAATTCGAAACCAAGCTCGCAGACAGTACTGTGCGGATGGACAAATGTTCGATTCAATTGGATTTGGAAAAATTCGAGCTCACAGCCTTGAATTCGCGCAAAATATTTGAATCCGAATTGGTTGGGCAAGTTGAACAACAATTGGAAGAAGCTTTTGAAAGCTTTGATCTCCGGGTCGATTCGTCGATCGAATCGACCCGCAATAAAACTAATACGCAGCTGCTTTCACCACAAAGCAGGAAAATAGAGGCATTGCTTTACTTCCTGCGTCACGGTAGCAGAGCGTGGTGGATCTCTGAGAGTTCAGAGTTGTCGCAATTGTTGGAAGAAACGGATGTTCAGAAAACGATTCAAAGTAATAGAGAATTGGTTAGAAAGTTTTACAGCGACAATCGAACCAATCATACTATTCGAAGTCGAGTCATCGAACAATTTTCGGATAAGGTGGTTGGTGAAGTTTTGGGTTGTATAACTGTGGCTTCAATAAATCCTTCGTTGGTTAGTTCATTGAAATGGTTTACTCGGAAGGAGGCCTGGTGGTTGGCTTTTGAGTTGGCCGGTTTGGGTGATTTGGGTGATTTGGGCGATTCAAAACAACATCGGTCTAATAATCTGGATGATATGCCCGATTTGGGTGGTCTGAAAAATCTAGTCTTTGCCGCAAAAGGTTCTTCAAAAAACAATCTTGAGCCAACCGGCAAGGTTATCAAATCTAATGCAGATGAGATAAGGCTAAATGAATCCTACCGGCATTCAGGTCAGCCGAAAATTCCGACAGCATTAAATCCAGGTTTGTCGAAGGAAGGTTTAAAATCTCGAATTAAGTCTGAAACGATTAAGCGTTTAATTAACGGAAGAAGTTCACTTGGTCAGATTCTTTTAATTCTACAGAACGTACTCGGAATTACCCGATGGAATCAGTTTCTTAGTGAAGAGAATACTGAGGTTTGGTCTGATCTAGGAAGAGTTCTTCAACTTTCTGGGGCGTCTAATCAAGCTGCTGAACAAATGGTTCAAGCGTTGGATACTGTGCAAACTAAAATTGGTCAAATGCTTGATTCTTCACTCAAGGTTGGTTCCAATTCGGAAATTTCCAAAGATATTAGGGATACAATATCTAGTAAAGAATCTAATGGTATTGTAGATGCAGAAAGTACTTTGCCAAACATTTTACCCATAGAAACACCAACTAGAAAGGAAGGCGATAATGTGCAGGATGCTGCATTCTATGCAGATAATGCTGGTGTTATTCTATTGCATCCATTTTTCAAGACAATGTTGAAAAAGTTGGAATTGTTGGAGCCTAATGGGTTGTTGGTGGATCCTGAAATGACGTGTCATCTTTTGCATTACTTGGCTACTGGCGAGGAATGTGCAATGGAACATGAAATGACTTTTGAAAAGTTTTTGTGCGGACTTTCAGAGGAAGACACCCTTAAAAGAGATTTGTCATTGCCAGAGGTCGTTAAGGAAGAGGCGGACAACGTTTTAAAAGCTACATTGGAGCATTGGAAAGCCCTGAAGTCAAACTCGATCCCATTTTTACAAAATGGGTTTTTGAAACGCCCGGCGAAAATTTTAATGGAGGATCAAGTGATGAGAATCACTTTTGAACGAAATGCCTATGACCTGTTATTGGATAAATTACCCTGGACAATTGGAATGGTCAAGGTTCCATGGCGAGAGCAATTAATATTCATTGAATGGTAAACGAAAGGAGATTATATGGGATTTCGTAGACGTAAAAATGACGATAAATCAAGCAGTTCAAACCGATCGGGTTCCTTTTTTGGTCCCACGGTTCAAACGAAATTGAAAGTAGGCCAACCCAACGACAGATACGAGCAAGAAGCGGATGCCATGGCAGATCAGATAATGGCTGGCGGTCAAGGACCTGATGCTGTGATGACCAAAGGATTGGGTGATTCGGTTGAAGAAGAACTGCAGCAGAAGCCAAATCACCCAGATCATCCACTAGCGGAATCGGTAACACCGTTAATGCAATTGAAACCCGAATTGGAACAAGAAGAATCTCTCCAAGCCAAGGTAGAGGAATTGGGTGATGAAGAGGCTATGCAGATGAAGGGCGAAGAGGAAGAAGAGGAGGCACTGCAAGCCAAAGGTGAAGAAGAGGAAGAATCCGTTCAGGCTAAGGAAGCTTCCCGTCAAGTAACGCCTTCATTTGAGTCCAAGTTAAAGAGTTCCACAGGAACCGGGCAGAAGTTAAATGGACCCGTTAGACAACAAATGGAATCTGGTTTTGGAGCTGACTTTGGCCACATTAACATTCATACAGATGCCAATGCAGAGTCCATGAACAAGCAAGTAGGCGCCAAGGCATTTGCACATGGAAACGATATTTATTTTAACAAAGGGCAGTATAACCCCAAAACGAAAGAGGGGCAACATTTAATAGCCCATGAACTTACTCACACCATTCAGCAAAAAGGGATGGTGCAGAAAAAGGAAGATTCTAAAGAAATATATCGAACAGGAGATAATGTTCAAGGTTTCTGGGGAGAGATTTGGGACGGAATTACCGGAATAGGAAGTGCCATTGGTAATGCCGCATCAGCAGCTTGGGGAGGAATCCAATCCATTGCAGGCTGGGGATGGGATGTGTTGAAATCAGCTGGCGCATGGGTTTGGGATTTCGCAACGATGCTTCCGGAAAGAGTTTGGCGCTTATTGCAGCACGTAGGTAGTGGTATTGTAGGAGTTGTGTCATGGCTATGGGATGGATTCACGGGGGCTTTGGGGCACATCTGGGATGCTGTCACCGGTGTTTTAGGATGGGCTGCGAGCGGGATCACTGGATTTTTTAGTTGGATTTGGCGTGGTTTGCAAGGCGGAGGAACTTGGGCGTATCGTTTATTGCAAGGAGATTTTAGTGGATTCTGGGAAGGTATTGGTGATGCTTTTTCATGGTTGGGAGATGGCGTTGTAGGTTTGGCTAAATGGGGCTGGGAAGGATTGAGTGGTGCAGTAATTTGGGCAGCGCAGGGTGTCTGGGGAATTGCCAGGTGGATTGGTCGTGGACTATGGGATGGATCGGCATGGGTACTTCGATTGGTTGCTAAGTTATTGGATTTAGTGGGCTTTGGAGAGATAATGACGCTGTTGTTTAACATCGTTAAGTTTAATACCCGAACACTAACCTCAGGTGAACAAGCGGAGGCCCAGCGTGTATTTGGTAATTCAATTAGTTATTGGCAAGTAAGAATAGATGAAATGTCCCTGATTTCTATGATTGGAGCATTTTTTCAAAACGCAGATGGAATGGGAGTTACGCTGTGGCATACCATCAACTTTAATCGCGAGATTAACGCCACGGCCGGATCGTGGGATATGGCTTGGCTGATTCATGAATTGGTTCATGTGGCACAATACGAACATGTTGGAACGCAGTATCTTGGTGAGGCCATCCACTCGCAGGCAACAACTGGCTACGGATACGGGGATGGGGCAGGGCTTGCGGGGAAGAACTTTAGCGACTTTAATCGAGAACAACAGGGGGATATACTAAAGCATTATTACTTCTATGTTTTATCTGGAAATAATGACGCAAGATATACGCCGTATGCTAGTGATTACATTAGAATGAGAGATCAAGCGCAACGCGGAGAATATTAAACTATGAAGAAATTAAATTGGATCATTCCGTTGTTGAGCATCGTAATTCTTGGTGCTTGCGACACATTGAGAGTCTACACCTTTCAAATTGATAACAAAACCCAAAATGAAATTTTGGTGAATTATTCGGTGTTGGGCAAAGACTCCACGCTGACTGTTGATGCCGGAAAGCTAGAGGTTATCCACGTCCAAAAAAGCGTTGGAGATCCTAGAATCGATATTTGCAATAGCGGGATGCCAATGTTCCAACATATTCATTTATCCAAGTCTGGCCAGCAAGATTCTACTGAGTATGTCAATAGGGAACTGTGGAAGTTAGAATGGCTTACCGATTACCGGGCAAATTACACCTTAACTATTTCCGAATAACAATAAAAATGAACCATGAGTAGAGCATTTGAAAATCAGGCAAGTCCACCGACCCGTTCCGATCAAGCGGAATATGGCAATTTTTTGGGTGTGCCGGCAAGGGCGAATTTGGGCGGATCTTCAGGGTTTGCGGGTCCGGAAATTCAGAAATGCGGCGATAAAGATCATGTGCAAATGAAACCGGAAAACCCTATCGGAGATCAAGTTAGTGGTTCTAAACATACCGGTGGTGCGCAGTGCGGATGTGCAGCTTGTACCGGAGGGTGATTCGAGTGATTTGGGTGATTCGGGTGATTTGGTGAAAGAGATTGGGAATGATTTGGGAGAAGGAATATCAAGTTTGCATTGAAATAAAAGAATGAAGCAGTCTACCGAAAATAAGCAAAGGCCAAATGCTGGGTTTGATCACACCCAACAAGGTGAAAGTTTCTTTGGAATGCAGGCAAAGCATGCGGCAACAAAATCGGAAGAGACTACAGAAAATTCTGGAGAGCAAAGCTTAACGGAACAAGAAACTGAGCAGGTCCAATCAGCTGAAAAGCTCTCGTTTTTTGGTGGATCAATTTTTTTCGCTCCAACCGTTCAGACTCAATCAGTCGATGATGGTGAGTCAAATGAATCGGAAGACGTTAGTGAATTAGAATATTCTGAATCTCCGGAACTCAATCAATCTGGATCAAGTGATTTTGGCAATTCTGATGTTAACGTGCCGCAAGGCATTCCTGTGGTAAATGGAAGTGCCGCCACAAACGGTCAGGCTGTGCAGTTGTCTGCAGAGCTAGAACAAACCGAAGATGAGGTGCAATTGGAAGAGGAAACCCAAACCTCACAAGAAAATGCACCAGAAGGGACTTCTAATGCTGAAGGTGCTGGATCAGAAGTTAATTCTTCGGCTCCCACTGGCGATCCGTTTTTCAAACCAATAGATCGTGATGGAGAAAGAACTCCTGAACAGTTTAAACAAGAAAGCCGCCGAGGATTAGAGGACCAGGTTGTCAAAGAGACCGATAAAGCAGGGTCTGAAGTTCCTGTGAAGGCGAACATTAAAGAAGGAGAACCGACTATTCTGGAACCCAAATCGGAGCCAGAAAATGCCGAGCCAATTGGTGAATTGAAAGAGATTAATGAGGAGCAAGGCGAAGCTCCTGAAAACCGTGCTGTGGTTCAGCAATCCTCGGCAGAGCCTCCTAAAGGGGAAATAAAAAGAGATAATAACAGAGACGAAAAAGTGAAGGAAGGCAAACCGTTGATGGAAGGTATGCGTTTGGAATCAATGCCTGAACTACCTGTTGACGATGGTGTAGCGACAATTCGAGCGATGGGAGATCAGCAACCATCTTCAGCGGCAATTGCAGAAAACGCAAGCGACCCAAGGTCAGAGGAGGAGAAAATTGCGGAACAACAAGCGCTGTTAGATCAATTCAATCAAACGAAGGAAACTACCGTTCAGAATATTCAGCAAAAAATTGATACAGATTTAGCTAGAGTCCAACAGCATCAAGAAGTCACCAGCGCTTTAATTGCCCAACAAGCGGCTCAGCAAATTGCTAAAATTTCAGCAGCAATCGGGGAGCAACGACAAACGTTGGAGCAAGGTTATGAGCAAACACGTCAAACTTTGCAGGTCAATAAAGAAGCAGAGTTTGTCCGATTGGAGGCTGTGAGAACCGATAAAATTGCAATGCTGAATACCGAAATGGAGGCGCGTCGAACAAGCTTCAATGCTTTTGTAGATGAGCAAACAAATATGCCTACAGTAAATGCTACCAATGAAGCTAATCGGGCGGATGCTGAATTGGAGGCTGCAGCGCAACAGGCAATTGCAGAGGGCGAAACAGTTGCCGGAAGGCATCCGAAGAGTGGAGATGGTCATCCGGAAGCTCGTAGTTCGGTCCGCCGAATTGCCCGAGAAAGTGCTCAGGATATGCGCAATAGTACAGCCACGATTCGTCAAGACTTACTAAGTACAGCAGCAAATTTTAATGGAGGGTTTGAGAGATACCGAACGGATATTTCTCAGCAGATTACAAACTCAACGCAAGAATTGACCGGTTCGATTAATGAGGGCATTGAGAATTTTAGATCGGTTATAGATAATGCTTATCAATCGGTCATAACTAGTCTAGCAACCAAGGAAGAACAAGAACTTCAGCAGTTGAACCAATTGGAGCAAACGCAAATTGCATCTGTCGAAGAGAGCAAACAAACCGGATTACAATTGGTCGCTGAGGCTTCGGGTCGAACAATTCAGGAAATTCAGGATAAGGGAAGATATGGTATCGAAATGGCCACACAGTTAGGTCAAAGCATTAATAATGTCTTGACTCCAGGGGATGGTACGCCAATACTTTCTGCGGTGCGTGAAGTGCAGCAAGGTAGTGTGGCCCAAATGCTATCTATCGGACAGGATGCCATAGCCCAATTAGATGCCATCACCAACCAAGGAATTCAAGCATTCGATAGGGTTGTTCAGTCCAACTTGCAGTCGAATAGTGAAATAGGCAATAAGACAACGCAACAGGCAAGACAGTTAGTTGCCACAAGCGCGCAGCAGCGTCAGCAAAGTTTGTCTGATCTTGCTGTGAAAATGGATGAATCTTTCGGTTCGCTGCAGGCTTCGATGGATCAATTACGGACCGAAGCACTAATGGGAATTGATGAGGCAATTGAGGAGAGAAAAGGCAAGATATTGGAGGCAAATGCGCAGTTCTTGACAGAGTTGATTGCCCAAAATGACGAGAATATTGCAACGGCTAAACAGCCACTAACCGATCCGTTATTCAGTAGGTTATGGTCGGCCGCAGATAGGGAGACAGCAAGTTGGTGGGAAGGTGCTATAGCGGCTATTGGAGATTTTATAGTTATGCTCATTATCATTATTGCCGTTGCGGCAATTTTGGTGGCAGCAGGGGTGTTTAGCTCAATTACCGGTGCCTTATTGGTGATCGGAGCAGTATTACTGGCGGGTATGTTTATCTGGGCGCTGGCTAGCAGAATTTGGAATGGTAACGGTTGGATGAGTTTGCCATTGGCCATATCCGATACACTGGGTATAACCATGATTTACCAGGGAATTACTAACCGTGATATTGCCTCCGGTGATGATCTTGGTATGAATACGTTTGATCGCTGGTATTCCGGAACCAGCGGAACTTTACAATTTGTAACGATCCTTTTGGCTGTCAAGAGCAAGATTCCAATTCTTCGAGGATTGCGAATGCCTAGGGTGCTTACTGAAGGGCCTGTTGGTAGGGCTTTAAATAGAGGGGTAGAATGGGTTGAAGGTGTTGGACGAAACACCAGAGCTAGGCGAAATGGAGGAAACACTCCTGAGGAATTGCCGATTGGTGACCGATTTATTAACTGGGTAAGAGGGTTATTCAATCGCCGAAATGCGGAGGAGCCAATTCCAGATGAAAACCAAGGTGATAGAACTAATGAATCGGAAGGAAATAACCGAAGAAGTAATAAGGAGGAATATGTCAGAGAGCTGGCAACTCAAAAAGCGCAAGCTGAAGCCCAGGCGGAGGCAGTGCAACGAAAAGTGACTGAAGTCCAAGAAACAATTAATCGGAGAAATCAGGCGAACGATGCCCAGGGCGATTTTGGCGATGTGTTACAAAAGACCCAGGAACAATTGACTTTAAAGCAGCAAGAGTTAGCGCGAATTAGACAGGAAATTGCCAACGCAGAGTCTCAAAACCGAGTGGGAAGATTACGTGAACGGCTCCGGGAATTAGAGGGAGAAGTAGATGCCTTAAGAACACAGGTTACGGGGTCGCACGGAATGCGGCGAGAGACTGCCGATGCGCTTGAAACAATGGAAAAACTCAAGCACGATCCACTTGGAGACGTGAATAGCGAGGCTGGTAAGAATCACTACAATGCGTCTAGAATTGAGGCCAGGAACGAACCTCTTATGAAAAATGGTGAGGTGGTATTGCGCCCTGATGGTAAGCCTTATAGCCATATTCGCGATTTGCAAAACGCACATGATGCATTGGTAAATGTTCGACGAGCGATTGAATTTGAATTAAATAACCCAACAGAAAGCTTGACCAACCGAGGGGCCGATATTCTATTCGAACGGCTTTCTGAAGTGAATAGGTTAATTAACCGCGTTCATGGGTTTTTAAGTGAAATTGGTTGGCCTCCTAGTCGCCCGCACCGCTGGGTGGAAGGGCCTGATGGAAGATGGGTTGGTGAAGGTGATGTTGCCGTTTTGCGCCCAAGAATGCAAACTAAAATTGAAGCTGAGGTTTCCCGAGCTGATGCGACACAAAGAAGCATCAGTCGTCTTCGAAATAGGGAGACAATGACGGAACTCATGGGGCGAAGGAGAGGGTTATTGGATAGGTTGCAAGAACTAGAAACTCAATTGGAAGCTGCAACAACTGAAACTCAAGTAAGAAACGTAGAAGGGTTATTAAATCGCGTGGGAGAGGATATTCGTCAGCTCGAATTCGATATCTTTCAAGCACAATTTGGAAATTAATTGGGTGATTGGGCGTTGGGTGATATTTGCACCCTGAGGCACGTTCCGCTGAGGATCTTCGAAGCGCGCTGCCCTGAGGTATTCGAAGGGTAGAAGATTGAAGTAAAACAATAATGTTAGAATATTGAATGAGCGAACAAAAGGAAAAATTTAGCAGTGCTTGGAATTTTGAGGGTGCTCAAGATACGCTTAGCGGTTTGGTTGATTATTTGAAGTTGGGGGATATTGATTCGGTAAATGGTTTGATAAATTCATTACCCGCTGATTTGGCCGTGCCGAATATGATTCTTGGAGCGCCCATGTCCGGTGTGGACTTTTCCGAAAGTAAAATTCGCGGTGTTGCATTTGACTATTCTGATTTGTCTGGAGCCAATTTTCACAAGTCGTTTTTGCCAGAAACTTCGTTTATTAATGTGGATTTGTCTGCTGTAAATATGTCTAAGGCTTTCCTCGAAAAGGTAATGTTTGGGCAGTCAGATTTAACCAATTCAAACTTCTCTAATGCACTTTTGTTTGAGGCTAATTTCATGCGCGCCAATTTAGAAGGAGCCAATTTCTCAAACGCAGATTTAGAAAATGCCAATTTCATGCACTCCATAAATGCAGACAAGGCAAACTTTGAAGGTGTTGACTTGTTAAAAGTTCGACATCTGAAACTATGATTGGGTGATTGGGCTTCTTGCACCCTGAGGCACGCTCCGCTGAGGGTACTCGAAGCGCGCTGCCCTGAGGCACTCGAATAAGGCGTAAACGGTTTTAATGTTGCCAATTTTTACGTATTTCTTTTTAGCAAAAACAGTTAATTGTCTATCGATAATGGCTGTTACTATTTCCGCCCGAAAAAACGTAAATAATAACTTATCAAAGCGAAGTTTTATAAGAATAATCCCGTTATTTGAAATAACCTATAACCTAACGAAATCAACCAATGCGGAGGAGTGCTACCTATAAGGCAAGACCTGGTAACAGTTCAATTCATCGTGCCAATCAAGCAAAGGGAAGTGGGGGAAACTCCTTTTCTTTTCAGACACACTCTTCTGGACGGGTATCCAACAAAATCCAAGAGTCAGCACTCGAATACCATTCGAGACCATAATTTTTAATTTAAATACAATCTAAAACAGGGTAAAAGCATTGTTAATCAATTTGTTGTATGTTTCGGGGCTGGCCTGATAGGAAAAGCTAATCCTCGCTAGATAGTCATCGAGAATATTCTGGTGGTAGGCTTGCTTCGAAGCAATTTTAAATCGAAGGCCATGCAAACATTTCGAACGTAAGGGCGAGCTTCCTCTGGAAGTTCAATTCCATTTTCAGAAAACTTTACCAATCCGTCTAGCTCCATTTCTTCGAGTCTGGCGTGTACGTTTTCTAATCCTTCGAACTGCATTGCTGGATCGCTCCAGTCCGTTTTAAAATGGCACATAATATTGAGAATGTGTTGTCGAATCAC
The DNA here is from genome assembly GCA_020631555.1 of Flavobacteriales bacterium. Classification (GTDB taxonomy): domain Bacteria; phylum Bacteroidota; class Bacteroidia; order Flavobacteriales_D; family Parvicellaceae; genus JAHDGY01. The sequence continues at coordinate 4,918 of JAHDGY010000022.1, read as the reverse complement.
TAGATCCTCTTCATTTAACAGGTGTCCTCGAAAAACAGGGATTTTACCATTGTGAACAATCGACTCGTATTCTTCTACTGATTTTACGTTTTGTGCAAAACCGGTCCAACTATCGCTAATAGAAGACATTCCAAGACCGATCATCAGCTTGGTATTGTTGGTGGTATACCCCATGAAATTGCGGTGCAATTTCTCTTCTATCATTGCTTGATACATGTTGTCGGACTCTAACGCAAAATGATCCATTCCAATTTCCACGTAGCCATTTTCATCGAAAAGTTGTTTTCCGATTTCGTACAGTGCTCTTTTTTCCTCGTCTTTAGGAAGATCATTTTCATCGTAGCCCCTTTGACCCAAACCTTTGATCCACGGTACGTGAGCATAACTGTAATAGGCTAATCGATCTGGTCGCAACGAATTAGTAAGTTCAATGGTTCTTTTCACGTTGTCCATCGTTTGCAATGGCAATCCGAAGACCAAGTCGTGGCTTATAGACGTATAGCCAATTTCTTTTGACCACTCATGAACACGTTGAACGTTTTCGAATGGTTGAATCCGATTGATAACCTTTTGAACTTTTGGGTCATAGTCCTGTACCCCGAAACTATTCCTGCGAAACCCAAGGTCGAATAAAGTTTTTAACTGGTCTTTGGAAGTATGATTCGGGTGAGCTTCGAAGCTAAATTCAAATTCAGCTGCAAGGTCGGCTTGCTCCAAAATTCCTTCAATAAGTCGTTTTAGATTTCCAGCATTAAAGAATGTTGGAGTGCCTCCACCCAAATGAATTTCCTTAATTCTAGGGGCTTCAGAAAACAACTCTCGGTACAGTTTCCATTCCTTTAGAACAGCTTCAATATAAGGCGTTTCTACGGAGTGTCTTTTGGTGATTCTTTTGTGGCAACCGCAAAAAGTACAAAGGTCTTCGCAAAACGGTAAATGTATGTATAAGCTTATTCCTTGCCGGTTTGTTGCGTTAAACGTTTTTCGAACCGATTCAAGCCAAAGGTTGTAGTCTAGTTCGGATTTGTCCCAATATGGTACGGTTGGATAACTGGTGTACCGCGGGCCGGGAACATTATATTTACGAATCAGATCCTGGTTCATCAAACGCAACGAATTTAGTTGAATTAGACCCCAAAGATAAAAGCAAATTAAGACAAGTAGAATTCTCCTATTTCGAGAAAGTTTAGCTGGTAGATATGTTGGCATACGCGTGTCGATTGTTACCTTTGTGGCGTCCAAAAAACAGTATATGGGAAAAGCAGGAAAAACGGTGGTAAAGGTGTTTGACCTTATGTTTTCCGTTAAGTTCACGACTATTGGTCTTTTTCTATTTTTTCTTGCCATTGGCGGAGCAACTATCGTCGAGGAATTGTGGGGAACAACCGCAGCCAAAGCTTTGATCTATAAGCGTGGATGGTTTGAACTTCTTCTGCTAATGCTTACTCTGAATATGATATACAACATTCAACGATACAATTTGGTTCGCAAAGAAAAGTGGACTGTATTGTTATTCCATGTTGCATTTATCATCATCATGGCGGGAGCAGCAATTACACGATATATTAGTTATGAGGGAACAATGACTATCCGTGAAGGAGCAAAATCTAGCGTTATATTTTCCGCTGAACCATATTTTCAGTTTACAGCAAATAATGGCGATAAAAAGGTTTCATTTCACTCTAGGAAGCTGTATCTAAATACTTTGTCTGATCAGCACTGGCTGGCCAATTTAATTAGCTCAAATTACTTTGAAGAGGAGTTTACCTTTCCTGGAGACGCAAATACTGTGAAAATTGAATACGATTCGTTCATACCGAATTTTGAATACAAACTGGAGAAGGTCGATAGTGAAGGAAAAAATGTGTTGGAATTAGTTACCACTTCTGGTAAAGGTCGGGAAACCGTTTACCTGCAAGAAGGTGAGGTTAAAATTATTGGTGAACACCAGTATGCCTACAATGTTCCCGAAGCGGTTAATGCAGTTCAATTTAGCAGCGATTTTCAAGAACACGTTTATGTGAATTCAACATTCCCGGTGCTTTTTATGCAAATGAGTGATCAAAGTAGGGGAGTATTGAAGGCGGATTCTGTCCAAGAGTTTAAGCAAAGAAGATTGCACACCTTTGGAAACGACCAGATAGTTTTTAAGTCTTTTCATACGAAATCTAAGGTGATGTTAGTGTCTAAAGGAATAAAGGAAGATGGGCCAGATATGCTGCGTGTGAAAGTAACATACGGTGACGAAGAAAAAATGGTGGTTTTAACTGGCGGAGAAATGTTTTCTCCAACTGGTGAATTTTTCCGAATTGGTAATATCGATTTTCAGATGGGATTTGGAGCTCAAACCATTGACGTTCCTTTTGAAGTAGAATTAGAAGATTTTCGATTGGAACGCTATGCAGGGTCGCGGGATCCTTCGTCTTTTGAAAGTGATGTGGTGATCCACGATGCGGAAAAGGGCATTACCCAAAAGCATAACATTTTTATGAACAATGTGGTGGACTACCGCGGATACCGTCTGTTTCAGAGTTCGTACGACCCAGATGAGCGCGGAACTATTTTGTCTGTGAATCATGATTTGGTAGGAACAATCGTTTCGTACATAGGATATCTGCTCATGGCATTAGGATTCATTTTTACCCTTATTTCAAAGCATACTCGCTACGCATTTTTGCGTAGGGAATTGAAAAAACTTCGAGAACAAAGGAAGAAGTTGATCAATGCAACTGGAGCGGCAGGAGTGTTGTTGCTTATCAGCGTAAATTCTCTTGCCAGCGAAATTCCGAAAACATTTATTGATGAGGAACACGCGGATCGATTTGGTCGGGTGATGGTGCAACATCGTAGTAGAGTCAAGCCTATGCACACTCTCGCTTCAGAGTTGATGCGGAAGGTAGTTAAGGAACAGAAACTAAAAATCAATGATTCGATCAGTTTGACCCCAATGCAGTGGTTTTTGGAACTAACCATTCGGGCACATGACTGGAAGGATCATCCGATGATTGCTTTGAAAGGCAAGAGTACGGAAGAATTTCAGAGATTGCTTTCTACTGGCCAAAGTAAATACGCTTCGTTCATGGATTTCATGGATTCTGTGACTTTTCAAAGTAAACTCGGAATCATGTATAATGAGGCTTTTAGAAAGAAGCCAATGGGACAAAGCATCTTTGATAAAGAAGTTCTAAAAATTAATGAGCGTTTCAATATTTATTTCATGCTAGTACAGCATCGTTTTTTAAATATTTATCCTATTCAAGATCATCCGGAGGGGAAATGGGCAAGTCCGCTCGAAGGTGTCCAAGACATGAATGGAACAGACTCGTTGATGGCGATTGGTTTTTTGTCGAGTATTTATACTCCTGCCGTTTTGGAGTCGTTGAAAACTGGAGATTGGGAAGGAGCGGACAATACCCTGAATATGCTGCTCGAATACCAAAAGAAAAGGACTGAAGGTACCTCGGATGTCGAGATGGTTGAACGGGAAATTGCTTACAATAAAGAGGCGGTTTTTTCAAGTGTTTGGCACCAGTATTACTTATACGGGTCGTTATTGCTACTCATCCTGATCATTCAAATTATTTTGCCTCTGAACTGGGTCAAATTTGATAAAGTTTTATTGTGGCTTTCTTGGGTAATGATTGTTGCCATTGGTTACTATTTCATACTACATGGTATGGCGTTGATAGATCGATGGGGAATTTCCGGGCACGCACCTTGGAGTAATGGATACGAGGCATTGACCTTTATTGCTTGGGCTACTATTTTAGCAGGTTTTATCTTTCTGAAGAATTCGCGGATGACGATGGCCGCGAGTACCATCCTGTCGGCTATGACTTTGATGGTAGCATACATGAATAATTTCGATCCAGAAATTACTCAGTTGGTGCCGGTTTTAAAATCTTATTGGCTTATGATCCATGTAGCAATTATCACCGCTAGTTATGGTTTCCTGGGGCTTGGGTCTGTTATGGGTATTGCAGTGTTGCTATTGTATTTGGTGAGAACTAAAAAGCGAAGCGATCAAATTCTTCTCAAGATCAAGGAAATTACGGTGACCAGCGAAATGACGATGACTGTCGGCTTGTATATGCTTACGATAGGAACCTTTTTAGGGGGAGTTTGGGCCAACGAATCTTGGGGAAGATACTGGGGATGGGATGCCAAAGAGACTTGGGCATTATGTACCGTATTGATTTATGCTGTTCTGGTTCATCTCCGACTGATTCCATTTTTTAGTCGCAATTATTTTGCGTTTAACTTGCTCGCTATTATTTGTTATTCATCAGTTATCATGACTTATTTTGGAGTTAATTTCTACCTTACTGGTGGGCTTCATTCCTATGCAAAAGGAGATAGGATTCCAATTCATTCCTCAATTCCGATTGCAATTGTGGTTCTGGCTATTATTGCAATTACGGCATACATAAAGAAGTATTATCAAGATTTGGGTAATTTGGGTGATGAGTGATGGGGGGATTCACATCTATTAAGAGAGTGAACCTTCTGCCTTTATCTGGACACTATAGTTAAGCATGAATTAATATGTTTAAGTGATGGGAACAGGAAAACGTTATTACAGCAAGGAGTTCAAATTGAAAGCAGTTGAATTAAGCAATGTTCGGGGTAATGCACGAGAAATTGCAGAAGAATTAGGGGTTAAAGCCGACTTGATTTATCGTTGGCGCAAAGAGCTTTCAAGCAAATCTCATTTAGCGGTAAGGGCAACGCTCAACTGAGCAAAGAACAAATGGAATTAAAGCAGCTGCGCAAGAAATTAGCGGATGCTGAAATGGAATATTTTAAAAAAGGCCGTGAGCATTTTCTCCGTGAGCGACAGTAAATTTACAGGTTTATGAATACCTAGTCGTTCCTTAAAAACCTTTAGGGGGGTTGATTTTTCTGGATTTTTTATTGA
>JAHDGY010000112.1 GCA_020631555.1 Flavobacteriales bacterium | reverse complement strand
ACTCTGCTTAAAGGGGCTGATAAAGTACACTCCGTGCATGTCCTAGAGGCAATAGCTTATAATCTAAAGCGCTCCCCGGGATTGGGTGCGTCAACTCGCCAAATAATCGAGGTATTCAGGGCAAAATATGCCCCCAAAAGCAAAAAATCACAAAAAACAATCTGCTAGTTCTCGAAAAAGAAACCAGTTAAAAAGTCACACTAAACAGTTTCCAAAACCTCAATCTGAATTATTCAAAGGTCTCTATTTGCGAATTCAATAATCTAAATAATATCAAAAATGTCGCTTAACTAATTTGTCCACTTTTTTGTAGGAAGTCCACTCTAACCTTACAATTTTAAACACCACAAAAGCCAAATTCATGCACCAATTAGTGCTAATAAACAGATAGTACCGCAGTTTTTAAGGAGCGACTAGTTAGAAATGATAAATTCTATCACTTGTTTCTTACCTTTGCCTATTCCATGTAGGAAGTATTTACCATTAGCAATGTCTTTTAGATTTACTGATTCTTTTGTGGATGAAGCTATTTGACTTAGTACTTCTTTTCCGTTGGCATCATACACTTTAAATATGGAACCAAATTCTAGTCCAATTATATTAGATTCTCCAGATGATGGGTTTGGGTATAAAACAATTGTGTTTTCAACTGATTCAGGTCCGTCGCTAGAGGTAAAACCATAATTTCCTGTTCCTAGACCTCCTTCTAGTCCACTCACGGTAGATACAAAACTCATTCCTGCACTAATCTGACTTGCTGTTGCAGCAGAAGTGATAACATTGAAACTTGACAAATTGGCCGAAGTAACATCCGCTATTTGGGCATTTCCCTGAACATATACAAGTGTTGAATTGTTTCTATTTCCACCAGATTGTGCCTCCCAATCGGATACTTCTTTATTGTCATAATAGAGTTTGATTTTACATTTAGCCCCATTATTATTATTATCACATTTTAGCTTAAAGGTCTTGGAATGTAGCAAATTGTTATTATCATCTGCAAAGGCAATAGCCGCTGGTCCGGAACTGTTTCCTGCTCTATCTATCTCAGGAGTGACACATCCAAAGTCATGATTCGATTCATTTTCAATGGTCATAATTAACCTTCCGGAGGAAGGGTCGTAAAAATGAACAGTTTCTTGAGGTCCTAGATAAGATTCTTGGGAATTACCGACGTTTACCGCTGTTTGAACTTGAACAGGTGAATTGCCTAGAATCTCGATATTGTCAATTCCACAACCATACAACCAACCACCGTTGTCACTGTAATGAATTGAAAAAACAACATTAGATTTTCCAGCGTAAGCCGCTAAGTCATAATTCTCATTTGCCCAGTTGGAAGGGAAGCTGTTCGAACCGGCAACATAATTTAGTTTGGTTAATGATCCAAGAGTTTGCTGTGCACCACCATTTACAGAGACTTTAATTACTGCCGATTCTGTGTTCTGCTCGTAAGATCCTTCGTAGAAATAGGATTTAAATTTCAACTCTCCTCCTGAATAGTTTGAGAGATCAACAGCCGGGAAAGTCAATACAACGTTATTCTGATTACAATTGCAATCGTCATCGTTTACATAAACATATTTTGAATTATTGCCATCTCCAGGTTTAAAGTACTGAGAATTTGGTGTAGTACCATCTCCGATTTGAAATGCATCGTCGCCAGAAGGATTGTTCGCAATAAAGCTGCCCAGACCATTTTCAAAATTTTCGGATAGCAGAATATTGCTTACAACCATGCTGTTAATGTCTTGATCATCATCGTTAATAGTTATGGTTATGGTCTGTCCGTTAGTTCCCGATTGGGCATCTCCACCATTCGCATTAAGGGTGTATCCTAAAATTATGGTCTCGTTTCCTTCGACATAGTCATCGTTGAAAACCTTAATCTGAATATTACTAGTTAACGAACTACCATTTAATGTGCAAGTTGAATTGATTAATTCGTAATCGAGATTTTGTGTAGCGGTTCCGCCATTTACTTTTACAGTAACATTTGCATCAGCACTTGGACTTGCGCCGATTGAAATTGGAATGTCTATCACCTGATAATTCCTACAACCTTCTTTTTCGGTACTATTCTGTTCTTCCACTGATTTTTCTGGTTTTTCAAAAGAGACAAAAGCCCCACATGGTGGAATTTTGAAAGCTCCAATTCTAGTGTTTCCAATGTTTGTTTTATTGTACATTCCAGTGAACCAGAAGGTTTCTCCGTCAGATGGATCAATCCCAAGTGAACAATAATCTCCGTATCGATTCGAAATACAAGCTTTCGTTCCTTTAGCTATTTCTGTTTCGGGAAAAGTCATTTGGTTAAGAGGATCGCAATGTTTTCTTCCCGTATAACGTGCACTCGGATAAGTATATGAACCGGTAACATTATAAGCTAATCCAATATTACCAGAAGCTGAAATTCCTATAGTACACATGAATCTATGATCAGAATCAGGAGAATAGGTTCCTTGTTGATACACGCTCCAATCTGCTCCGCCACTTTTTCTTAGCTCATACCAACGAACTCCACCATGATCTGATCCGTTTACATCAACAACGTGACAGCAAACAATTGACTCATGGCCGTCGAATTTTCTATAGAATACGCGATTCATTAATAATTCTCGTAGAGGATCTAACGTTGTACTTGAAGATGGTTGAGGGAAACATTTCATCCCAGTATATCCGCAAAGGTGTGTGTCGAATGCGTCGACCTGAATTACCTTTTTCATTTTTAATGAGCTACTGGATGAATTTGTCCAATTGATGTCAATCTCCCATATTTCTAGTGCATCATCGTTTACACCAGACCAGCCGTCATCTCTCATCCGCATTACCATTGGTTTGGAGTTGCTTGTGGCAGTTCCTGCCAAACTCACGGGAGTTGATGCTTGAAAAGCAATACTGCTGAATTTAGCCATTGAGAATCGCTGAGAATTGGTAGATTTTCCTGCCAAAATATCTGTTCTGTTCATAACATAAACACCAGATCCGCCACCGGATTCGTTGGTGGTAATTACAATAGCGTCGTCCCAGATTGAATATTTGGGGTAATCTGGGAAACTAGGAGCCTTAACGGAATAAGTATAATACTTACCCAGAGGATCAGAGCTTGAAGACACGGCTATGTACAATCTATTGCTTTTTCCAGGGGCTTCAAATTCAGTTAAAATCCAGCGATCAGCGCGTTCATCATACATAACAATAGGGTCGCCAGCCCCATCCCATCCTGACAATCCATTCTCATTACTGGTCGCAAGGAAGTTGTCGAACGTTGTTGATTGTTTTAGTAGATTTCCATTTTTGTCCCAAACGATAAACTTAGAACCTGAACCTCCATTGATCATCTGAACCACATGGTTGGGGCCAACATCGGCACAAGGGTCTGCGGGTGAGGTTTCGGCTGGAATTCCATCCCATGCTAAGCTGAGGGTTCTGTTGTCAACCGAAGACGCTGGATAATTTTTCTGAAGAGCAGGGTCTTCTCCTTGCGGCATTGCATTGGAAAGGTCCCATTCATTTGATGCCCAACCAGATTTCGGGTGATAACCATGTTTTACGGTTTTTGTAATGTTGTTGGGGGCATTCGGGTCTTCAACATAATTCCTAAGCGCGACTGTTTGGCCGTGGTATACAACGGGAATCACCTCCGGATTTAAAAACTTCGTTTCAGGAAATTTGTTGGCTTGGCTATAACCGAGTGTTGTAGCCAAGATAAAGTATTGGAGCAGAATTAATCCAGTATAATAATTCATGATGGTATATATTTGGGTTGAGCCCCAAAACTACCTACAACAAAATTAAATAACTATTAATTTGGTATAAGCAGAATTTTGTTTTGTATAAATGCCGTTGTAAAACATCCAATTCTGACATTAAATGAAACTATTTCAAAAACAGGTAATTTTATTCTTCTGACTTTAAGGAAGTTTATTGCTTGAGCTGTTGTTAACAGTAGAGGAGTTCGGTGTGCTATGGTTAAAGGTATTTCTTGTATGTTTCAATGGCCCTATTTCTGGCGAATTTGTGTTCGACTATTGGATGAATGGACGTATATTGTTGCATACCTGGAATCCAGGTGCGAATGTAACGTTGTTTCGGATCAAACTTAGAGCTCTGAATAATAGGGTTGAATACCCGAAAATATGGAGCAGCGTCGCATCCTGAACCTGCTACCCATTGCCAATTTCCGTTGTTTGCAGCGAGCTCGAAATCGAGAAGTTTTTCCGCAAAATAAGCTTCCCCCCATCTCCAGTCAATTAACAGGTGTTTACACAAGAAACTTGCGGTAATCATTCGGACGCGGTTGTGCATATAACCTGTCGAGTTAAGCTCTCGCATTCCTGCGTCAACGATAGGATAGCCTGTTTCCCCGTTTTTCCATTTGGTGAACTCCGAATTGTTATTGCGCCAAACAATGCGATCGTATTTAGGCTTAAAGGAACGGTCTACAACATGTGGAAAATGATATAAAATTTGCATGAAAAATTCACGCCAAATTAGCTCGGATAAAAAAGTTGAATTATGTCCGGTAGATTTAATGATCTGTCTAATGCTTACAGTGCCAAATCTTAAATGGGGAGATAGATTACTTGTATCCAGTGAAGGGATATCCCGTGAAGAGTCGTATTGATCTAGTTTTGTGAGGTTAAAATTCTTAACCTTTATCGGAGAGGCTTCAATAGTTAATTGTTCGAGGCTTGGAAAATCGAATTGACCAACTATCCAGTTTTCCTTGTTTGAGTTTTCTTTATATTTTGTGTTTGAGATTGTTTGGAAATTCTCAAGCCATTTTATTTTGTAAGGCGTGTAAACGGTGTATGGTGTTCCGTCCGGTTTTAGAATTTCTTTCTTTGCAAAAATTACCTGATCTTTAAATGTCTCGAACTTTATTCCCTGTACTTCAAGTTCCTTACGAATGCGGTCATCTCTTTTTCTAGCGTATGGCTCGTAATCTTCATTGCAGTATACAGCTTTTACAGTGTACCGCTGGGTAAGTTCTCGCCAAACACTCAATGGTGATCCTTTTTTACAAAATAGTCCTGAACTACACTTTTCAAGCTGGTCGTTAATTTTGTTTAATTGTTCATAAATGAAGCAAACCCTGGGATCATTTTTTTGTAATTCGTCGAGAATATTGGTGTCGAAAATAAATAGCGGTAGCACAGGTAAACCACTGGAATGTGCCGCCATTAGTCCAGTGTTGTCCTCTAGTCGTAGGTCTCTTCTAAACCAAAATATTACTATTTCCTCACTCATCGCCTTCGGATATTTTTTTGATCATTTTTCTTAGCATTGATGGAACAACCAGAACATGAAATGGTTTAACTATAAAGAAGTACATTTTGCCAAAGAAATTATGGTAAACTACAATGGTCGAAAGGGTAACAATTTGCAAATCATTATCAATGGGATCATTTAAATGAATTGAAAGCCGGAAGTCCAAGTGTTTATCGTTTTCACCTAAAACCATTTCACTCGCGGTGGATTGAAACACTTCAAACAAACCGATTCGTTCACCAATATTTCCGCTAAATTCTTCCAGAAGTTGCTCTGGGTTTTGAGTTCCATTTGGTGTTTTTAGTCCAAACACGCTTACGATTCGATTTCGCAGTTTGAGCATTTGTACTACCCATTTCGGGGAAGAACTAAACATTGCTTTAACTAATTTCAAGGCATTAATGTCCTTTTTATTAGCAGGAAGAGCTGATGAAAATGCATCGGAATAATCAAATTTTGAATCAAAAAGTAATGAGTCTTCAGGAATAACCGATTTTCGCACTAGTTACACTTTTATTTTGTTGTTGAAACGAACTAGTTTCTGATGCAAATTTAGCAAACGATTACACGCGATGGTCACTTTTGATATTTAACCGTTGCCGTTATTCCTGGACCTCCGAGTAAGATTTTGTTCCAGTCGGACTGACTAGTTTCTCTAATAACAATCGCTCGGCCGGCAAGTTGCATCGAGAATTGTAAATCTCCGGCTACGTATACCCATTTCATTCCCTTTGTCATTAGTAGTGAATCCCATTGTACTTGAATTGGTTTGCGTTTTATTTCCCAGTTTTTTTGTCACCCATTCTCCTGAGGTTACAACTGTTTCTCTCAGTTCATTTATCTTGGATTTAAATGAAGTGTTTTATTTGTTTGCAACATATAATCGACAAAACGGAATGTGCAGAAAGCTAAAACGGAATGTACCTTAAAAAATGAGTGTGGTGGTGTGGACCTTCTACCTTTATCTGGACACTTTAGATAATCATGAATTAATACGTTTA
>JAHDGY010000111.1 GCA_020631555.1 Flavobacteriales bacterium | reverse complement strand
AATGAGTGTAACCACAGAAGTACTGCATGTACGGGTTCATTTGCCATGATCTAGCCAATGTCTCATCGCCTAAATTGTAAATGCGTTTCAACAACAACCAACCATTAACCGAACAGGCATAGATGGCCGGCCAACTTTTGAGTAAAATTGTTCAAATTCTTGTTCAAAATAATCCCAATCCATCTTGGTCGACAATAGAACCAATTCATGATGCATATCAATGAACTCAACCAACATCGGACGAAATAATCTCCTTGATTCGATCTATCGCTTTTTCCTCTCATCTATTGCAAGAATTTAAGCCCAAAATAACTCTAACCTTGCAATTTTAAACACCGCAAATGCCAAATTCATGCACCAATTACTGCTAATAAACAGAGAGTACCGCAGTTTTTAAGGAGCGACTAGTTAGTTATATATAGTGCAATTATTCATTTTTAAACATGGATATCTAACTGTTTTAGTATTACATAGTTTGTATTTGAGCCTTAAAAAGCAAATAAAGAGAATATTGCTCAATTGCTAAGACCTAAAACTGATATAAACAATTTATAGTCCATTACAGCTATATTCACAGCCACCAAATCAAACTCCGGGAATATTTAGATTATGAAATTTGGCGTGTTAGAGGATATAAGTGGTGTAGATCTTTCGTTGCCTGAAGATCCCAAAATCACTAGCAAACAGCTAGAAAGCTTAACTGCGGTAAAAGAAACACGGTTTAATATTGGTTGTTCGGTTTGGTCAGAAAAAGCATATGTCGGTTCAATTTATCCGGCAAAAACAAAACCTGCAGACTTTCTTTTAGAGTATGGAAAACAATTTAACTCTATAGAAGTTAATGCAACCCGCTATGGCACTCCGCCAGTTAATCAACTGGTTAAATGGAAGAATACGGTTCCGGACAATTTTAAATTTTGCCTAAAAATCCCTCAAGGAATTTCACACAGTAAAGAACTAAATTCTGAATTAGTCAAGGATCGGCTGGATAAATTTTTAGCGGGATACGCAACGCTAGAAAACAAAGCGGGTACATGCTTTATGCAAATGTCTCAACATTTTAAACCAGACAGATTGAACCAATTGTCAGAATTCCTGAACAAATTGCCCATCGACCTAGATTTGGCAGTAGAAATCCGCCACGAAGATTGGTTTAAAACGATTCCAGTTACACTTCACAAAATTTTAAAAGACAGGAATTTTAGCTGGGTAATTACAGATACTCCGGGCCGACGAGATGTTCTTCATCAACTCATTTCCACTAACAAAATTTTTGTGCGATTTGTAGGTAATAATTTGCACAGTTCGGACTATGAAAGAATAAATGCTTGGTGCGAACGACTCTGTAGTTGGTCGCATCAAGGAATTAAGGAGGTTAATTTCTTTATTCACCAACCTGCACCAAACAAACACAAAGCAGCCGAGTTGGCTAGGCGCATGATACAGAAATTAAATAGTTCACTTCAAATCAACCTTAAACCTCCATTAGATTACTCCGAAAAAAGTACTTTGAAATTATTTAATTGAAGCATTAGTCGAGTCCAATTGATGCAATTGTGAGTCAATCAAACTGTCCAAATGTTGATATTGAGTTGTAGATTGTAACAACCCAACGTTGTAGCGGTCAACCATGTTTACCAGCAAACTATATTGCTGTTCGAGCGAAAACAAAAAGTCCTGTAACTCCGATTCGCTTACCTTGAATCGTTGCTTGGCCTGCTCTAAATTGAACGACCCGATCAAACAAATTGGTCCAAATTCAGATTCCAGATCTCGCTCTGTCCAATCTTTAAACTCCGTCTTAAAATACTGTTCATCAAACAAAATATTAGCCTGCGAACGAAGCTTTGCATAACGCATTCCAACTCCTGTTGAAGTCGTACCCGTGTCTAGAGGATTATTGGACGATTCGACGCAAGAAGTAAAGGCAAAAATCATTAAAGACAACAACAAGGTGATACTTAACCAACCCAAAACAATTGGATGATGTGGGTGATTTGCACGACGCACAAATTTTGAGAAAAATACTTGCATTAGATAAGTTACATGCGTGGCTAAGAATGTTAAATCAGTTGAATTTGGCCAAATCTTTTTTCATTACGTCTTTGTGTATTGTTACTGTCAGCATCTTCAGTTTTACATAATCCTCATGCATAAAGAAATATCCAAACTTATCAGAAGATGCCCCACAATTTCGGGGGCCAGATCCAGAATCCTTAACTAAAAACCAGGTGCCATTCTTTCGCTCCTTATAGCCCACCAAATGCATAAGATGATCATCGCTAGTTGAATTATTATTGAACCTCATTTGACGAGCTGCCTCATCTATATTTTCAGATGCAACATCGAAAGATGGAATGATAGCTGCCTGGGCCGTTTTGTCAAATCCAGGTTCAGAAACGTCACCACTAATTACAATACTGTAACCGGCTTTTATTCCACTTTTAATCGCCTTCATAAAGGAATTTAACGGCACATTGAGATAGTCATCACTATGCCACCAATTGTCACGTACTCGATACTGTGTCTTTTTGTAGTAAGGGTCTTCCATAAAACTAACCACATTAACATAGTCATACATATTCAACCCAAGAATTTTAACATATTCTAATGGCGTAACCGTTCGGCCATCCAAAAGAAAACTGGACGGCTTTTCTTCCATATAATGGGACAGAATTGATTTGACTGTTGACACAACCCTAATTTCATCCCATTCGTTTCTTTGTATCACACTAGACAGATAACTTTTTAATTCCTCGAACATCGCGTAATGATCCAAAAAAAACTGCCCATCAAGCTTACCATTAAAAACACGCTCTGGCACAATTCCATGATTTTTTATGGAACGTGTAACTGCATTCGCTTGAGAACCTTCCCAAAAAAACATATTACCTCTATTCCTTACAAAATACTTGGCTCGTTCTACATACTCCCAATATACTACGTACATCTCAGAGAGCTTCACCTCCTTACCAGATAAACGTTCTGCCTCAGATTCAAGAAGCGACATGGTTGCAAATGACCAACATGTATTGGTTTTCCCTTGTGACACTGGATCGTGATACCAAACGGACTTGTACGATTTCACCTTTTTTGGAATGTCTATATCATTGAAATTCACCCCAAACCTGTAACGCTTATTAGAAGATGAACTGGAATTATTAAAGGCATTCACTTCCTTCAATATATTGGTTTGAAATATCCAGGTGTCACCTCATAATACATTGCTTTTGAATCACTTTTAGCCCATCCGCTTAAACCAAATAAGATACCCAACACTGTAAGGACTATCTTCATTTCATGGAAATTAAAAAGTTATTAATTTACTAAAATTGCGCCATATCATATAATTTCGCATTTATGAAGTTGCTAATTCTTTCGAAATTGGTGAAGGTTTTTTTATTCCAATAACGGTATGGCTTGGTTTTTAAGTTACTTACTACTTTCAATACATGGGTATCATGTAAGTATTAGCTCCGTGGTATTCAATCCCGATTATAGCGCTTTTCAAATTACCATAAAATCACATGCTCATGATTTAGAAAAGTGTTTGCCCAAAATCGCAAACCACACAGTGGAAATCGGTACGAACCATGAAACTAAAGAAGTAGACTCATTAATCAGCGGTTATCTGAGATCACATTTTGAATTGTTTGTCAATGATTCCTTAGTGAATTGTCACTATCTCGGAAAAGAAGTTCAACTTGATGAGACGTGTTGGCTATATCTCGAAGTCTCTAATCTGAGTCGGTTTGACCAAGTAAAAATTAGAAATACACTTTTTATTGATCATTTTGATGATCAACAAAACATAACGCACCTAAAAATTGGGGGCAGGAGTAACTCCGTAATTTTTGACAAAAACAAAATATTGGAGCAATTTTCGATAGGATATGATGAATAAATTTGGAACGATTGGGATATTGTTGAGCTCAGCAATCTGGCTAAATGCGCAAACAAGCGATAACATTAACCGAAATAAGTTTAAGCAGCTCAAATCAGAATTAGCCACCCCAACTGCCTATCGCAACGCAGCAGGATCTCCCGGTCATGAATACTACCAGAATTTGGCCAATTACTTAATGGACATTGAATTGGACGAAGAAAAACAGACACTCACTGGTAAAGAAACTATTACGTACAAAAACAACTCTCCTGATCAACTATCTTATTTATGGGTGCAACTCGATCAGAATATCAGAAGTAAAACTTCGGATTCAAAGAAAATTAGAAATTCCAATTTTGATCGGCTTACCTCAATTGGTCAACTAAGTAGTTTGCACAATGATTTTGATGGAGGATTTAAAATTGAACGCGTTGCTGACGCATCTGGTAAAAAAATTGATTATACGATTAATAAAACAATGATGCGTATTGAGCTCCAAAAGCCTCTTGCACCTGGCAAAAGTTTTACTTTTAAGATTGACTGGTGGTACAATATCAACCGACGTACAGGATTTGGCACACGTTCGGGCTACGAATTTTTCGAATCAGATAGCAATAGTTTGTACGGAATAGCGCAGTTCTATCCAAGGATGTGTGTATACAATGAAACCGAAGGATGGCAAAACAAGCAGTTCTTAGGGCGTGGAGAATTTGCTTTACCATTCGGTGATTTTCAGGTTAATATTACCGTTCCAGCAGACCATATAGTAGCGTCAACAGGTAAGCTGCAAAATGGATCTAAAGTTCTGTCTAAAAACCAATTGAATAGGTTGAACAAAGCTAAGAAATCGGATTCGCCAATTTTTATTGTTACCAAAGATGAAGCTGCGGCAAACGCAAAGGATAAATCCAACAAAAAGAAAACATGGACATTTAAAGCCAAGAATGTACGAGACTTTGCTTTTGCCTCTTCTCGAAAGTTCATTTGGGATGCACAAAATGTAAAATTAAACTCCAAAAATGTACTTGCAATGTCCTTCTATCCAGATGAAGGCAATCCGATTTGGCAACGTTATTCGACGCGAGCTGTTGCACATACACTTCGCTGTTATTCCAAGTACACTTTTGATTATCCCTATCCTGTTGCTATTTCGGTGAATATGGCTAAAATTGGCATGGAGTACCCTATGATTTGCTTTAATTTTGGTCGTGTAGAGTCGGATAGCACTTACTCGGCAAAAACGAAATATGGCATGATATCGGTAATCATTCATGAAGTAGGCCACAACTATTTTCCGATGATTGTAAATTCAGATGAACGCCAATGGACCTGGATGGACGAGGGCCTAAACACTTTCTTACAGTATTTAACCGAGCAAGAATGGGAAAGAAATTACCCAAGTAGACGTGGACCAGCCCATAAAATTGCTGATTATATGGCCGGATCAAAAGATTTTATTTCTCCAATTATGACCAATTCCGAATCCATTCACCAATTCGGAAACAACGCTTACGGAAAACCTGCGACAGCCTTGAATATTTTACGTGAAACTGTAATGGGCCGAGAATTATTTGATTACGCATTCAAACAATATGCTCAACAATGGATGTTTAAACATCCTACGCCCGCGGATTTTTTCAGAGTAATGGAAGACGCATCTGGTATTGATTTGGACTGGTTTTGGAGAGGATGGTTCTACTCCACCGATCATGTTGATATCGGAATTAAAGACGTAAAATTATTTTCAATTGATCTGGAAAACCCTAAAAATAAGTCTGATAAACTGAAGGAGGAACACAGCCAATCGCCAGTCCATGTTGGGCAAACAAGAAATAAAACGGCAATTCCTGAAACAGTCATGGAAAGACATCCTGAATTACGCGATTTCTATAATAAATTTGACCCGTTGGATGCTACAATATTAGACCAAAAAGAGTACGAAGAATATGTGGCTAAACTAACAGAGGGTGAACGAAAACTTCTGGAAAAAGGCGGAAATTACTACCAGATTGATTTCGAGAATGTTGGTGGATTGGTAATGCCGTTAATATTGGAATTTAGCTTTGAAGACGGCACTAAACAAGAACAGCGAATTCCTGCGGAAATTTGGAAATTGAATAATTTTAAGGTCAGTAAAATTTTCTTTTTCGACAAGAAAATTGCTTCAATAAGTTTGGATCCACACTTGGAAACGGCTGATACTGATTTTAGCAATAATCACTGGCCTAGAAAGCATGTCCCATCACGGTTTGAACTTTTTAAGGCTAACCAAAATCCGGAAGATAATCCAATGCGGCGAGCGAAAAGAATATTGAAGAAATAGCATCGTTCCTACAGCTGGACCTTCTGCCTTTATCTGGACACTATAGTTAAACATGAATTAATATGTTTAAGTGATGGGAACAGGAAAACGTTATTACAGCAAGGAG
>JAHDGY010000110.1 GCA_020631555.1 Flavobacteriales bacterium | reverse complement strand
ACACCGGTGGTCGGCCTGTAAAAGTTGTTCACCTGTACCCACAAAAAACAAAACGATACCGAGTGTTGCAGCAATTTCCTTTGTCCGAATATTGCTTGTCAATTATGGAAAAGTATGGTGACGAGGTTAACGAAAATCAAGCTTTACCTATTGTCGAATCCAATGCTACGGTTAACGAATCGCTGCACAAAATGTTGGAGTTATCCGGTTTGTTTAACGATCAGGTGGTAGTTTACGAAGGTCGAGGCAAGGAATTAATTGAGTCTCCAGAACCAAGATGGAAGGAACTTACGTTTCATACGTCACGTCATAATTTCGGTACAAATATGGCTGCTCGTGGAATAGATGTTTTTAAGATTATGCGGGCCTTGGGGCATTCGCAGCTTTCAACGACTCAGATATATATGGAAATCATTGAAGATGATTTTTATTCTGAGGTTTTGGGGAGGTTTGGAAGGTAGTTCAAGTGTTTTCGGCACGATTTGAAGCATTTTGACAATATTTTGGCCGAACCGTTTATGCAGTTTGGGTCGAGCAATCGTCTATTTTACATACGGTAATTTTAGTGTCGTCCCTTCTCCTAATGTAATATCATCAACATGTCCAGCTATTTTGTTGTCAGCCGTTTTTACGTGGATATGCATATTGGTTGTATGATGGGTGAAAATCGCATGATGTGAATTTGAAAAGAATCCCAACATTTCGACTGGTTTATTCGCTATTGTACCATTTAGTCCGGAGTTTATGTGTTTATCATGAGAATGTTCTGTATCTCCGTCTTTCCAGTTAATTACATGCCAATCGCATGCTTTAACTTTCCCTTCAATCAAAAAGGGAAAGGGCTCATCCATTTGAATTTGATTTTTCTTCGCCATTTCCTCAATATATTTTTCCAATTGCTTATAACCAACAACATCAGAAGGAAGAGTAAAGGCTTTCCATTTGTTTACACGGGCATATACAAGAAGTGACGCTTTTTTGTTAAATGAACTATCAACGATTAAGGCGTCATCACTTGTCATTGTGTTGTATGCTTTGCTGTCAAATATTTGAATTTCTCCTTTGAGATTTTCCATTGCGCCCAAAGCATAAACATGCTCAAAGTTTTCCAAGTCTCTCAAGTTAGCCTTTGAGGATAGATCTCCCTTATGCATTATGGCTTTTAACGCTCCCTTATATTCCACCTTGAAATTGACTATACTTTCACTTACAGTCTTGTTGTCTTCTGTTCCACATGCCACAATCAAAATTGCTGCTAAAAAGTAAAATGGATGTTTTATGTTTTTTTCATTTTTATCCGGTCAGTTTAATGGAAAAGGTATGATTTCACAAAAAAATGAACAGGAGTTAAACGATTTATTTGATTTTGAATTTAAAAAAATACCTCATTCGATAAATAGGCAGATTAGCCAAATTAGATTTTTCACCACAAATCGCCACGATCTCAATTATTAGAAACAGTTGGATTATCCGGGGTTTGCTATTTTCTTCAGCTTTGTATTTGGTTTCTGCAATACAAAGTTTGTCGGAATAAAAATATGATTGGCATTTGCTAGATTTGTTTGTTTTTTGGATTCGGCTTCGACTTGTAAATTATCCGTTAATTTGAAGTCTATAGTCGCTAATATCTTAATTGATCTGAACTTTTGTTCTCAATGAGTCAAGTAGAAATTATAAAACAAATTTTTCCGATTATTTCTGAAAAGGAATTGCAGGAACAAATTTTAAAAGTAGGTTCCTTTCAACAAATTTCGGCGGGTTAAATATTAATAGATTTCGGTCAATATGTAAAGGCCATTCCGCTAGTTTGCAGAGGTGTGATTAAGGTTCTTAGGCAAGATGCTGAAGGCAATGATTTATTTCTTTACTACCTGAACCCAGGAGAGACTTGTGCAATGTCTCTAACCTGTTGTATGGGTTATAACAAAAGTCAAATAAAGGCGGTGGTAGAAGAGGACGTTGAGTTAATTCGCTTGCCATTGGAATTCATGGATAAATGGATGTCAATTTATCCCACTTGGAAAAGATTCATCGCTCAATCCTATAGCACACGTTTCCAAGAACTATTACTCACGATAGATAGCATTGCTTTTGCTAAATTAGATGAACGTTTATTAAACTATTTGAGAACAAAGTCAGCCGCAACAAAGTCAACGACATTTAACCTAACACATCAAGAAATAGCCGATGAACTTAATTCCAAACGTGAGGTTATTTCTCGGCTACTGAAACAAATGGAAAAATTAGGTCAGGTAAAACTTGGACGCAACAGGATTGAGCTTATCTGAAGTCTATTAGGTTTGTGACAAATATCACTGACCGCAAAGTTGAGATATTCTAGCTTTACTGCAATTATTCGGTGAAGCATGATATTTCAAGACGTTCAAATAACTATAGGATACTTTGCTGTCTTGGCAATAGGTCTGATTTTAGGTCTCATTGGAGGAGGTGGATCTATATTAACAGTTCCTGTTCTGGTTTACTTATTTAACGTTGATCCGGTGCTGTCAACTTCCTACTCTCTTTTTATTGTTGGTATTTCTAGTATCATTGGAGCAGTTTCTTTTGCTAAGAGAGGCCAAATTAGGTATAAGACGGCTTTCTTTTTCGGTTTACCTTCAATAATGACTGTGTATCTAACTCGGAAATTTGTTGTTCCGAATATACCGGAGATGATTCTTTTTAATGAATCGATTTCCGTTAGTAAAGATGCCTTGATTATGTCGCTTTTCGCCATGATAATGATTGTTACGGCAATTGCGATGCTATGGAAAAAACAAAAAGAGCTAGCCCCATTAAAAAGCCAGTCAAGCAATGGTTATTGGAAGATAATTTTGGAAGGACTGATTGTTGGATTGTTGACTGGGATTGTTGGTGCAGGTGGTGGTTTTATGATTATTCCAGTGTTGATTCTTCGAATGTCGATGAAAGAGGCTATTGGTACATCTTTGTTGATTATAGCAACTAAATCACTAATCGGTTTTACTGGGGATTTATCGATTTTATCAATTAATTGGTTATTCTTAATCAAACTGTCCTTTATCACTTCCGTCGGTATCCTAGCCGGAATATTAGCGTCTAAAAGGGTTTCAAGCAAACACTTGAAATCTGCTTTTGGATGGTTTGTGTTAGTCTGTGGGGTCTTAATATTTGCCAAAGAATTTCTTATATAAATGATACGAAAAGGAGATAAGTTATACAGCATAATAAAATTCAAATGCCCCTATTGCCACGAGGGCGAGTTTTTTCAGAGTAAAAATCCCTATAACCTAAAACAAATGGGGGAAGTTAGAAAAGCGTGTTGTACTTGCGGAGGTAAATTTTCGACAGAACCGGGGTTTTACCAAGGGTCTTATTATGTAACTTACGCCCTAGGGGTTGCAGTATTTGTTACTTTTTGGGTTGCAACAGTTGTGTTATGGAAAGATTATGATCCGGTAATATTCTGCGCTATATTCGTTGGAGCATTTTTGATGCTAACACCATTACTTTACGCCTTATCCAAAATAATATGGGCGAACTTCTTCTTTTCGTACAAAAAGAAAGATCCTAAATAGCTTTTGTAACAATAGTCACTGAAGGTGCTATTATGTCTCTCTAAATTTGAAATAACTAAAGATTATGTAACGATGAAAGTGGAACAGCTTTATACAAATTGTTTGTCCGAGTCAGCCTATTATATTGAGTCGAATGGCGAAGTGGCGATCATTGATCCGTTAAGAGATCCGCAGCCTTACATCGACCAGGCTACAAAGGCAGGGGCCAAAATTAAGTACGTATTGGAAACACATTTCCATGCCGATTTTGTATCAGGTCATGTAGATCTAGCTCAACAAACAGGTGCAACCATTGTTTTTGGACCAAACGCTCAAACTTCATACTCTGCTCATATTGCAGCAGACAATGAAATTCTCCAACTTGGAAACATACAGATAAAAGTTCTACATACTCCTGGACACACACTTGAGTCAACTACTTACCTGCTAATTGACGAAAACGGAAATGAGCATGCGATTTTCTCAGGAGATACTTTATTCATTGGGGATGTTGGAAGACCAGATCTGGCGGTCAAATCCGATCTTTCAAGTGCGGATCTGGCAGGTCTACTTTATGACTCTCTTCGAAACAAAATAATGGTGTTACCCGATGATTTGTTGGTCTATCCTGCTCACGGGGCTGGATCTGCATGTGGAAAGAATATAAGTAAAGAGACTTGGTCAACACTAGGCGAACAAAAGAAATCCAATTACGCGCTATCAGATATTAGTAAACAAGAGTTCATAACACAATTAACCAAGAATATCCCCGCCGCACCTCAGTACTTTCCCAAGAACGTTCTGCTCAATCAACAGGGATACGAAAGTCACGCACAAGTTTTGGCTAACGGACTGAAACCTCTTTCACCTGAATTAGTGGAAAATGAAGTAGGAAATGGTGCTTTAATATTAGACACGAGATCGCCTGACATATTCCGTAAGGGATCTATTTCAGGCGCAATTAATATTGGCTTAAATGGGAGCTTTGCTACCTGGGTTGGAACTTTAATTCCAGATATAACCCAGCCTATAATTGTGATTGCCGAATTAGGAAGTGAAGAAGAAGCTATATCTCGGTTATCTAGAGTTGGCTTCGATAACACAATTGGATTTTTGACAAATGGTTTTGATTCATGGGAAAGTAGTGAGCGAAGTGTTTTTGCTGTTCCGTCTCTAACCGCTGAGCAACTTTCAAAACAGATGGAAATCGGCCAAATTAACCTCATAGATGTCCGCAGCTCATCAGAGTATTCATCACAGCATGTTCTTGGAAGCATCAATATTCCACTAGATGATTTGGAAAAAGGGATGAGCCAGTTGGATAAAACTGCCAAATTTTACATTCATTGCAAAAGTGGGTATCGCTCCATGATAGCTGCATCGATACTGTTGAAAAATGGTTTCAATAACATCGTTGATGTTCAAGGCGGTTTTCTCGCTATTTCTGAACATAATATTCCGACCAGTAAATATCGATGTCCAACAACAATAGATTAAACAACCAAACTTGATTCACGACAATGAATTGCAGTCAAAAACTAGCTAAATGATTTCGTGTCAAAACTGGATATAACTCATGATTTTTCTTACCTAAACTTAATGATCAACGAAAACTAAATATATGAGTGATTTTATAACACAACCATGGCCTTGGTATATTGCTGGGCCACTAATTGGTCTTATGATACCCGCTTTGCTGTTGCTAGGCAATAAACAATTTGGAATATCAAGTACATTAAGGCATCTCTGCGCTGCTTACATTCCAAACAAAGTGGAGTACTTTAGGTACGACTGGAAGTCTGGCGCTTGGAGTTTGATGCTAGCGCTTGGGGTAATGCTTGGAGGCTGGTTGGGAACTAATACTCTCGGCAATAGTGAAAATATTAGTATCTCACCATCAACTATTTCTGACCTGCAAGAATTGGGAATTAAGGATTTTTCTTCAATACTTCCAGTTGAAGTATTTAACTGGCAAAACGTTCTCTCGGTTAATGGCATTGTGTTTTTAGTCCTAGGTGGTTTTTTAGTTGGCTTTGGAACAAGATATGCTAATGGTTGCACGTCGGGTCATGCAATAATGGGGCTTTCATTGTTAAGTATTGGTTCGTTAGCAGCTGTTATTGGTTTTTTCATTGGTGGATTACTGATGACCCACCTAATTCTTCCATTAATTCTTTGATAAATATGAAACACATTAAATTTCTCTTTCTTGGCGTTCTGTTCGGAATCATTTTAGTTAAGTCCGAAGTTATTTCATGGTTTAGAATTCAGGAAATGTTTCGTTTTCAGTCATTCCATATGTATGGAGTTATTGGAACGGCAGTAATAACGGGAGCGCTATCTATTTATTTAATTAAAAGATTCAGTATAAAGTCTCTGGATGGGGCGACTATTGATCCAACCGCAAAACCGTTCAATAAAATCGGGAATATAGCTGGCGGAGTTCTTTTTGGGTTGGGTTGGGCATTAACTGGAGCTTGTCCTGGGCCATTATATGCTCTGGTCGGAAGCGGATTCTCAGTTATTCTAGTTGCATTGGTAAGTGCAATTTTAGGGGTATTTATCTATGGACTAATCAAAAAACATCTTCCTCATTAGTCGCTGAACACACGATGTGTATTTCAGTTAATCTGATACTGTGTTTCCTGTAAAAAAGACTAATCACTTCCTGCGAAATTCAGGGGCGATTTATATTTAGATCATCAATGATGGTTTTAGTCCGAAAAGTTGGCTGAATTTGGAGATCAGACACATTTAATCTGTACTTGCATAAGCCCCCTATGAAATAGAGGGCTGTTCAATTTTGACTGGTTCATTTACTAATTCTTGGATCAATTTTCAATATAGGCACACCGTGGACTTCCTACAAAAAATTGGACAATTTAGTTAGTCGTTCCTTAAAAACCTTTAGGGGGGTTGATTTTTCTGGATTTTTTAT
>JAHDGY010000109.1 GCA_020631555.1 Flavobacteriales bacterium | reverse complement strand
AATAATATCAAATATGTCGCTTAACTAAATTGTCCAATTTTTTGTAGGAAGTCCAAAAAGCCATTACTCATTGTAATGGCACGCTAAACTGGGTAATCGTTAATTTCAAAAATGAATAATGTGTGCTGTGCAATATATTGAATTTTAAGCTTCTATAACTGTTGTTGTTTCTCCATCCAATTATCAAATTGGAATTTATTAAAAGCACTACAGGTGTTTCGTCTATCCAAAGGGCATATATGATAACGTTCAAAATCTAATCAACGACTAGACGTTTGGTAACGGACCCACTTTCAAATTCAGCTGAAACAAAATAAATTCCGGGGGATAAGTTGGAAATGTCAAGTTCTACTAATGAATCAACTGAGGTTAAAATTTTGATGGTTTTACGAGTTGGGCTGGTTAGAGTGACTCTTTTAATAAGATCCGTTGACGCCCGCAATACAATCTGTTCCTTTGCTGGATTTGGAAACATCGTGAACGTTGATGAATTTGCAATTTTAATGGAACTAATATCTGTTATTAGTCCATTTCGTTGATTTTCTAGAACGTTGCGCATTAAATCGGCCTGCTGGATGGTGAAAGTGTTTTGGCAGTCTTGAGATGAATAGTCCATGTAATTTTCAATCATGTCAGGTAGCGTATCATTTTCAGTGCATGAGTTTTGATTCGCATTACAATTGTGCGACGAAAGTTGTTCTTGTGGAGGAGTATCATGCATGTAATCATCCACTTCGCATGGGTCGAGCTGGGGGGAAGATGCGGCATCACCATTTATGTGACGCAAGCCAAGGTAGTGTCCAACTTCGTGCGTGGTTGTTCTTCCATTTAGTACAATCCAAGAGGGTCCGCCCGATGAAAATCCAATCCCATTTCTTCCGAATGACCTATAATCTACAACAATCCCACTTACATTGATGCTAGGTTCCTGAGACCCTGCAGGCCAATTAAAAAGACCGGATGGAGGAAACGCGTATCCAAGCACCTGGCCAACGGAGCTTTGAATTTTACAAACCCAAATGTTTAAATAGTGTTCAGGATCAACAGGGTCGCTTCCGCCTTGTGCCGTTTTTTTCATCATATTCACATCATCATAAGTTGACGATGCTTCCATCATAAAGTCTGAATTTGTTTGAACTCTAACGACTTGATCTAGTGTGAAACGAATGCCAGGATTACCTTTTACATTGTAAAAGGCTGGCCTTAGATTAGCGGTATCAGCGTTTTGCTGATTAAAGTCTTCATTTAAAACTTCAATTTGAGATGCGATCATTTCATCCGAAATATTCTCGACTTCATCTTTGTAAACTACATGAACGACTACCTTAATTTCATAGATTTCTTGTCTGGATGTGTTGAATTTCAGATGTTCAAAATACGTTTTATCCACCGCTTGCCTATACTTTGGGAATTGTTTGCTGGCAATATCGACTGCTAATCTATAATCGTTAATTATAGTAGAGGAGCCAATAAAGTATTTCTCATTTTGAGCACTTACAGTTGCAGTGCCAAAACAAATAATAAAGAGGATGGGAAAAAATCTATACATGCTCAATGGTTGTAAAGTGTATTGAATACGTGATTCGATTCAAATGGTTCAGATTTGATAAGTAGGAGGCGAAAAATAGGTTGAGACGTGTGTAAAATGAATGACGAAATAATTAATTCCGGATGCGTTTGATTTGGTTTAAGTGTGTGAGAAAAGATTAATATTTCATGTGTTTTTTTGGTGCAAGGTTAAATTATACAAAATGGGACCAAAAAATAGTGTGTTTGCGGGTTTAGGTAAATGTTAAATGATTCAAGTTGCTGAAATCCAATATTTATGGTATGGTTTAGATAGTTTCGTCTTCGACGAATAGCGTGAAATTGTCTATATATAGTCTCTGAACCATCATAAAATAGAGATTTTATTGTTCTGTCATCTTGGTTTTTCATTATAGGAAATACTGTTTTTTTTATACAAACGATTTTTTGTTTTGCAGGAGATCGTAAATTACAAATTGTTAGTAATTATCTGTGGTCCAAACCTGTCCGAAAAACTTTGAAAAACCTCCCAAAAAATCTACAAAAAGTCATTTTGTCAAAATTTTATACTAAACAGGTACTTTGCGTCGAATTTTACTTTTTAGAAACACAAAAAATAGACCTATGAAGGGATTTTTATTAACGCTGTTCCTGATTTTATGTGGGACGAGCATGTTTTATGCACAAATTGAGGTATCCGGTACAATTACTTCGAAGGAAGATGGGGAAACACTGCCCGGGGTATCTGTGGTTGAAAAAGGAACAACTAATGGAGTTGTTACTGATGTAAATGGTAAGTACACCATTTCTGTTAAGAACCAAGAGTCAGTTTTGATGTATTCCTTTATTGGAATGCAAATGAAGGAAGAGGTTGTTGGTAGAAGGACGCAGATTAATCCTGCATTGAGTTCGAGCATTACTGATATTGAATCGGTAATGGTTACAGCACTTGGTGTAAAAAAGGAGGAAAAGACGCTTGGTTATTCTGCTCAACAAATTTCGGGGCAAGACGCAATTGAAGCAGGAAATCCTAACCCAATTGCTGGTCTTCAGGGCAAGGTTGCTGGTGTACAGGTGATTCAAGCAAGTGGTACTCCTGGAGCTTCTGCTAAGATTTTGATTCGTGGTAATGCCACATTTGGTGCGAACCAGCCGTTGATTGTAGTAGATGGTATTCCTATTGACAACTCAACGGGAAACACCTATTCTTCTAATGTTGGAGGGGTTGATCAGTCTAACAGAGCAATGGACATTAATCCTGATGATATTGCAAGTGTTACAGTACTTAAAGGGGCTGCCGCAACTGCTCTTTACGGATCCCGTGCTGGAAACGGAGTTATTCTTTATACAACAAAAGGAGGATCTAATACAGAAGGTAAATTAATCGGAAGTTTCTCTACTGGTGTAAACTTTACTAATCCGATCAACATGCACGAGCAACAACAAAAATTTGGTCAGTCTGTTGGCGCATATTCTTGGGGTGATCCAGTGAAAGACGATGAAATATTCGATAACGTAAATGATTATTTCCGAACAGGGGTATCACAAGAGCATAACCTGTCTCTGGCCGGAGGAAATCAAACTTCTCAAGTGAGAGCTTCTGTTGGTCATACCAATGCGGAGGGTATTATTCCTAACTCTAATTGGAAGAGAACCTCTATTCGAGTAAGTGCAAATACAAAGTTTACTGATCGTTTATCTTTTAATAGTTCGGTAAGTTTGACTAAAACCGGTGGTAATCGTCCGCAGAAGGGATCCAACCTAGCGGGAGTTATGTTGTCGCTTTACAGAACGCCAATTGATTTCGATTTGAAATCTGCGTACGAGGAAAATCATTCTAACGACAATTACTTCGAATGGTATGATAATCCTTATTATTCTGCCTTTGCAAATACATACGTAGATAACGTATGGCGAACAATGGGATATGGAAGTTTGCTTGTTGATCTTAACAAAAAAGAAGGTGGATTTTTTAATTCATTAGACTTGACGCTTAGAACCGGGATAGACTCTTATTCTGATGCTCGAAAAGCAAAGGCTCCAATCGGATCAAACTCTGTTGACGATAAGAAAGGATTCATTATGGATTACCAAGGTAATTTCCAAGAATTAAACAATGATGTAATCCTTAGAGGTAGTAAAACTACAGAGGAATTTGGATTTGATTTCACACTAGGGGCAAATAGCCGAAACTTGAAAGACGAGTACCAGAGAACAGAAGGACTGCAATTGAGCGAAGACGGATTCTACAATATTGCCAATGCTAAAGCGGTTACAACTTCGCAGTATACGACTTTAATCAACGAGTACTCTTTGTATTTTGATATGACTGCAAGTTGGAAGAGAATGCTTTACCTTGGTCTTTCTGGAAGAAACGAGTGGTCTTCAAAATATGAAATGGGAAGTAATAACAACTTTTTCCCATCTACTAACGTCGCCTTTATTTTCACTGAGTTATTTGATGGTGGTAAAATCGGACCGTTGTCTTTCGGTAAGTTAAGAGGTTCGTTTGGACAAACTGGTATCGCACCACTTCCGTGGAGGTATGCGAGCTATACTCAAGCGGTTAATGTTGGTGATGGATATACTGCAGGAAATACTACCGATGCGAGTGGAGCTTTCTTAACTAACTGGGGAGCAATTCAAGGGAATCAGAACCTTAGACCAGAGATCCTTTCAGGAATGGAAGTAGGTATGGATTTAAGATTTTGGGAAGGTCGTTTGACATTTGATCTTGCATACTACCATCAAACAACTCGCGATCTATTAATACAAGTTCCAGTGTCATCGGTTACAGGATTTATTTCTAATTACCAAAATATTGGGGAAATGGTTAACCAAGGTATCGAATTGTCTATCGGAAGTGATGTTGTTCGAACCAAGGACTTTACTTGGAATACTTCGTTAAACTATGGTCGTAACAGAAACGAGGTAACTAAGTTAGCGGATGGGGTGGAAGAAATTGCTCTTGCTGGTGGATTTACAAGTATTTCTGCTTATGCTCGGAAAGATGAGCCTTTTGGAGTAATGTATGGAGAGACATGGCAAAAAGACGACAATGGAAATTTGTTGATCGCTTCTAATGGATTACCAATTTTAAACCCTGAAAGGGAGAAGGTTGGAAATCCTTATCCAAAATTCAACTTAGGGTGGAGAAACACTGTCTCTTATAAGGATTGGTCTTTAGGCTTCTTTTTCGATGGTTTTTTCGGAGCAGATGTTTACAATGGTACAAAAGCAATGATGAACTTCCGTGGAATCGGAAAGGAAACTGAAGACAGAGAAGGCAAGGTCGTAATCGAAGGTGTTTCGTCTACAGATGGTCAGCCAAATACAATCGAGATCTCGAAAGAAAATTACTGGAAGTATTATCGAGGTATTGGTGGAGCTTCAGAACAATTTATTGAGAACGTAAATTTTGTGAGGTTAAGAAATGTATCGCTTACTTACAATTTGAAGTTTGGAACAAAGGTTCTTAACTCGATTGATAATCTTACAGTTTCTGCGATTGGAACGAATCTACTTACGTTTACCAACTATTCACAAGGAGATCCTGAAACTTCATTAACAGGAGCAGCTTCGAATACACAAGGTTTTGATTATTTCAACTCTCCAAATGTTCGAGGTTTCATGATCAAACTTTCTACTAACTTCTAAATAGAGCAATGATGAAACTAGGAAAAAACACACTATTAGCAGGTGGAATTGTTGCAGTTGCTGCATTATCTAGCTGTGGTAAACTAGATATTGAGAATCCGAATGGTGGTAAGGCTCCATCTTTTTCTACAGCGAAAGAGGCTGCGGCATATACTTACACTGGAGAATTAGGAAGAATTTCGGCAATGTTAACGCAACAATTGCAAGGAAATGATATTCATTACGAGCCGATATACTCCCAGTACATCCTTTCAGATTCCAAATTGAAGTCACCTTATAATACGGCTTACCGACACGGTATTTCATTGGGAATTGATGATGGATCAGAAGAAGGTAAATTGATTGCAGGATTAATTTACTCCGTAGTAATGGAATTCTACAGTAATGCGGAGAAGTACGAGAAGAGAGGAGAGCAAGGGCCTCAATTAACTTATCAGGATATACACACGTTGTTATCTGAAATAGGCGGGGATTATGCACATGTTGCCGCCATGGTTAATGCAAGGGTTTACCTGAACGAAGGTAATTATGCTGAAGCTTTAGCAGCTCTTCCGACTAATTTGAAAGCTACTGATGGCTACTATGTTTCTCATGCAGGATCATCAACTAATATGAATGAGTGGGCTCGATTTGTTACTTCCAGAGGAGGTTATCTTACTGCAGACGCCAATATTTACAACTTGAAGTTGAAGATTGCTGGTGCTAAGTTTGTCGGTGGGGATGATTATTTGCAATATCCACTACCAGCAACTGCGAATGTAATATTTGGAGCGGATACAGTTCAGGTGTCGACGGCTCAAATGGATACTTTTGAGCATGCCGGATTGATGGCTAACGATCCACGTGTTCCTGTTTATTATGGAGACGGGACTACGTTTGGTTTTCCTGTTAGTAAGAATGAAAAGTCATATCTAATTGATTATGCTGAAGCTAAGTTTATTGAGGCTGAAGCGCGATTGAATTTGAACGGCGTATCTGATGCTCAGGATGCATATAAAGCGGCGGTTCAAGCAAGTTTTGATCTTAGCGGGGTTGACGGTAGTACCTATATTCCTACAATTGAAACATTGCCAACAGATGTTGAGCAGGCCAAGGAGCAGATAATGATTCAGAAATATTTGCACATGTTTGGTCATCCAATGGCTTTTGCTGATTACAAAAGAACGACTTATCCAAAACTAAATTTGAAGGGAGTGACATTCCCAACAAAGTGGAAGTATTTCTATCAGTAAATTTGATTAATAAACTAAGCAAAAAAGGAGGTCAATGACCTCCTTTTTTGTTTGTGGCTATTTTTTCAGCGCAATCCGCGGCATCGAAATTCATGCTTTATGGCAGTTTTTAGAGGTGCGCGAGATTACCGTTTAATAATTACCTGGACTTCCTACAAAAAAGTGGACAAATTAGTTAAGCGACCTTTTTGATATT
>JAHDGY010000108.1 GCA_020631555.1 Flavobacteriales bacterium | reverse complement strand
ATAAAAAATCCAGAAAAATCAACCCCCCTAAAGGTTTTTAAGGAGCGACTAACTATAGTGTCCAGATAAAGGTAGAAGGTCCAGAGCAGTTCTGGTTGGTTTAGTATACAGAAGTCTTTCTCCTGAAGAACAAGATTAACGAACCACGGTAAATTCAACCCTACGGTTAATTTGCCTACCAATTTCATTATCCGAACCATCCGGGTTTTTGTTGGCAACCCGAGGCCTACTGGAACCGTGGCCTTTGGTAATAATTCTAGAACTCGGAATTCCTTGTTTGTTTAACATGGATTTAACCGTAATAGCCCGTTGTAGGGATAGAATTCGATTAAAAGATTCATTCCCTCTCGGGTCGCTATGTCCCTCCAACAGGACTTTAGCATTTTGGTTCTGCTTCAAAAAGTCAACAACTGATTGGACTATTCGTTTAGCCTCGTTTAGCATATGCGTTTTGCCGTATAAAAATTTTACCGTATTAAACGAAACGGACGCACTCGTTTCCGCAGTTGTAGTATTGTTCAATGAGCCTTCTTTCGGCTTCGATTGCTTTGAACTCTCGCTACTTGATTTAATTTCAGAACCAGTCTTTGAATCTTCGAGTTTTGCCAATTGAATTTCTCGTGATTTTTCTTCGCTCATTTCAATCCCGATTTTATCTCCAGATATATCAAGTCTTCCTACTTGATTATTTTCCGTTTGACCTCGCCTTTTTGCGATTTCAAATTTAGCCGTAAGTTCTGCTAATTCTTTACCAGATACCACCTGAACTTTGTCGCCTTCCTTATAAACAACTCGATCAGACTCACTAAACCCATTCGGCGAATTATCTAAATTCCAAGAATCCTGAATCACTACACCACCAACTTCATATTCGATATCGTAGTTCTTGTTTGGTTTAAGGACGAATAAAAAGTCGCCAGAGTTTTGATTTGCTCGATATTCACCGAAAAGCTCACCAGTTTCGGAATCAAATACAGAGACAACTGCTTCCCGCAACGGTTTACCCGTGCTATCTCGAAGCTTTCCTTTGTAAACAGTTAAATCTTTTTCCCTTTCATCCGGCATGTAAACCATGTACAAATCTTGATCACCTTGACCGTCTTTTCGTTGTGAGGAAAAATAAGCACGTTTCCCGTCTAAGGTTGGAACAAAAAACAAATCGTCACCGGTTGTATTAAGTGGATAGCCCATATTTCTGGGCTCTGACCAAACTCCATTGGAATCTAATTCCGAAACGAAGATATCGTATCCTCCCATACTTGAATGACCTTTCGAACTGAAATACAACGTTCTACCATCAGGATGCAAATAAGGACTTTCTTCATCATACATGGTGTTAACCACGCCTCCCATATTTTCGGCTTTAGCCCAAGTTCCATCAGTAAGTCTTCTGATAATCCACAAATCCCTTTTTCCAAATCCACTTGGTCGATCACTAGTGAATACAATTGTGTTGCCTGTAAGGCTTCGAGAAGCATCCGTTTCCCAGTACGGAGAATTGACCTCCGAACTCAATGGCACCGGTTCGGTCCAACTACCATCTTCATAGAAAGACTCGTACACGCCACCTCCTAAACCGTGTTCTGAACCATTTTTGTACATATACATATTGTTCCCATCTGGCGACAGATACAGGCATGCTTCGTGATCTTGGGAATTGATCTTTCCCGAGGCCTTTTCAGGCTCAAGCCAACGGCCATTTTCCTTCTTAGAGATAAAAATATCTTCGAATAATTCTCCATCCAAGCCAATTCCTGGATTAAGTTCAATGTTGGGTCGCTTTGCCGTAAACATTATCATCGTCTCATCTCCATTAATTACGGGTCGGTATTCAGGAAAACTTGAATTCAATCCATCCAAGGCCACAACATCTATGTTTACAGGTTTTTCTCTTAATTGAATGGCGTTAGATGTAAGCTCGATACAACGCTCAACTTCAGTAAGTTCTTGCTTGTTGGAAGGTAGAAGCACTTTTTGATATTCAGTAAAGTACTCTAAGGCTTTATCAAATTGATTATCTACGTGGTACGCTTTACCCAAAAACAAAATAGTCTTTACTGGTGCGTTTTTTTCCTTATAGTTGGCTGGTTGGGCATCTAAACTGAGATACTCAGAAGCTTGTTCCAAATAATCTATGGCCATGGTCTCGCCAAGTGGTAAGTTAAGGTAACTCAACCCCAAGCCAAACTTCACATTCCCATTTTTTGGTTGAGCCCGTTCCAATTCCTGCCAAATTGGAAGAGCTTGCTCAAAATTTTTGTTGACCATTAAACTGCTGACTGTTTCAAATTTCGCTCTAAATTCCTTCTTGGATTGGCCAAAAACTGAACTTCCTAAGAGTGAGAGCAAACAAGTAAATAGATAAGGTATTTTCATTTGAGTGAGGTACGTATTAAAATTAACATCCGCTCAGTCAAACTGCAACCGGATCAAGAGCTTTGAGCAGTCTTTTTGGGGGAGGCATTGGCCTTCTTGTTTGGGCATTCATAAAGACCAAAGTAGATGAAGCTTGTGTTATTAACTCCATTTTATCGTTGGTAATTTCGTAATCGAAAAACATCCTAACCGACGGCACTTGGGTGATCGTCGTCCTTACAGATAATACTTCATCGTAAAATGCAGGTTTTAAATACTTAACTGACATTTCTGTAACTGGCATAAGTATTCCAGTATCTTCCATTTCTCTGTAAGACATTCCAAGATCTCTTAAGCATTCCGCTCTTCCTACTTCAAAGTAGGCAATATAATTTGCATGATAACAATACCCCATCTTATCGGTTTCCGCATACCGGACTCTTATCTGGGTTTTGTTTGTAAATATTGCCATTTAAATATGATTAATTAGTGGAAGTAAACTTAGTGAATGTTAATGATCCGATAGTTGTTTTTTATGATCTAAATCATGGTTTTTGACTTCTTAAATTTCGGATTTATTGCCCTAGAACTTTTAGCATTTGACGCTAAACGAAATAGACTCAACCCCCCCAATACGACGAAAAAACACGAAAGGTTCAAAGAATTTAAGTGTCCACGGATTAAATCCGGCGCAGAATCAAAACAACCAACTAAAAAAACTGAAGGAATACCAACACACAACCAATAATAACACGATTAGACTAGCAACTT
This sequence comes from Flavobacteriales bacterium, assembly GCA_020631555.1. GTDB lineage: Bacteria > Bacteroidota > Bacteroidia > Flavobacteriales_D > Parvicellaceae > JAHDGY01. The sequence goes on along the minus strand of JAHDGY010000108.1, from coordinate 3,625 downwards.
CAATTAATGATTGTTAGTGGGTTCAACAAGTTGAACCACGCGTGAATAAACTACAAAAATAAAAGTGCCAACCAAAAAATAATAACCTTGTTTTTTACAATGGTTTTCTACAAAATTGTGCTCTTATTTGTTGATAATTTACAAACCAATTGATCGGTAAAATCATGCAGAAAAACGCACTCTTTTATCGTGAAAATAATTTCATAAAAACAACATTCGTGAACTTTTTTTTTCACTTTTTTATGTAAACATTTGCTATCCCGTTTAAACATGAATTGTAAACACCGTTTTTCGAATTATTTAAGCGCTTGCTTTAATTTTAAATCTATAACTCTACTTTTTAAATGATGAAAAAAAACTTGGAACAAGTTTGGTATAACTGTCTTAGCATCATTAAAGATAACGTAAGCTTACAAGCTTATAAAACATGGTTTGAACCTATCAAGCCAATTAAAATAAAGGAGGGAGTAATCACCATACAAGTACCGTCTCAATTTTTTTATGAGTGGTTGGAAGAACACTATATTGAGTTGCTTCGCAAAACAATACGAAAAGAAATTGGTCCGGAATCCAAGCTGGAGTACAGCATCGTAATGGAAAACAATTACACCAATTCGAAACCATATACTGTAAAGATTCCTACAACCAACAAGAAGGCGCTAAAAAACCCTTCTGTAGCCATGCCTCTGGATATTGGGGCAAGCCCAATTAAAAACCCATTTGTTATTCCTGGCCTTAGGAAAGTAAACGTAGATTCTAATCTAAATCCAAATTATTCTTTCGAGAATTTTGTTGAAGGTGATTGCAATCGACTTGCACGATCAGCAGGATATGCTGTAGCAAATAAACCTGGTGGAACAGCCTTTAATCCACTTTTGATTTATGGTGGGGTTGGGCTTGGTAAAACACACCTTGCGCATTCTATTGGAATTGAAATCAAAAATGAATTCCCAGAAAAAACGGTTTTGTACGTTTCCTCAGAGAAATTCACTCATCAATTTATTGATGCTGTAAAAAACAACAATACCAATGATTTTATCCACTTCTATCAAATGATAGATGTATTAATTATTGATGACGTTCAATTCTTTGCTGGAAAAGAAAAGACACAAGATGTGTTTTTCACCATTTTCAATCACTTGCATCAAACTGGAAAGCAATTGGTTTTAACTTCGGATAAACCACCTGTTGAGTTGCAAGGGATGGAACAAAGGTTACTATCTAGATTCAAATGGGGACTTTCTGCAGATTTACAATCTCCAACTCTTGAAACACGAATTGCTATTCTGCAGAAAAAAATGTACGCCGACGGAATCGACCTACCGAAAGAGGTAGTTGAGTATCTAGCTTACAGTATTACTACAAACATTCGAGAGTTAGAAGGGGCGCTTATATCACTGATAGCTCAGTCAAGTTTAAATAAAAAAGCCATAACTTTAGAATTGGCTAAACAAATGATTGACAAGTTTGTGAAGAATACTGCGCGCGAGGTATCTATTGATTACATTCAGAAAGTAGTTTGTGATTATTTTGACTTGCCTATTGAATTGCTAAAATCAAAAACACGAAAACGAGAAGTGGTTCAAGCAAGGCAAATCGCTATGTTCTTCGCCAAGAAAATGACCAAGTCATCTTTGGCCAATATCGGGATGCACTGTGGAGGTAAAGACCACGCTACTGTGTTGCATGCCTGTAGGACGGTCAATAATCTTTCTGAAACGGATAAAACATTTCGCGGTTACTTAGAGGACCTAAACAAGAAACTAAGTATTCAGTAATTATACTAACCGGTTTCTTAAGGGAGTGGTTCATGTCTGCTAAGCAGGACTGATCACCGTTTAAATTACCCATCATAACCATTGCGCTTTATTGCCGTAGTGTAATTGTATCTATAATTCTAAATCCATCTCATGGCTAAGAGTAAAGTGAAAAAAATTTTTGTACTTGATACATCCGTTATACTGCATGACCATAACTCCATACATAGTTTTGAAGAGCACGACGTTGCAATTCCGATAACAGTGCTAGAAGAATTGGACAATTTCAAAAAAGGAAATGATACCAAGAATTTTGAAGCCAGGGAATTCATTCGACAACTAGATCGGCTATCAAAAGATCATTTATTGCAAGATTGGATTCCTTTGGACCAAGAAAATCCGAAGAACCCTAAAAAGGGTAAGGTAAAAATCGTTTTAGAAAATGATGTCAATGGCAACGATGCAGTCAAGATTTACGGCAAAAAAAACGATCATTCGATCATTAATGCAGCCCTGTCCTTAAAGGAATCCACAAAAGCCAAACGTGTAATTCTGCTTTCCAAAGATATTAACTTACGTCTTAAGGCTAAGTCATTGATGCTCGAGGCAGAAGATTATGAAACCGGCAAAGTTGCCAGTGTACAAAACCTTCATCCCGGAAAATTCCTGATCGAAAATGTTGACTCTTCTATAATTTCAGCCATTTACAAAAATGGATCAACAGAAGAAACTGGATTTATAGATGGTAATGCCATCAATAATGGATTTTATATTCTAAAAAATGGTAAGACTTCAATCTTGGCATACTTTAATGCGCATATCCAAAGACTGGAAAGAATTGAAAAACAATATATTTACGGAGTAAAACCAAAGAATGCGGAGCAAACTTTAGCGATTCACGCATTACTCAATCCAGATATCAAATTAGTAACCATACAAGGAGTCGCTGGTACAGGCAAAACGCTGCTTGCATTGGCCAGCGCATTGGAACAAAAAAACATTTACGAGCAAATCGTACTTGCTAGGCCTATAGTACCGCTTAGTAATAAAGATATTGGATACCTGCCTGGAAGTGCAGAAGACAAAATCAATCCATACATGCAGCCTCTTTTCGACAACCTTAAGTTTATTAAAAGTCAATTCAAGACTACCGAAAAGAAGCACAAGTTACTTGAGGAGATGGAGGAATCTGGAAAACTCAAAATTACCCCTCTGGCGTTCATTCGGGGACGAAGTCTTTCCAATATTATCTTCATAATTGATGAAGCCCAAAATCTTACACCACACGAAGTCAAGACAATTATTACCAGGGCTGGAGATAATACCAAAATAATCTTCACTGGGGATGTTAGACAAATTGACACTCCATACCTTGATGAACAAGGAAATGGCCTTACCTACATAATAGACCGCCTAAAAGGCCATCCATTATTTGCTCATATTACTTTGGAAAAAGGAGAAAGATCTGAATTGGCAAACCTAGCCAATGAAATGTTGTAGATTATTAGTGAGGAATGTAGTGGTCTAGTTTGTTCGGACAGTTATTTTATAAAGTTAAGTTTATTGATGTTAAAAACGAGGGGTCTGGGGGAGACTCATAACTTGTTTGATTTGTTAATAGTTTAAGCAGCAGTGCTGAACCACTCATTAGGCGTGTCATAGCCAATTTCTGAGTGTTCCCTTTTGTGATTGTAAAAGTTGATAAATTGTGTACAGACCCGATTTAATGCTAATCCATCTTCTGGCATTTCGAGATAAATTTTATCGTATTTAATGGTTCTGAAGAACCTTTCTATGTTTCATTATGGTAGTGTCCAGAATAGTGTGTCTGGTTATTGCTGGAGTTTTCAATAATTTAATAAGTCCAT
>JAHDGY010000107.1 GCA_020631555.1 Flavobacteriales bacterium | reverse complement strand
ACTCATCTGAGATATATTGGTCTGTTTGTAACTCATTTATCAGCAACAATATAAATAATGAATAGAATGAAAAATCAACCAACAACAGAACTTAATCAACAATCTCAAACTACTTTATGTGCAAAGGTATCAGCGTATTCCGTGTCTCATTGTACATGTTCGTTGCAACTGAACCCCCTAAATATGCGTATCATTGTACCGTCAAGTTACTTTGACTAATGTAATTGGGTGTAGATTTTGGGGAATCTCTATGAATTGTAAGTTATTTTACTACAGTGCCGTTGTTTTGTTTGCCTTAAATGCGAATTTGTGTAATGGCCAAGGATTGGCTGAACAAAATGCAACAAAGGCTGAGTTAAAGAAGCGGCTAAATTATGCTCAGACGAATAGTGCAGATTGGTCAATAGACAGTGCTCTGGCCGAATTTACTCGAATTTCCAATTTGGCTAAACGCTTGGGATGCGATACAATTGAGTATTCTTCTACGGATAAAAAATTTCTTTTAGCACTCGGAAATGGAGAGACTTACAAAGCTTATGACTTTGCGTTAGGGCTGGTGGAAAGAGCCAAGGGGTTTAACTCGGAGTGGTACTATCTCAATGCTATGCGTCGCATGATCGAGGTTCAATTGCATTTGGGACTTTTTAACGAGGTAGAATTGTTCTTCAAGAACTTGGAAGATATTGATATTGTCAAATACGGTGAATTGGCGATTGAAATTAGAACGTTGGAAATTCGCATGGTTTCAATGTCAGGAAACTTAGAATTAGCCCTTGAATTGCAGCAAGACCTGGTTAGAAGAGCCCAACAGGCCGCTATTTCGAAAGTGTCTTTAGGAAAGCAACATTTTCTTTTGGCAGAAAAGTATGCTGGTCTTGATAGGTTTAACGAATGTCGTCAGGCAATAAAGTTGTCTCAGGTTTGTTTTGAAGGGCTAGATCCAAAGCTGAAACGAACTTATGAATTAATGGCGAATTGTGTGTTAGAAGCACACGCTGGGCATCCTGATCTTTATGCGCAAAACTTTGCCGCGTTAAAAGGCTTGATGCCTAAAGAGTACGATATTTGGCAGTTCGAAATGCTCCAATCGCTTTGTGAGTACAGATCAACTGGTGAGGTTCAAAAGTTTTACAACGATTATTTACGAGCAGGAATTCATCTTCGAGACATAGGAAAAATTGGTGATTTTGTTCAAATATCTCACCTGGTAATCAAGGCGCTAAAAGATCATGAAGAGGAGGAGTTGGCGGAAATTGTTCGTTTATCCGTAGTGTCTGAAGCTGGAACTCAATTTGATCAAATTGAAAGGGTTAGGCCGTTGTCAGGTTCCTTTAGGTTCGAAGAAAGTAAGTTCCAAAAGGTAGGACTAAAATCTCAAGATTTATGGCTCTTTTTCGGCGGACTTTTGTTTCTTCTAACCATCCCAGTGGTTAGGTGGTTTGTCAAACATAAATTGAATCGTAGTCCCGAGGTTTTTGATGAGGCCAAATCTCGTAATGTTAAGTACTTAAGTAAATTGGAGGACTTGATGTCTGAGCCTAGTTTTTTTTGCAACCCGGATATTTCTTTGGTTGATGTAGCCGAAATTCTTGGGACAAACAAGAATTACATTTCTAAAGCTGTCAACGATGGTTATGGGCTTAATTTCAAAACATATCTAGCCAGAAAGCGGTTAAAGTACTTTTGTGAAATTGCAAACCAAGATACCCATCGGCATATGAAATTGGAGGTTCTGGCCTTTGAAGTGGGGTTTAAAAGTAAAGCCACTTTTAATCAGCAGTTTAAGAAGCAGATGGGGTGTACGCCTACCGAATATATCAAGCAGTGTAAGGAGAAAGGTGGAGGAATCGTTCCAGATCAACTCAATTTTACTTAAGCCAAACTGGAGTATTTATTCAACGTTAACTGGGTTTTTCCGCCGGATTTATAGTTGTTCGGAATTGATTTGAATCAACGAATTTGGGCTGGAAGTAGGGGTAAACTATTTTGTCCGAAATGCGTAGTAACCTCTTTATACTGTTGTAAAACACCAATATTTCGTAAAAATGAACGACCCCATCCCAAACGGATATTGCCTTTGCGTTATCACTATTTGTATATTCTTTCAGGTAAGCTTATCAGCACAATGCCCATCTGGCCCAAGTGGAGGTTGCGATGGTAGCGGTAATTCATTGGAACTTTATTGGGTAGGAACCGATGCTAACAATAATGGTGATTGGTCTGCTCCATGTTCTTGGCGTGTAGGTTCTGTATCAGGGGTGGAACCATGTCAGGCTCCAAGACCACATGATAATGTGTTTTTTAACGCGGCTGGTTTTTCAGGTGGTGCTCCAGCTACTATAACCATCAATTCACAGGCAAGATGCAACAACCTCACAGTAAATCCTGATATTTCTGGGTTGGGTAGTGCGCCTACATTTGCTCTGTCGAATCCAGGATTTTTGGAAATTTATGGCTCGTTATCTCTTGAGCCAAATATTGTCTGGAACACCGTAGAAGGGTATTACAACGGAAGCGAAATATTTTTTAAAGCCACCACTGCTGGTCATACTATCAAATGTGCAGGCCATACACTGGGTAGTGTGCAATTCGATGGAATTGGTGGCGAGTGGAGTCTGCAAGATCACTTTAGAGCAGGCTGTGTTCTGATTGCCTTCGGATACTTAAACACCTCTGATGGTTCGAGTAGTCACGATATGACAATGCACACTTTCGATTCGGACGTTCGAACTGGGGGGGATAGTACCAATAGACGTTGGGATTTGAATTCTTCAATAATTCACGTTACTGGAAATTCCGGTTTCGATCGTTATGGTTATAATACCACCAACGCTCCAGCCTGTACTTGGGAATGTAGAGGAACTAGTGAAGCCCAATTTAAATTCAATGCGGGAAATTCTAAAATCCAATTTGAATATTCGGCCGGATTTGTATTCGTCCGATTAGGAGGTTTAAAATACAACCATATTCATCACATGGGGACCAACCAGTTATTTTATGATCATTATGGTCCGACCCCATGTTATATTGATACACTTGAGTTGGATGGGGCTAATTTAAATTATCATTCAAGAAAGATTGGTGTTCTTAAGATTAACTCCAGTGGCTTAACACATGATTGGTATCGCGCAGATACCATTACAACGGATTTAATAATGACCACAGACCATTGTTCGCCAACCACTTTTCGGTCGGATAATGCAAGAACGTTGTACATGCCTGCTTCTGTTTCCGCCGATCCAATGGTTGGTATGAATATTTTGGGCTTAAACTGCGATGATGGAACAGCGGGGCATGCAATCACGGGGTTTAATTCTTTAAATGCTACTGGCTGGAATGTTACTGCTCCTGCATCCAGAGACTTATACTGGACTGGGGCAACGGATACGGACTGGGACGATCCAACCAATTGGGCGACAGACAGCGCTGGAACTTCTCCGTTGCTGGTGACTGATTGCGGACCATCTCAGGTGGATAACGTTTATTTTGTGCCTGCTGCTAATGGTCAAACCTGTGATATTACAAGTACTGGATATTGTAACGACATGATTTGGTCGGTCACCGGAGCAACCAGTTTTAACGATGGCGGTGGAGTTCATATTTACGGAGATTTACAACTGGATGCGGATATGACTGGCTCATGGGTTTTTACTTGTTACGGGTCAAATTCCAATACAATCAAGTCAGATGGTAAGGACATCATTGCACTGTATCTTCGCCAAAATGCTGATTACACGCTTTTAGATTCTTTGTCTGTTGGAGTGTTTTTAGTTTATACGGGTAGTTCATTTACTTCTAACGGATTCAACATTGGGATTCAAAATTTATACGGACAGTACTATTCGTGCGATTTCGACATTTCAGGAAGTAAAGTTTGGATGTCTCATTCTAGGCCAATTCATTATTATGGTTCCCAATGGACATTTGACACCAATACCCATTTGTATTTCACAGGAACCGGAGATATTGAAACGAGACTCACCGTCGGAATTGATAATATATTTCCACAATTCACATTAGTCAACCCAACTGCGAGATTGAGAACAGACGCGCTTTCCAAGGGAGCAGACGTTACTTTTCATGGTGATGTAACCTTAAACGGTAGTGCGAGATTTTATGGCGACGATAATTCGAGCGTTACTTCAATCGGGGCATTGGATAAAGTCAGAGTGTATGGTGATTTGAACTTGGCTGCTGGGGAAACCTATGAGTTTGGATTGAACGATAGTCTAATTGTAACCGGAAACTTATCGGTCAATGGCAACTGTTCTACCATGGTTTCTTTCACCGGTGTAAACGGAAGTACATATAAAACTAAAATAGATGGCTCGGTAGCTGGAGACTATATGATTGTATCTGGTTCTGAAAGCGTAAATGCCCACACTATTACAAATTCGGCTGATTTAGGAGGGAATACAAACTGGACCTTTAGTCCCGTATCGGGGCAGAAATACTATTGGCGGGCATTGAATGGTAGCGGAGGTGCAACATTCACGGGAAATTGGAATGCAAGCGGATACTGGACGACTAGTCCGGGTAATACGGAGGGAGATTTGGGCTGCATCCCAAGTTCGGGCGACACGGTGGTATTCGATAATCAAAGCTTTAGCGGCTCAGCCAGTAACATAACTATTGGGGCTCAAATCAGTTGCGCTCATATTGAAGTTGCTTCTTCAAATGTTGCAATTGTTGGTTCCGAGACGCTGATTGTGCTCGGAGGGGTAGCTTCTGACGGAAGTGCTACTTTTTCAGGATTCACCGGAACAATGTTATTTGGATCGCAGGGATCCGCATCGATTGACTTCGGCGGTGCAAGTTTGGGGTGTGACGTCAAATTTGTCGGAAGCACAGGGAATTATTCGCTTGCAGGAAATTTTACTACTACTAAAGAATTGACATTACAATCTGGATCGTTCAACACCGCAAATTATGCACTTACGTGCAGTAGATTTAATTCATCTAACACCAACACCAGAACCTTGTCGCTTGGTACGTCAATATTCACAATTACCGACAATGGAACGTTTAATTCCATAGGACATTTGTCCAACGTTTATGTTTGGGATACTGAAATCACCAACAATTTAATGTTTAATGCAACTTCGGCAACTATCAATTTCTCAGGTAATTCGGTACCCGTAATTAATAGTGGCGGATTGAATTTTGGCTACGTCAATTTCACGAATGTGGCAACATCGGATAACGATGCGCCGGTTTGGGAAGGAGGGGCGGATCATTTCATTTATCTAAACTTCGAAGGAAGCGGTAAAATTTACGGATCGAACAGTTATGACACGCTGGAGTTTACGCCCGGAAATATCTATCGTTTAGAAGAAGGATCCATCCAAACGTTTACCGCGCCAGACGGTGTTTTAATTGCTACAGGAACAGATGGGAATGAAATTGCGATTAAATCGACCAGTACCGGAACGGTTGCAACTTTTCATAAATCGAATAGTGGAAGTAGCATGACTTCTTTTTGCTTGGATTATGTCTCTGTTGAGGATAATCAAGCAACTTCAGATGATTCTCAATTTCGTTTTTTCACGGGAATTAACTCGAATGATATTTCTGCCAGCGGAATTTGGGATTTCTCTAGAGGGAATTATGTTACACCGGACATTTCAGCCGGCCCCGACCAGTACATTTGTGTTGGAACTTCAACCGACGTTACTTGGAATTTCAATGGAAGCGGCCCATATTATTTAGCTTATTCGATTGATGGTGCTGCTTCTGTCTACGATACGATATTGCACGGAACAACCAGTCACACAATAAATGTTAGTCCGATTGCGGATATGGAATTTAAGATCACTTCGTTTAGTAGTGACAATTGCAATTCTAACGTTAACGGAGTTATTGCCGCTGCTGACACGATTCATCAAGTGTTGTTGCCAAGTGCCAACGTTATCAGCCAAAGTGGAGATTCTTCAACGTGTAATCTTGCCAACGAAGGATCTTTCATTCATTTTCATGCGGGCAATAATGGAAGCGAACGACCAATTTTGTCGATAGCGGACGATCCAGCTGGAGTTGGTTTAGGTTCGGTTACGGTAACCACTCAAGTTGACAACACCGTTCAGAGAATCAACGGGGACCCTTATTTGGAGCGAAGATTTGGATTCACGCCTACCAATGATGAGTTGGCTTTGGTCCGATTGTATTTCACCCAAGACGATTTGGACACCCTGTCGGCGGCACATGGTTCTACTTTGAATTTGTCTGATTTAAAAGTTACCAAATTTGCAAACGATGCCATGGACTTTTCTGGCGGTGGGGTTCTATTAACGCCGACAAGTTCGGGTAGTATTCCCGCTGGAATTACGACCACAAGTAATGTGCATTATTTAGAGATTTCGGTTTCTTCATTTTCTCACTTTGTGATTCACGGTCCGACTTTTTGGGCGAACACTCCGCTACCAATCGACTTGTTAAGTTTCGACGTTGAGTTGGTTGGAGATGAGGTAGAAATTGTTTGGACCAGCGCTTCAGAAACGAATTGTTCAGGCTACGATATTGAAAAATCTTCCGATGGAAGGCTTTGGCAAGTTGTGGGGAGTAAGTCTGGAAAGGGGAATGCAAGTACTACGAGTCGCTATAAAATGTTGGATCCAAATCCAATGCTAGGAAGATCTTACTATAGACTGGTTCAAATTGATTTTGATGGTGCAAAAAGGATCTACAATCCGTTACCTGTAAATTACAATGGTTTCCAATATTTTAGCATTTATCCAAATCCTTCCAAAGGAGAGTTTACTGTGGAGTCTAATTCAGAGTGGAATTCACAAATGAAGTTTGAGGTTTATAATTCGTCGGGAGCAAAAATTATGAGCCGATTGCTACTTCACGGATCGGTTAATAAAACACAGCTGCAATTAGAGAATTATCCTCCCGGTGTCTATTTACTGAAAATATTTGATCAATCTCTGGGTGAAACCGTTCATCAACGAAACTTAATTATCACTAACTAAGTAGTCGCTCCTTAAAAACTGCGGTACTCTCTGTTTATTAGCAGTAATTGGTGCAT